>NZ_ANAX01000038.1:12840-35091 GCF_000341065.1 Nocardiopsis halotolerans DSM 44410 | reverse complement strand
GACCGAGGTCGTCGTGACGGTCACGCCGTAGTTCATGCCGCCGTCGACCAGGTTGCAGCGGATCTCGGCGCCCACCTCGGCGGGGAGGTCCTGGGCGCAGGAGAAGTCATCCAGGGCCTGGCCGACCGTCGCCTCCAGCTGTGCGGCCGACTGCTGGGCGACCTGGTCGGCGGGCACGGCTCCGTTGCTCGCCGCGGCGGTGCTGTCGTCCCCACCGGCGCCCCCGCCCGTGGAGGTGTCGTCTCCGGCCGAGGCGTCGTCAGCGGCGCTCCCCCCGGCCGGGGCATCGTCGACCTGGACGTCCCACCGGACGTCGTTCCCGTCGACCGAGGTCGTCGTGACGGTCACGCCGTAGGTCTGGTCGCCGTCGGTGAGTTCGCAGCGGATCTCGGCGTCCACCTCGGCGGGGAGGTCCTCGGGACAGGTGAAGGCGTCGGGGTTCCGGCCCACCTGCTCGGCGACCATCTCGCTCGACCGTTGGGCGACCTGTTCGGCGTCGACGGCGGCGGGGCCGCCGAGGCTGAACTCGAACGAACAACCGGTGGACAGCAACAGGGGCAGTGCGCCCAGTGCCGCTCCGGTGATGACTCGACGACGTCCGGCCTGCCGCATCGCGACCTCCTCGTTTTTCGGTGGTGTGCCGTGAGTACGGATGCGGAACGCGGCGAGCTGGTTCTGGAACCGGGTGTTCCGATACGGGGCCGTGTTCTCGATGTCCGGTCCGTGCGCCCGGAGCCCACCGAGGAACCAGCCGAGCGGCGGGCGCGGCAGGGGGTCTCCCCACGCCGCGTCCGCGACGTCGCCGGGCGGCGTGCGGGCATGGCACCGTGCACGCGGTGGGGGCCGCGTCCCCGTCGGGCGCGGCCCCCACCGTCGTCGCGTCGTGTCCCGGTTCAGTCGTCCGGGTCGATACGCCGGTCGAGTCGTCGCAGGAACTCGGGATCGTCATCGGGCCCGAGCGGGTGCGGGCTGTCCGAGGGCCTGGCGAAGTCGGACGGGTCAAGGTCGTCGGCCGAGGTCGAGGTCTGAGACGGAGAGGGCGCGTCCCCTCCGAGTACGGCCGCCTGGCGCGGGCGGCCGAGGAACATCCACAGGATCGCGCCGACGGGCATGAACAGCGCGATGACGACCACCCAGAGGATCTTCGGCAGGTTGCGCACCTCCTGGGCGGGACTGGTGAGCGCGTCGAAGAACGCGTACACCCAGAGGACCAACGACGCGACCCCGAACAGGCTAGTAAGCCACACCATGGTTCCAGCCTAACTCTTGCAGTCGACTCCTCACGGTCGGGACACCGGCCCGGAAGGGCGTGCTGACCAGGGGGCGCCAGAGCCGCCGCGTGGGCGGCCGGTGGGCCTCCGGGGAGTACTCCTCACCCACCGGACGTGCTCTCTCGGGGCACCCGTCCTCAGGGCGCGCTCTCGCTCGGTTCGCCGAGCAGGAGGGCGCGCACCTCGGACTCGCGGAAACGGCGGTGGCCGCCCGGAGTGCGGATGCTGCTGATCCGCCCGGAGGCGGCCCAGCGCGTGACGGTCTTGGGATCAACCCGGAAGAGTGAGGCCACTTCCCCGGGGGTCAACAGGCGTTCGCTTGCTCGTTCCACCTTCACATTCCCCCAATCGTGCCCGCCTCGGAGTCGGGGGGCGGCGGGCGTTTGATCCCCTAGTGTGCACGAGTTGGTCCGTTTCCTCCCTAGTTTTCGGAGAAATTGCGTTGTTGGGGGGAGGAGTACCGGATATGTGACCGGAACGTGATGTTCGGGCCCTCCTGTCGGGATTGGAAAGATCCCATGACGCGGTGAATCCGACCCGTGTGTGTCCCGGACGCCTGTGCCACGGACGACACACCGCCCCGATGCCCGCGGTGCCGGGCACGCCCTTAACCTGGAGATAAGGACTTCGGGGCGCTGTCCGCCCAGCCCTGTTCGAGGCGCGGGAGCGTCCGGACACACGTGTGGAGTGGTCGTCCCGTGCCGCCGATGGGCGCAGCGACCAATCTAGTCCAGGTAAACGTCTGTTGTGAGGCTTTTGGATGCGTAGCTTGCTGACCTATACCGCCGCCCGCCTGGGACTGTTCGCGGCGGCCTTCGGAGTGGTCTACCTTTTCGGCGCCCGTTCGTGGGTCGCGCTCATCCTGGCCTGGCTGGTCAGCGGGCTGGCTTCCTACGTTCTGCTGTCCGGGATGCGGGACAGGATCTCCACCAAGGCCGTCGAGAGGATCGAGAGCAGGCGGGGAGCGAGCGTGTCCGAGCGCCTGAACGCCGCCTCCGCGCGTGAGGACCACCTCCAGGAGGCCGAGGGCGCGGAGGGGGCCGCGGCCGGTCAGGACGCGGACGGTACCGACGAGCCGGGTGGCGCGGACGGGGAGAAGGCCGACACCGGGAGGGACGGGAGCGCGCCGAGCACGGCACGGAAGTCCTGACCGCGCGTCCGAAGCGTTCGACGCGCCCCCGACCGCCTCACCCGGGGGCCGCGTCCGCCTCCCCGGAAGCCGTGTCCGCCTTCCCCGGAGCTCGCTCCGGTCCCGACCCGCGTGAGTCCAGCCCCTCGGCCGCGCGCCCCAGGACCGGTGCCAGGCTCACGACCAGGTAGATCGCCGCGCCCACCACGAACACGGGTGCCACACCGGCCAGACCGGCCGCCACACCCGCGACGGGAGCGCCGACCGGGGCCGCCATGCGCGCCAGCGCGCCGATCATCGCGGTGCCCCGTCCCACGGCGTGGTGGGGCAGGCGTTCGAACAGGACCGCGCTCAGGACCGGGTTGAGCAGTCCGCTGCCGAGCCCGGACACCCCCCACACCACGAGGACCGTCCACAGCGGCACGTCCATCGCCAGTACCAACAGGCGGGGCGGTCCGGCGACCACCAGGGCGGCGAAGAACACCGCCCGCCGGGGCAGCCGGTGCCCGATCACCGNCAGCGAACCGGTCACGGCGGTCGCGCCGAGCACGCCGCCGATCAGCCCGACGACCGCCGGGCCCATGCCGTTCGCCTCCACCCACACGGGCAGCAGCACCGACGTCACGGACATGTCGATCATGTTGGTCACCGCGAGCATGACCACCAGGACGCGCAGCGTGGTGTCGCTCCAGACGGCCCTCCACCCGGTGTACAGCCGTGCCAGGTAACCCGCGTCGGCCTCGGGATCCTCCCTCGGATCGCGACGGTCCCGGGGCTGGGTGGCGGCCAGTGTCACCGCCGCCGCGGCCAACAGTCCGGCGTTCACGTACAGCGCGGGGAGCACACCGAGCAGGGCGGTGACCCCGCCCGCCGCGACCGGGCCGACGTTCATCGACAGCTGGTTCACGGTGCCGGTGAGTCCGGTGACCCGTTCGACGGGCGTTCCCGTGCGCTCGGCGACGGCCGGGGCCATGGAGACCTTGGCGGCCTCGGCGGGGCCGGTGGCCAGGCCGATCACGGTCACCAGCGCCAGGAGGACGGGAAACGTCAGCAGCCCGGCCGTGTGCAGCAGTGGCACGCAGACCACCGCGGCGGCGGCGACGAGGTCGGCGCGCACGCTCACCGTGCGCTGGCCCACCCGGTCGAGCAGCGGACCGCCGAACAGCCGGGCCAGGGTGTAGGAGCCGATCTCGAAGGAGGCCACCAGCCCCATGGACGCCGGACTTCCGGTGGTCTCCAACACGAACCAGGGGATGGCGATCATCGCCATCCGGGTGGCGAGGTAGCAGAGGGCCTCGGCGGCGACCAGCCCCGCGACGCCCCTCACGCCCCCGCCCCGCCGTCGGTTCCCTCGTCCCCGCTCCGGTCCTCGGGGTCGGGGAAGGCGGCGAACTGGATGCGCACCATGCGGCTGCCGGGAGCTCCGGTCCTGCGCGCGTAGCGGTCGAAGAGCGCGCGGACCTCCTCACGGAAGGCGGTGAACTCGTCCAGGGTCAGCTCGGTCCCCCGACCGGACATGACCTGCGCCTCGCGCCACCCGTCGGGCTGGGCCGCCCACATGTTGACGGCCGCGGCCAGCGTCTCGTTCCAGTTGGCGGCCAGGGCCATGCGCACGGCGGTGCTCAGCTCGGGCTCCTCGGCGTCCAGGTGCTCGGGGAAGCGGTAGCCCTCGTACCGGGTGCGCCACCAGCGCTCCCGGGAGGTGCCCAGGTCCGGGTCCTCCTCGATGAACCCGTGGGTCTCCAGCTGCCGCAGGTGGTAACTGGCCGAGGCGGAGGAGACGTCCAGCCACCGGGACACGGTCTTGCCGGTGGCGGGGCCCCGGTCCTGGAGGAGGTTGAGGATGCGGATGCGCAGGGGGTGGGCCAGCCCGCGCAGGGAGCGGGCGTCGAGGGTCGTGGCCTCGGCGAAGGGGTCGGGGGACCCGTCATCGCGGGGGGTTCGTTCGCTCATGCCGTCACGGTAGACGCCCAAGACTCCTTGGCCAAGGGGTCTTGGGCAAGAAGTTTTGGGCGAGTTCCGGTGATCCGCAAACCGGGAGGCCGACGTCCATATATCTAGTTTCCTGGGCGCTTGAGTAGCAATCCCTCTAGCTTTAGACTCATGGTCAACAAGCGGATGAAGGCGCGGGTCCTGCTCGCCCTGGTGCGCCGAATGGCGCGTAAGAACGGCCTGAGCGTCGAGGAACTCAAAGGGCGGGGGAAAGGATCCCACCAGACCTATGTCCTCTTGGACGAACGCGGGGCCCAGGTGGGCCGTTTCATGGTCACGCAACATTCCAAGGAGCTGTCCCGAGGTCTTCTGCGGGACGTGGAGGACGGCTTGCGGCACCTGTTCGGTGAGAAATGGATGGAGAAGTGATGCCTGACTACACGGCTACCGTCACCCGCGACGAGGACCTCTGGGTCGTACGGATCTCGGGGCTGCCCGAACACGTCGTCGGAACCGTCGACTACGTGCACTTCTCCGAGATCAAGGACGAGGTCCCCGAGGCCATCGCGGATCTCACGGACACCGATCCCGAGGACTTCACGATCACCTGGCGTTACGAGTTCGATGGCGAGGACGTGACCGAGGACGTCCTCGAGTACCTCGTGGCGGAGGAGGAGTTCCGGAGGCTCCAGAGCAGGCGTGACCAGACCCGCGCCCGGGTGTTGGAGACCATGCGGCGCACGGGCGTCACCCAGCGGGCCATGGCCGACGTCGTCGACCTCTCGCACCAGCGCGTCCACCAACTGCTCAAGGGTGTGGACACGCCGGTGCCCGACGGGCGCCGGGGACGCCGCAGGCGCACCCCCGCCTCCTGACCCGCGGTCCCCGGTCCTCCCTGGGGACTCAGGCGATCGGGAACATCCCCAACCGCGCGTGGTACTCGTCGGCGAGGCGCTCGGTGTCGCTGCCCACGTACAACCCGTCGGGGGTGGCCTCCAGTGCCTCCGCGCCGTGCCCGCGCGTACGGCCGGGGTTCCACGGCAGCGTCTCGCCGCTCTCGGGGTCCACGGCCGCGATGCCCTCGCGCGCCACCGAACCGGGGCCGGGGTTGACCGCGCCCTTGGCGTTGTTCATCCAGCGCTGGTGTCCGCCCACGTACACCGCCGCCGAGGTGATCTCCACCGAGTACAGCGAGTCGCCACCGGTCTTGTTGCTCCAGGTGGGCTCCGCGTCGGAGTCGTCGTCGGTCTCGAAGCGCGCCACGGACTTGCACAGGCCCGGTTTGACCTCCGGGCCGCCCGCGGTCACCACGGCGAAGAACGAGCCGTCAGGGGAGAAGTCCATCTGCCGCATGTAGGTGTACAGCCCCGGGTAGTCGCAGGGCTTCTCGTAGGCCGAGGTGGCCCACGGGGTGAGCGAGCCGCTCACGGTGTCGATCATGGCGATCTGGTAGCGGTCCTCACCGTCCACCTTGGTGAACGACCCGTTGACGGCCAGCCGCTCCCCGTTCGGGCTCAGCGCCAGGTCCTGGACCTTCAGGACGCCCTGGCGCGCCTCGGACACCTCCGGCGCGAACCTGGTGTCCACCGTGCCGGTCCGGGCGTCGAGCCGGGCCAGCGAGTGCTGCTCCACGCCGTTCACGCCGGGGAAGCTGCCGCCCACGTACAGATGGGTGCCGTCGCTGGCGATGCGGTGGACGTTGCCCCCGTCGATGGTGGCGCGGAACCCCGGCACCGCCTCGCCGTCCCGGAGGGACAACCGGGCCAGCCCGCGTGAGGGCCTGCCGTCGACCGAGCGGAAGTAGCCGCCGATGAGTACGGTCCCGTCGGCCCCGGGGGCCATCGAGGTGACGGTGCCGTCCACGTCGGGTTCGAAGTCGTGGAGGATCCGCCCGGTGCCGTGCTCGAAGGCGAACAGGTGGGGCATGTCGTACACGCGTCCCCCCTCGGCCTCGGACACCTGGGTGAAGCTTCCGGAGACGAGGACGGTGTCTCCGATGAGCAGGATGTCCTTGACCCTTCCGTCCAGGACGTGGGGCGTCCACCGCACGGGGTCGTCGCTGACCACGCGGGAGTGGTCCGCCGGGGCGGGGACGGCCGGGGCGGCGGGCGCCGCGTACGCCGCCGTCGGGATCAGGAGGACGCTGCCCATCGTCAGGGCGAGGAACGGGCGGTTGGGTTTCACGGAGGATCCTTCTCTCGGTCGTGCGATCGTGCGTGCGGGTCGGCGGGGTGCACCAGGTCGGAGGGGTGACCGCATTCTCGCAAAGAGTCGCCCATAAATCACAGAGAGTAGCTGTCCGTGGCGTGGCCGTACCCGGATCCGCGTGGGAGGGACCGAGGAGGGTGGAGAAGGAGGTGAGCCGGGCCGGTGTCGGCGCACGGAACGGTCCGGGGGCGCGTCGGGCGCCCGGGGCCGGGACCTGGGGCCGCGGTCCGCGCGGCCGCGCACGTGGACGGGCCGCGCCCGGCCTGCTGAGCTGGGCGCGGCCCGGGACGCCGCCCGGTGGCGGCGGTGCCGTCCGTGCGACCGCGCGGACGGGGGGTCCGCCACCGGCTAGAGGCCGCGGGCGGTGATGTCGCCGTAGGAGGTGGTCGCGCGGATCCTCAGGCCCGCGTCGGCGCCCTCGGTGTTGTTGAGCGCGTTGTGGACCCGGCCGTAGGAGGTGTGGGAGTCCAGGGAGGCGGAGACCCCAGGGGCGGTGTCGATCGAGATCCGGCCGGACTCGGTGCGCAGCTCGACCTGGCCGTCCACGGCTTCGGTGATGGTGATGTCACCCTTCTGGACGCTGATCCGGGTGGAGCCGCCCAGGCGGCCGATCGAGACGTCGCCGTCCAGGAGGGTGATGCGGGCGCTGGCGGCCTCGTCGAGCTTGACCGGGCCCTGGGCGCCCTCGAAGGTGACGTCGCCGAGCCGTCCCACGCCCCGCAGTTCGGCGCTGGCGGCCTTGGCCTCGACGCGGGAACCGGCGGGCAGCTGGACGGTGACCTCGACGGCTCCGGAGGGGCCGAAGAGCTGGTTCCCGGGCTCGGGGGTCTCGATCCGCAGGACGCCGTCGGCGTGGTCGACGGTGACCCGCTCGGCGGCCCTGACGTCGCGGCTCCTGGAGGCGTCGGCGGGCAGGACCTCGACCGTGGTGTCGTTCCGGTCGGCGGCGATGAACCGGACGCGCCCGGCGGGGACGTCCAGGACGGCGGAGACCGGGGCGGGGGTGGCGAACGTGTGCATGGTGTGCTCCTTCTGTGTCGCGCCCTTGCGGGTCGCTGTTTCTGATTATGGAAACGCTACGTTGTCTTCACGGGTGTGGCAATGTATTCGTTGCGCGCGAGGGAAGTATTGCCAGGTAGAAGCCTTGATATCGTTGCTGTGGCTGTGAATCTAACGCAATGAACCAATGCAGTGCGTTGCAATGAATGGGATTCGAACGCTATGCTGGCCACACCACGCACCACGAAGGAGGCCGCGATGCCGGGAGGCAGGCTCACCCAGCACGAACGCCAGCGGATCGCTTCGGGGCTGGCCGAGGACCTGGCCTACGCGGAGATCGCCAGACGTCTGGACCGCCCCACCTCGACGATCACGCGCGAGGTGATGCGCAACGGCGGCCCCACCGCCTACCGCGCCGACACCGCCCACCGCGNCCCGCCGCCGCAGGCGGGCCGCGCCCCAGGGGCGACAGGTGTCCCGGCGGGCCGACGGGCGCGACGCCGAGGCGGTGCGCGAGTACGAGGAGGAGCTCGCCGCCGTCTTCGTGCAGTCGGGGCTGCCCAGGATGACGGCCCGGGTGCTGGTGTCGCTCTACACCACCGACTCGGGCAGCCTGACCGCGTCGGAACTCGTCCAGCGCCTACGGGTCAGCCCGGCGTCCGTCTCCAAGGCGGTCGCGTTCCTGGAGGGCCAGGGCCTCGTCCGCAGGGAGCGCGACGGACGCCGCGAGCGCTACGTCGTCGACAACGAGGTCTGGTACCAGTCGATGATCGCCAGCGCCCGTGCCCACGCCCAGCTCGTGAGGACCACGCGCCAGGGCGTCCTCGTCCTGGGTCCCGGCACCCCGGCCGCCAGGCGCATGGAGGGCATCGCCCGCTTCATCGACTTCGTCGGGGAGAGCATCGCCCGCGCCGCGGAGCAGGCCCGCGAGGTCCTGCACACGGACCCCGTGACGACCCCGGACGGCACCGCCGAGCCGGGTCCGGACCCTGCTGGAGGAACGTCGTCCTGACGGTCCCGGCCCCCGGCCGACGGGAACGGCCCTGGAGGGGCGCCTTCGCGGCCCTCACACGGGGTTGTTCGCAAGACATACCAACCGGACGGTATGCAAGAGCGGTGAGGCGTGCCTAGACTGCTGCCACCCCGCGATACGGCGGATGATGGCCAAGGAGGCACTGATGGCAGTCGACCCCTCGGGATCGGATCTCGCACGACTGATGGATGAGGACCCGGGCGGCCCGGTCGTCATGCTCAACCTGTTGCGGTTCAAGCCGGGCGGCCGACCCTCGTACGAGGAGTACTCACGGCGGGCGGGCAAGTTCCTGAAGCGGTACGGGGCCGAACTGCTCTACGCCGGTGACGGTGCCGCTCCCCTGGTCGCCGAGGAAGGGCAGGCCTGGGACGCGGTGCTGGTCGTGCGCTACCCCAGCCGGGAGGCGTTCAGCCGCATGGTCGCCGATCCCGAGTACCAGCGGATCACCCATCTGCGTTCCGAGGCGCTGAGCGAAGCCGTGCTCCAGCCGACCACTCCCTGGGGCGCCTGACGCGGTCAGTGACCCGGACGGGCGGACGGGGGCGCCGCCCGCCCGGGGCGGGATCAACGGGTGAACACGAAGGGGCGCAGGCCGGGCGGCGCCATGGCGGCATCCACCGGGAACGTGGCCCACACGTGCGTGCCCAGGTCGGCCCAGGGCGCGAGGCGGTAGTGGCCCCAGGCACTGGACAGGTTCTCGACCAGGAGCAGGCCGCGCTGCCCCTCGGCCCAGTCCCACTCGTCGTCCGTGCGCTGGTGCGGGACGGCGGGAACGCCGCCTCCGCCGCCGCAGTCGCTCAGACCCACGCGCAGGGTGGCGGGATCGGGCATCGACAGCGCGCGGAGGACCTCGCCGTCGGGCTGGCCGGAGTCGGTGTACTTGCAGCAGTTCGCGAACAGCTCGCTCACGCACAGCCGCACGGTCTCGACCAGGTCGCCGTCGAAGCCAGCGAGGTCGTGGGCCAGGTCGGCGCGGACCCGGGCGAGCTGGGACGGCTGGCCGGGGTAGACGCGATGCTCCCAGAAGACGCTCATGCCGGGACCCCCTGGTGCTGCGCGATCCAGGTGCGGGTCAGGGAGGCGAGTTCACCCCACTCGTTCCTGGCGGGACGCACGACACTGAAGCGGGGCGCCGGTTCGCCGGACAGTTCGCCGTTCGGGTCGTCCTTCCACCGCTGGAGGAGGGCGGCGGCGCGTTCCTGCACACGTGCGAACTCGCGCCGGACCTCGTCGGATTCGGGGCCGCGGGGTTCGGGAACGCGGGCCTCGGAGGCCCGCAGGCGCTCGTGCGCGGCGTAGTAGGGGCGCACCAGGGCGACGTCCTCGGCCGGGAGGACCTCGCTGGGCGGAGCCAGGCGGGGAGCCGGAAGCGGGGCCGGGGCGGGTGCGTAGCGGCGGACGCGGGTGGAGCGGCGACGGCGGCCGAAGGTGGAGTGGCGTCCGCGGGGAGTGGAGAAGAGCGCGATCAGCGGGCCGAAGGCACGGCTGAAAAGCGCAGCGGTAAACTTGGACACGCTGGCAATCCTTGGTGTTTAAGAGGTTGGTTGCTGGCCACGACCCCGGGCGGTTACTTCCGTCGCGGGGTCATTGTGATGGAGTTGTGGGTTTGGGATCGATAGTAGGGGGGTGGAGGGGTGGGGTGGGTCGGTACTGGGGAGTAATTTTGGGGGGAATGGAAAAACGGCCGACCAGGTGGCCTGGTCGGCCGTTGTTATGTCTGAATTCAGGAGTTTGTGAGGGTTGTGCAGCTCAGGAACGAGGTCCAGGCTTCAGGGGTGTAGTCGATGTGGCCGAGGTCGCGGTTCTGGGTGTCACGTACCAGGACCGCTTCGCCTTCGGCCACCTCCACGCAGCTGCCCGATCCGCCGCTGTAGCTGCTCGTGTGCCAGACGTTCATGGCGACTCCTCTGCCGTGGCCTACGCGTGGTGAGTAGCCACCCCGCCCAGGAATGATGCCCAGGCTTCGGGGGTGTAGCTGATATGGCCGAGGTCGCGGTTCTGGGTGTCACGCACCAGGACGGCCTGCCCCTCGGCCACCTCGACGCAACGACCTTCGGCGCCGCTGTAGCTGCTCTTGTGCCAGTGGGGTTCACGTTTCGCCATCGAGTTCTTCCTTGACCTTCCTGATCAGATCCCGACTCGCACGGGGCGGCAGTGCCTCCGACTGGAGAACGCCGAAGAGCATCGCGCAGTGCTGAACCTGCATCATGTCATCCATGAGCGCTTCGCCCTTCATGTGCTCGGCGGAGGCGATGGTGGGCTTGTCGGGGAACGTGTAGAGGCAGAACGGGCCCGAGCCGCCCGGGTGGCATTCGGCGCCTGAGGGAACCACCTGGAAGCGGATCCTCTCCTCGTCGATCAGCTTCAGGACCCGCGCGATCTGTGCCTCCAGGACCTTCCTCCCGCCCCGGACGTTGCGGCGGAGTACCGCCTCCTCCACCACCATCGACACCAGCGGCGGGTGCTTGTCGGTCAGGACCTTCTGGCGCCGCATCCGCAGGGAGACCATCTGGTCGATCTCCGCCGAGGAGAACCACGGTCCGCTGTCGGCGAGCAGCCCCCGGGTGTAGGCCTCGCACTGCACCAGGCCGGGGAAGATCACCGGCTGGTACTCGCGCAGCTCGATCGCCTCGCGCTCCAGCTGGCCGACCTCGGTGTACCAGGGCGGTAGTGCGTCAGGCGCGTTCGCGGTGTTCCAGGCCTGCTGTATCGCACCGGCGGAGCCGAACAGCTCGTCCAGCCTCTCGGCCTGCTCGACGGGCAGCCTGCGTGTGCCGCACTCCCAGGAGGAGACGGTCGACTGCATCACCCGCAACGCCTGCGACACCTGTGTCTGCGTCATCCCCGCCGCGCCGCGCGCGCTGCTGACCTTCCTGCCCAGGCGCTTGTGTTTGGGATCCACCTTGCGAGCCATCACGACCCCCATTTCCGGGTTACCACCGACACCACCAATCCAAGGGGTTGGCACGACGCGATAACGCGGGGAACGACGAAGTGTGACCCTTTGGTGATATCCCTGGCGCGCCCGAAGGCCGCGTGTTCATGGTGGTGCGGTGAGCCACCAGAAAAGTGGCTGTTTGGAAAGGGGATTCGTGTGGGGCCAGTGATTCGCATCAATCCAAACAAAAGCCATGTGGCGGACGAACCAGAACCGCTTCCTCGTCGGGTCGTCGACTCCGACGCGCGGGCGCCGATCGTTCTCGGCCGGGTGTCGCGGCACCACCTGGGCCACGCGCTGAGGGTGGCGGGCCTGCCCGCACAGGCCCGTGTGCTGCGCGGGCGCCTGGCCGCCGTGCTGCCGCTCCCCCTTCGGGACACGGCCCTGGTGCTGACCAGCGAGCTGTTCACCAACGCCATCACGCACTCGCGCAGCGGGGGAGCGGGCGGGGAGGTCGTCGTCACCGTGCACCGGTTCCCCGGGCGGGTGCAGGTCAAGGTCATCGACCAGGGGCCGCGTGGCGAGGGGGGCTCCTCGCCGCACCTGTGCCCGGTCGACCCGGAACGGGAGGGCGGACGGGGTCTGCGCCTGGTGGACGCCGAGGCCAGCCGGTGGGGCACGGTCCACGACGGGCCGCGCACGACGGTGTGGTTCGAACTGGACCGGCCGCGCGCACGGGTGTGAGGGCGGACGCCATGGGCTGGAACCACTCCGACGACATGGAGCACTACGAGGCCGCGCGCGTGCTCAACCGGCGGTGCGGGCGGCTGTGGACGGTGATGTGGAGCCCGTCGACGCGGGCCTACGTGGCCTTCTACCTGGGACCGGAGGCGGTGCGGTGGCAGGGCGCGGCGTCCCCGGAGGGGTTGTTGGAGCTGTTGCGCGGAGTGGAACGGGAGGTGGCGGAGGCCGGGGGCGGTTACTGGAACTGCCCGGTCGCCGGGTGCGCGTGGTCCTCGGTCAACCCCATGCGCCACCCGTGCCCGATGTCCCCGGACGGGGGCGGCGGGACCAGGGTTCCCCGGCCGCGCCCCGCGAGCACGGCCGTACGCGGGCTCCGAGGAACCACCGTGCGCTGACCAGCGGTCCCGGCGCGGGTCGGGCACGGGGACCGCGACCGGTGTACGTCCGTGCGGCGTCCAACGGCCCGGACCGCCCGTGCGGCGTCCGGCGGTCCACAGCGGTCCCGGAGACCTCGTGCGCGCCCCGCGTCCTCCCGTGAGGGTCAGCCCGCCCGGCGGGAAACCGCCGCTCCCGGGTGCGCGGGGTCGGGGCGCTCGGGCGCGCCCTTAGTCTTGTGCCCATGACCCGCGCCAAACTCGACAAGAAGCCCCAGGACGTCGCGGCGATGTTCGACGGCATCGCCGACAGGTACGACCTCGTCAACGACGTCATCTCGCTGGGCCAGGACCGCGTCTGGCGGAAGGCCGTCGTCAACGCGGTCGACGCCTACAGCGGTGAGCTCGTCCTGGACCTGGCCGCGGGTACGGGCACCTCATCGGAGTCCTTCGTCCGCAAGGGCGCCCGCGTGGTGGCCTGCGACTTCTCCCTGGGCATGCTCCGCACCGGCGTGCGGCGGCGCGGCGGCGCCTCCAGGGGAGGGGTGACCTTCGTGGCGGGCGACGCCCTGCACCTGCCCTTCGCCGACGAGACCTTCGACGCGGTCACGATCTCCTTCGGCCTGCGCAACGTCAACGACGTGGACCAGGCGCTGCGTGAACTGCGCCGGGTCACCAAGGTCGGCGGGCGGATGGTCATCTGCGAGTTCAGCCACATCCCGGTCGAGTTCGTCGACAGGCTCTACGCCACCTACCTGATGGGCGCCCTGCCCAAGGTCGCGGGCGCGGTGTCCGGCAGCGGCGAGTCCTACGACTACCTGTCGGAGTCGATCATGGCCTGGCCCCGGCAGGCCGATCTGGCCCGGCGCCTCCAGGACGCGGGCTGGTCGCGCGTCGCCTGGCGCAACCTGTCGGTGGGGATCGTCGCCCTGCACCGCGGTTTCCGGGACGCGTAGCGGCCCGAGCGGAAGGGGCCGGAACCCCGCCCCGGTGGTCCGGCGCCCCCGGTCCCGGTGTGAGTGCGCAAGATCACTCCCGCGACGCCGCGCTTCCGCACGAGGCCCTGCGTACAGGGCCGCAAGCACATCGGACGTAAAGATTCCGTGAGCCCGAGGAGCTCCTTCGCTCCTCGGGCTTTTTGTGTTGCCTGTGGGGCCTGTGATACGCCGCTCACCCTCCTGATCTGGCTGTCTCACGGAGCGTGAGGGGTATCCGGGGTGTGTGGAGGCATCTGTGGGGCTATGTCCCCTTTGGTGATGGGCGGTCTGTATACCCCCGAGGGCTCGCCTCGGTGTCCGCGAGGGTCTAGACTGCCGAAAAGAGGCTTGTGAAGTGCTTCACAAGACTCGGAGGTATAGGACACAGGCCTATATGACGGACATTACGCCCATGACGGACATAACGGACTCCCCACAGCACCCATAACTCCCCCCGTGAGCGGGTCGACCCCCGCAGGCAGGCCCGCCACGGTGCATCCGCGCGAGCAGTCGAGGACCACCCGTGAGTGAGACAGCCACCTCCTCTCCCCGAGGCCGGGAGCGGACCGAGTACGACGCCGACGTGATCGTGGTCGGCGCAGGTCCGTCCGGCTCCACCACCGCCTACTACCTCGCCCAGGCCGGACTGGACGTCCTGCTCCTGGAGAAGACCTCCTTCCCGAGGGAGAAGGTCTGCGGCGACGGACTGACGCCCCGAGCGGTCAAGCAGCTCACCGCGATGGGGATCACCTTCGAGGACGAGGGGTGGATCAGGAACCACGGCCTGCGCATCGTCGGCGCCGGTGTCCGCCTCGAACTGCCCTGGCCCGACCTGGCCGCCTACCCGGGTTACGGCCTCGTGCGCACCCGCTACGACTTCGACCAGATCCTGGCGAACCGCGCGGTGTCCGCCGGGGCCAAGCTCCTGGAGCGCACCACCGTCACCGGCCCCCTCATGGACGAGCGCAGCAACCGCATCGTCGGGGTCCGCGCCAAGAACGCCGACCGCGAACCCGTCACCTACCGGGCGCCGCTGGTCGTGGCCGCAGACGGCAACTCCTCGCGGCTGTCCGTGGCCATGGGCATCCGCAAGCGCGACGACCGCCCCATGGGCGTGGCCGTGCGCACCTACTTCGAGAGCCCCCGCCACGAGGACGACTACCTGGAGTCCTGGCTGGAGCTGTGGGACCGCAGCGGCGACAAGGACGTGCTCCTGCCCGGCTACGGCTGGGTCTTCGGCGTCGGCGACGGCACCAGCAACGTCGGACTCGGCATCCTCAACTCCACCGCCTCCTTCCAGGACGTGGACTACCGCAAGCTCCTGCGCCGCTGGACCGACTCCATGCCCGAGGAGTGGGGCTTCACCGAGGAGAACCAGCGGGGCGCCATCCGCGGCGCCGCGCTGCCCATGGGCTTCAACCGCGTGCCGCACTACTCCCGCGGCCTCATGCTCGTCGGCGACGCGGGCGGCATGGTCAACCCCTTCAACGGCGAGGGCATCGCCTACGCCATGGAGGCCGGGAACATCGCCGCCGACGTCATCGTGCAGGCGCACGGCAGACCCACCCAGCAGACCCGCGAGCGGGCGCTGCTGCGCTACCCCGACGTGCTCGCCGACACCTACGGCGGCTACTACACGCTCGGTCGCTACTTCGTGAAGGTCATCGGCCAGCCCGAGTTCATGAAGTACGCGACCCGGTACGGCCTGCGCCAGCGCACCCTCATGAAGTTCGCGCTGAAGATGCTCGCCAACCTCACCGAACCCACGCAGGGAGACGCGATGGACCGGGTCATCAACGGCCTGTCCCGTATCGCCCCCGCGGCCTGACGTCACCGGGCGTCCCGGGGGCCGGTGACGAGGGGACACCCTCCACGGCCCCGGGGAACGGGCCACGAAGGGACACGGCGGGGCGTCCGCCGTGAGGGCGCGGAGCCCAGGAAAAGCACAGACACCGCCGGGCGGCCGAGCCCGGCGCAACGGGACGAGCCAGAGATGAGCCCGCACAAGTGAAAGCAATCACAAGCGCTCCGGGCACGCCGCGCGGGCGTGCCGACCAGCCAGGAGGAGGGTGACCGTGGAGCTGTACACACCGATATTCGTACTCGGCGGGATCGGCGCCGCGTTCGTCGTGGTGTCGATGGTCGCCGGAGCGCTCCTGGGACCCAAGCGCTACAACCGCGCCAAGATGCAGGCCTACGAGTGCGGCATCGAGCCCACGCCGCAGCCCGCGGGCGGCGGCCGCTTCACCGTCAAGTACTACATGACGGCCATGATGTTCATCGTCTTCGACATCGAGATCATCTTCCTCATCCCCTGGGCCGTGCACTTCGACGCCCTGGGCTGGTTCGGACTGGTCGCGATCGTCCTCTTCCTGGTGAACGTCTCCATCGCCTACGCCTACGAGTGGCGACGCGGAGGCCTCGAATGGGACTGAACAGTGTTCTCTCTGGGCCTCCGCTCCGCTTTGGCCCCAGCCCGAACGGTGTTCTCCCCGGGCCTTCGCTCCGCTTCGGCCCGAGCCAGAACAGGGCACCGAACGCCCCGACCCCGCAGCCCAGCCCGGAGGAGGTCCGTAGCTGATGGGACTCGAAGAGAAACTGCCCAACGGCGTCCTGCTCACCACCGTCGAGCAGGTCGTGGGCCTGGCCCGCAAGAGCTCCATGTGGCCAGCCACGTTCGGCCTGGCCTGCTGCGCCATCGAGATGATGTCCGTGGGCGGACCGCACTACGACCTGGCCCGGTTCGGCATGGAGAAGTTCGGCGCCACCCCGCGCCAGGCCGACCTCATGGTCGTCGCCGGGCGCGTGAGCCAGAAGATGGCCCCCGTCCTGCGCCAGATCTACGACCAGATGCCCGAACCCAAGTGGGTCATCGCGATGGGCGTGTGCGCCTCCAGCGGCGGCATGTTCAACAACTACGCGATCGTCCAGGGCGTGGACCACATCGTTCCCGTGGACATGTACCTGCCCGGCTGCCCGCCGAGGCCGGAGATGTTCCTGGACGCCGTGCTCAAGCTGCACGACAAGGTGCAGAACACCAAGCTCGGCGTCCACCGGGAGCAGGAGATCACCGAGAACGAGGAGCGCATGCTCCGCCGTTCGCTGCCGCTGGTGAGCAGGGACTGACATGAGCACCGAGAACGAACGCGAACGCGACGAGGAAGCCGCCAACCTCCCCGACAAGCTGGGCCGCGAGCGGTTGGCCGCTCCCGTCCGGCGCACCGGGATGTTCGGCGCCACGACCACCGGGGACACCTCCGGCTACGGCGGGCTCCAGGTGCGGGGGAGCGCTCCCGTACACAGCCAGCGCCCGTTCACCGACCCCGACGATCCGCGCACCGCTGACTTCGACCGGGTGGCCGACGACCTGGAGGCCGCCCTGGGCGACGACGCCGGAGCGGTCGAGCGGGTCGAGGTCGCGCGCGGCGAGATCACCTTCCACGTGCGCCGCGAAGCGCTCCCGCAGGTCGCCCGCGTGCTGCGCGACGACCCGGCCCTGCGCTACGAGCTGTGCACCGGGGTGGCGGGCGTGCACTTCCTGGACGACACCGGCCGGGAGCTGCACGCGGTCTACCACTTCCGCTCCCTCACCCACAACAGCGAGATCCGCGTCGAGACCACCTGCCCCGACGCCGACCCGCACGTGCCCTCGATCGTGTCGGTCTACCCGACCAACGACTGGCACGAGCGCGAGGCCTGGGACTTCTTCGGGATCGTCTTCGACGGCCACCCCGCGCTGACCCGCATCGAGATGCCCGACGACTGGCACGGCCACCCCCAGCGCAAGGACTACCCGCTGGGCGGCATCCCGGTCGAGTACCGGGGGGCCACCGTGCCCCCGCCGGACGAGCGGAGGTCCTACAAGTGACCCACAGGACCCCCACCGCAACGCACTCCGTCACGAAGGGAGGCCCGGCATGACCGTCACCGAGGACTACATCGACGCCTCCGGCGGGGACTGGGACGACGTCATCGAGAAGGCGCAGGCCACCAGCGCCGAGCGCCTCGTCGTCAACATGGGGCCCCAGCACCCGTCCACGCACGGCGTGCTCCGGCTCATCCTCACCCTGGACGGCGAGACCTGCACCGAGGCGCGCGTCGGTATCGGCTACCTGCACACCGGTATCGAGAAGAACATGGAGTACCGGACGTGGACGCAGGGCACCACGTTCGTCACCCGCATGGACTACCTGACGCCGCTGTTCAACGAGACGGCGTACTGTCTGGCGGTCGAGAAGCTGCTCGGGATCACCGACCGCGTCCCCGAGCGGGCCAACGTCATCCGCGTGATGATGATGGAGCTCAACCGGATGGCCTCGCACTTCGTGGCGATGGCGACCTTCGGCATGGAGCTGGGCGCGACCACGGTCATGACCAACGGCTTCCGTGAGCGCGAGATGATCCTGGACATCTTCGAGCTGGTCACCGGCCTGAGGATGAACCACGCCTACGTCCGCCCCGGCGGCGTGGCCCAGGACCTGCCGCCCGGCACGGTCGGCAAGGTCCGGGAGCTGCTCAAGGAGATGCCCAAGCGCATCCAGACCATGCGCAAGCTCCTGGACGAGAACCCCGTCTACCTCGCCCGCACCAAGGACGTGGCCTACCTCAACCTGCCCGGCTGCATGGCGCTCGGCGTCACCGGACCGCTGCTGCGGGCCTCCGGCCTGGCCTGGGACCTGCGCAAGGCCAAGCCCTACTGCGGCTACGAGGACTACGAGTTCGACGTCCCCGTCTCCGACGGCGGCGACGTCTACGCCCGCTACCGGGTGCGCATGGCCGAGATGGAGGAGAGCCTCAAGATCGTCGAGCAGTGCCTGGACAAGCTCGAACCGGGCCCGGTGATGATCCAGGACGCCAAGATCGGCTGGCCCGCCAAACTGGCGCTGGGCCCCGACGGTCTGGGCAACTCGCCCGACCACATCGCGCACATCATGAGCAGCTCCATGGAAGCGCTCATCCACCACTTCAAGCTGGTCACCGAGGGCTTCCGGGTGCCCGCTGGCCAGGCCTACGCCGCCGTCGAGAGCGCCAAGGGCGAACTGGGGTGCTACGCGGTCAGCGACGGGAGCACCCGTCCCCACCGCGTGCACTTCCGCGACCCCTCGTTCACCCACCTCCAGGCCGTCGCCGCCATGTGCGAGGGCGGCACGGTGGCGGACGTCATCGCGGCCGTGGCCAGTATCGACCCGGTGATGGGAGGCGTGGACCGGTGAGCGAGCACGAGACCACCGAGAACACGGGGACGACGGAGCCGCGCGAGGCGCTGCCCGCCGAGGTCGTCGCCCGGCTGGAACCGGACGCCAAGGAGATCATCAGCCGCTACCCCCGGCAGCGGTCCGCGCTGCTGCCGCTGCTGCACCTGGTGCAGGCCGAGGAGGGGCACGTCAGCAAGGCCGGAATGCGCTTCTGCGCCGACCAGCTCGACCTGACCCTCGCCGAGGTCAACGCGGTCGCCACGTTCTACACCATGTACCGGCGCCGCCCCGGCGGCGACTACCAGGTGGGCGTGTGCACCAACACCCTGTGCGCGGTGATGGGCGGCGACGAGATCTTCCAGACCCTCAAGGACCACCTGGAGGTCGGCAACGGGGAGACCACCGAGGACGGCAGGGTCACGCTGGAGCACGTCGAGTGCAACGCGGCCTGCGACTTCGCGCCCGTCGTGATGGTCAACTGGGAGTTCTTCGACAACCAGACCCCCGACACGGCCAGGCGGCTCGTGGACGACCTGCGCCTGGGCAGGGACGTCGCGCCCACGCGCGGCCCCGCCAGCCTGTGCACCTGGAAGCAGGCCTCCCGGGTACTGGCCGGGTTCGACGACGGCCGCGCGGGCGAGGGCGTCCAGGCCGCCGAGCCCTCCCTGGCCGGACTCAAGCTGGCCCGGGAACGCGGCTGGACGGCGCCCGACCCGAACAACCTCCCCCCAAAGGCCTCCGACCAGGGTGAGGAGGACGCCAAGTGACCACCCTGACCCCGATCCTGTCGAAGAACTGGGACCGCCCGGACTCCTTCACCCTGGAGGGCTACCGGTCCACCGGCGGCTACGACGCGCTGCGCAAGGCCCTGGCCATGGAACCCGACGCCATCGTCGACATGGTCAAGCAGTCCGGCCTGCGCGGCCGGGGCGGCGCCGGGTTCCCCACGGGGATGAAGTGGGGCTTCCTGCCCGCGGACAACCCCAACCCGCGCTACCTCGTCGTCAACGCCGACGAGTCCGAGCCGGGCACCTGCAAGGACATCCCGCTCATGCTCGCCAACCCGCACGCGCTGGTGGAGGGCGTGGCGATCGCCTCGTACGCGATCAGATCCAGCCAGGCCTTCATCTACGTGCGCGGCGAGGTCGTCCACGTCATCCGGCGCCTGCGCCGGGCCGTCGCCGAGGCCTACGACGCCGGACTGCTCGGCAAGGACGTCCTCGGCACCGGCTTCGACCTCGACGTCGTCGTCCACGCCGGGGCGGGCGCCTACATCTGCGGCGAGGAGACCGCCCTGCTGGACTCCCTGGAGGGCTACCGCGGCCAGCCCCGGCTCAAGCCTCCCTTCCCCGCCGTCGCCGGGCTCTACGCCTCGCCGACCGTGGTGAACAACGTCGAGTCCATCGCCAGCGTGCCGAGCATCGTGGCCAACGGCACCGAGTGGTTCACGTCCATGGGCACCGAGAAGTCCGCCGGATTCGGCTTCTTCTCCCTGTCCGGGCACGTCGCCGTCCCCGGACAGTACGAGGCCCCTCTCGGCGTCACCCTGCGCGAACTGCTCGACATGGCGGGCGGGATCCGCCCCGGGCACCAGCTCAAGTTCTGGACCCCCGGCGGCTCCTCCACGCCGATCTTCACCGAGGAGCACCTGGACACCCCGCTCGACTTCGAGTCGGTGGGCGCCGCCGGATCCATGCTCGGCACCCGCGCCCTCCAGATCTTCGACGAGACCACCTGCGTGGTGAGGGCCGTCGGGCGCTGGATCGCCTTCTACGCCCACGAGTCCTGCGGCAAGTGCACACCCTGCCGCGAGGGCAACTTCTGGATGGTCCAGGTCCTGGACCGGCTGGAGAACGGCCAGGGCACCGAGGCCGACCTCGACAAGCTCCTGGACATCTGCGACAACCTGCTCGGCCGCTCCTTCTGCGCCCTCGGCGACGGCGCGACCAGCCCGGTCACCTCCTCGATCAAGTACTTCCGGCAGGAGTACATCGACCACGTGGAGCGGGGCGGCTGCCCCTTCGACCACTCCAGGGCCACGCTCTGGGGCGACCGGACCACCCAGACGGGAGGACACCAGTGACCGTCACCTCCAACTCCTCCGGCGGAGCGGCACCGGCACCGCCCCCCGAGGACCTGATCACCGTCACCATCGACGGCTTCCAGATCCAGGTGCCCAAGGGCACCCTGCTGATCCGGGCGGCCGAACTCCTCGGCATCCAGATCCCGAGGTTCTGCGACCACCCGCTCCTGGACCCGGTCGGCGCCTGCCGCCAGTGCCTGGTCGAGATCCCCGACATGGGCAACGGGCGCGGCATGCCCAAGCCGCAGGCCTCCTGCACCATCACCGTCATGGAGGGGATGGTGGTCAACACCCACCTGACCTCCCCGGTGGCGGAGAAGGCCCAGCGCGGGATCATGGAGTTCCTGCTCATCAACCACCCGCTGGACTGCCCGGTCTGCGACAAGGGCGGCGAGTGCCCCCTCCAGAACCAGGCCATGTCCACCGGCCAGGGCGAGAGCCGCTTCGTCGACGTCAAGCGGACCTTCCCCAAACCGATCGCGCTGTCCACCGAGGTGCTGCTGGACCGGGAACGCTGCGTGCAGTGCGCCCGCTGCACCCGCTTCGCCGCGCAGATCGCGGGCGACCCGCTCATCGAACTGATGGAGCGCGGCGCCCAAGAGCAGGTCGGCATCGCCGAGGGCGAGCCCTTCCAGTCCTACTTCTCCGGCAACACCGTGCAGATCTGCCCGGTCGGCGCACTCACCAACTCCGCCTACCGGTTCCGGTCGCGCCCCTTCGACCTGGTGTCCACGCCCAGCGTGTGCGAACACTGCGCCGACGGGTGCGCCCAGCGCACCGACCACCGGCGCGGCAAGGTCATGCGCCGCCTGGCAGGGGACGACCCGCAGGTCAACGAGGAGTGGAACTGCGACAAGGGCCGGTGGGCGTTCAGCTACCCCACCCAGTCCGACCGGCTGTCCCGCCCGCTGGTGCGCGACGAGGAGTCCCGCGCCCTGGAGTTCGCCTCCTGGCCGGAGGCGGTCAGCATCGCGGCGCGGGGGCTGTCCGCCGCCCGCGGCCGGGTCGGCGTCCTCACCGGAGGCCGCCTGACCTACGAGGACGCCTACGCCTACGCCAAGTTCGCCCGCGTGGCCCTGGGCACCAACGACGTGGACGCCCGGGCACGCGCGCACTCGACGGAGGAGGCCGACTTCCTGGCCGCCCACGTCGCCGGAACCCCGGTCGGCGTGGACTTCACCGCCCTGGAGAAGGCGCCCTCGGTCCTGCTGGCCGGGTTCGAACCCGAGGACGAGTCGCCCCTGGTCTTCCTGCGGCTGCGCAAGGGCGTGCGCAAGCGCGGCCTGAAGGTCTACTCCGTCGGCTCGCACGCCAGCCTGGGCCTGACCAAGACCAAGGGGACGCTGATCAGGTCCGTCCCCGGCGACGAGGCCCGCGTCCTCAACGCCCTGGACTCCGAGGACCCCGAGGTCGTCGGAGCCCTGAACG
>NZ_ANAX01000038.1:0-12835 GCF_000341065.1 Nocardiopsis halotolerans DSM 44410 | reverse complement strand
CTGGCCGCCGTGCCCGGCGCCCTGACCGCCGCCGTCGCCCTGGCCGAGCGGACCGGCGCCCGCCTGGTGTGGGTGCCTCGCCGCGCCGGTGAGCGCGGGGCCGTCGACGCCGGTGCGCTGCCGGGCCTGCTGCCCGGGGGCCGCCCGGTCACCGACGCCTCCGCCCGCGCCGAGGTCGCCCGCGCCTGGAACGTCGGCTCCCTGCCGGAGAAGCCCGGCCGCGACACCGCCGCGATCCTCGAAGCGGCCGCGTCCGGCCAGCTCGACGCCCTGGTCATCGCCGGGGTGGAACTGGACGACCTGCCCGACCCCGACGCCGCCCGCCGGGCCCTGGCCAGGGTGCCGTTCATCGTCAGCCTCGAACTGCGCGCCAGCGACGTCACCGACCGCGCCGACGTGGTGTTCCCGGTGGCCGCCGTGGCCGAGAAGTCCGGCACCTTCGTCAACTGGGAGGGCCGCCACCGGCCCTTCGGCGACGCGCTCAGGGTGCCCGGAGCCCTGTCCGACCTGCGGGTGCTCTCCGCGATCGCCGACCAGATGGACGTGCACCTGGGCCTGCCCGACGCCGCGTCCGCCTACGGCGAGCTGATGGAACTGGGCCTGTGGACGGGCGCCCGCGCGGAGGGGCCACGGGTACGTCCCGTGGAGGTCACCACCGCGCCCGAGCCCGGACAGGCCCTCCTGTCCACCTGGCGCCAGCTGTTGGGCACCGGCCGCATGGAGGACGGCGAGCCCTACCTGGCCGGGACCGCCCGGCAGGCGCGCGCGTACCTGTCCCGGGCCACGGCCGACGAGGTCGGCGTCGCCGACGGCGGCACGCTCCACGTGACCGGCGCCCGAGGATCGGTGACCGTGCCCGTGATCGTCACCGACATCGCGGACCGCGTCGTCTGGCTCCCGGCCAACGCCGACGGCTGCGACGTCCCCCGCGACCTGGGCGGCGGCGCCGGACAGACCGTCCTGCTGGCCGCGTCCACCACCGACAACGGGAGGCAGCAGTGACCCCCGCCGCTCTCGATCCGCGCGTGGCCCACCTGGCCTCCGAGGAGACACTGAGCGCCTTCGGCGGCGACCCCTGGTGGATCACCACCATCAAGGCGCTGGGCATCTTCGTCTTCCTCATGCTCTGCGTGCTGATGATGATCATGGCCGACCGCAAGGTCATGGGCCGCATGCAGCAGCGCCACGGGCCGAACCGGATGGGTCCCCTGGGCCTGCTCCAGTCCCTCTTCGACGGCATCAAGCTCTCCCTCAAGGAGGACCTGATCCCGCGCGGGGTGGACCGGTTCGTCTACATCGCCGCGCCGATGATCGCGGCCGTGCCCGCGTTCATCGCGTTCTCGGTCATCCCGATCGGGCCCGAGGTGACCATGTTCGGGGTCACGACCCCGCTCCAGCTCACCGACCTGCCCATCGCGGCCCTGGTGGTCCTGGCCACCGCCGCGCTGGGGGTGTACGGGTTCGTCCTCGGCGGCTGGGCCTCCCAGTCGCCCTACGCCCTGCTCGGCGGCCTGCGCGCCTCCGCGCAGGTGATCAGCTACGAGATCGCGATGGGCCTGTCCTTCGTCGCGGTCTTCATCATGTCCGGCACCCTCACCACGTCGGGCATCGTCGAGTCCCAGCGCGGACTGTGGTTCGCCGTGCTGCTCCTGCCGTCCTTCCTCATCTACCTGGTGACGATGATCGGCGAGACCAACCGGCTGCCCTTCGACCTGGCCGAGGGCGAGGGCGAGATCGTCGGCGGCTTCATGACCGAGTACGGGTCCATGAAGTTCACGATGTTCTTCCTCGCGGAGTACGTGAACATGTGCACGGTCGCCGCCGTGTCCGTCACGCTCTTCCTCGGCGGCTGGCTCGCCCCGCCCGGAATCGCGTCCCTCGTCCCCGGCGCCAACGAGGGCTGGTTGCCCGCCCTGTGGTGGCTGCTCAAGTTCGCGTGCGTGATGTTCCTGTTCATCTGGGCGCGCGGCAGCCTGCCCCGGGTGCGCTACGACCAGCTCATGAAACTGGGCTGGAAGGTGCTCATCCCCATCCAGCTGGTGTGGATCACCGCCGTCGCCGTCGTGCGGATGCTCGTCCTGGAGGACGCCTCCCCGGTGGTCATCGCCCTGGTGGTCGCGGCCTTCACCGTCGCCACGGTGGCCGCCTTCGCCGCCTGGCTGCGCCACGTGCGCCGCGAACGGGCCGAGGAGGCCCGCCAGCGCGCCGAGAACGCCCGCCGGTCCCACGCGGAACCCGCGTTCGGCGGCTTCCCGGTGCCACCGAGCACCGCCGCGCACTACGGCAGCAGCGTGCTCGCCGAACCGCCGCGGACGGCCCCGGCCGCCGCTGCCGACCGCAACAAGAAGGGTGAGGAGGTTACCGGTGCTTGAGTGGCTCAACCCCGTCAAGGGTTTCGGTGTCACCTTCCACACGATGTTCAAGAAGGTGCCGACCGTCGAGTACCCGGAGGTCAAGCGCCCCACGGCGCCGCGCTTCCACGGACGGCACCAGCTGAACAGGTGGGCCGACGGCCTGGAGAAGTGCATCGGGTGCGAACTGTGCGCCTGGGCCTGCCCGGCCGACGCCATCTACGTGGAGGCCGGTGACAACACCGACGACGACAGGTACTCGCCCGGCGAGCGCTACGGCCGGGTGTACCAGATCAACTACCTGCGCTGCATCCTGTGCGGGCTGTGCGTGGAGGCCTGCCCCACGCGGGCCCTGACGATGACCAACGAGTACGAGTTGGCCGACGACAGCAGGCAGAGCCTGATCTGGACCAAGGAGCAGCTGCTCGCCCCCCTCAAGGAGGGGATGGAGCAGCCGCCGCACCCGATGCGCCTGGGCGAGACCGAGCAGGACTACTACGCCACCGGACGCGGCCAGCACGGGTCGCAGGACGGGCACGAGGCGCAGGAGACCACGGAGGCGGTCCGTTGAACCCGCTCACCAGTCCTCCCGCACCGCCCGACCACCCCCTGCACCTGGCCGCGCCGATCGGCGGCGGCGAGGCAACCACGTTCTGGATCCTGGGAGCCGTGGTCCTCCTCGGCGCCCTGGGCGTGGTCTTCTCCCGCAAGGCCGTGCACTCGGCCATGTCCATGGCGCTGACCATGGTCGGCCTGGCCGTCTTCTACGGCATCAACGCGGCGCCGTTCCTCATGGTCGTGCAGATCGTGGTCTACACCGGCGCCGTCCTCATGCTGTTCCTGTTCGTGCTGATGCTCATCGGCGTCAGCTCGGCCGACTCCCTGGTGGAGACGCTCAGCGGGCAGCGGCTCCTGACGGCCGTCGTCGCGCTGTGCTTCCTCGGCGCGCTGGCCAGCGGGATCGCCCGTATCGCCGTGGGCGACCCGGTCGGGCTGACCGAGGGCGCCGCGGCGGCGGGCGGCACCATCCCGTGGATCGCGGGCGAGCTGATCCTGCGCTACGTGGTCGCCTTCGAGGCCACCGCGGCGCTGCTCGTCACCGCCGTCCTGGGGGCCATGGTGCTGGCGCACACCGCACGCACCAAGAAGCGCCGCACGCAGCGGGAGATCTCCGAGGACCGCATCCGCGGCGACCACCCGACCCCGCTTCCGGGACCGGGAACCTACGCCCGGCACAACGCGATCGACATGCCCGCGCTGCTGCCGGACGGCACGGTCTCCCAGCTCTCGCTCAACCCGGTGCTCACCGCACGCGACCCCGAGTACCAGTCGCAGGTGCCCGACGACGTGCGGGCCGCCCAGGCGCCGCTGTTCGGCGGGGCGTCGGACTCGGCCGACTCCAAGAGCGTCGAACCGGTGGAGGACGACCGGGCCAGGCCCGCCGCCGAGACCGCCGGCGGGCCGGTGGAGACCGGCACGCGGGTCGACGGCGACGCGGACGGGACCGGCGGGGCCGACGACCGCGCGAACGGCTCGGGCGGCTCCCGCGCCTCCGACGGCACCGGGGGTTCCGACGGGTCGGACGACGAGAACAGCAACGGCAACGGGCAGGAGGTCGAGTCCTCGTGGACCCGATGAACTACATCGTCCTCGCGACGCTGCTGTTCACCATCGGCGCCGTCGGCGTCCTGGTCCGGCGCAACGCGATCATCGTCTTCATGTGCGTCGAGCTGATGCTCAACGCCTGCAACCTGGCGTTCGTCGCGTTCGCCCGGATGCACGGAGACATCGAGGGGCAGGTCATCGCCTTCTTCGTGATGGTCGTCGCCGCCGCCGAGGTGGTCGTCGGCCTCGCGATCATCATGCAGATCTTCCGAACCCGCAGGTCCGCGTCGCTCGACGACGCGAACCTGCTCAAGCACTAGAAGGCGAGTGGCTGTGACATCTCACGCGTACCTCGCCGCCGAACCCGGGGCGGCGGTCGCGGCCGACAGCGCCGTGCTGTCGGGCGCCTGGCTGCTCATCGCCCTGCCGCTCGCGGGCGCGGCGATCCTCCTGCTCGGCGGCAGGCGCACCGACAAGTGGGGGCACTGGCTGGCCACGGCCCTGCCGGTCGCCTCCTTCGTCTGGGCGCTCCTCGTGCTGTTCGACCTGCTCGGCAGGTCGGCCGACGCGCGCAGCGTCTCCGTCCCCGTCTACGAGTGGTTCTCCGTCGGAGGCCTCTCCGCCGGGGTGGACCTGCTCGTCGACCCCCTCTCGATCAGCTTCGCGCTGCTGATCACCTTCGTGGGGTCGCTCATCCACGTCTACTCGATCGGCTACATGGCCGAGGACCCGGGCAGGCGGCGCTTCTTCGCCTACCTGAACCTGTTCGTGGCGGCCATGCTCGTGCTGGTACTCGCGGACAACTTCGTGCTGCTCTTCCTCGGATGGGAGGGCGTGGGCCTGGCGTCCTACCTGCTCATCGGGTTCTGGCAGTACAAGCCCTCCGCGGCGGTGGCCGCCAAGAAGGCGTTCATCATCAACCGCGTCGGCGACATGGGCCTGCTCATCGCGATCATGATCATGTTCGCGGCGCTGGGCGCGGTCAGCTTCAGCGACGTGTTCGCCGCCGTCCCCGGAGCCAGCGACGGCGTGCTGCTGGCGATCGGGCTGCTCCTCCTCCTGGGCGCCTGCGGCAAGTCCGCGCAGCTGCCGCTCCAGGCGTGGCTGCTCGACGCCATGGAGGGCCCGACCCCGGTGTCCGCGCTCATCCACGCGGCGACCATGGTCACCGCGGGCGTGTACCTCATCGTGCGCGCCGGGCCCGTCTTCGAGGGCGCGCCGGTGGCCCAGACCGTGGTCACCGTCGTGGGCGCCGCGACCATGATCGCGGGCGGGATCATCGCCTCGGCCAAGGACGACATCAAGAAGTCGCTGGCCGGGTCCACGATGAGCCAGATCGGCATGATGGTCCTGGCCGCCGGGCTCGGCCCGGTCGGCTACGTGGCCGCCATCGCCCACCTGGTCACCCACGGCTTCTTCAAGGCCGGGCTGTTCCTGGGCGCCGGATCGGTCATGCACGCCATGAACGACGGCGTGGACATGCGCCGGTACGGCGGGCTGGCGAGGATCATGCCGATCACCTTCGCCACCTTCGGCCTGGGCTACCTGGCCATCATCGGCTTCCCGCTGCTGTCGGGCTGGTGGACCAAGGAGAGCATCATCTCCGCGGCCTTCGGCGTGGGCGGCACCGAGGGCCTGGTGCTGGGCGGCGCCGTCATCGTCGGCGCCGGGCTCACCGCCTTCTACATGTCGCGGATGGTCTTCATGACCTTCCTCGGCGGGAAGCGGTGGGAGGACGGCGTGCACCCGCACGAGTCCCCGGTCAGCATGACCGCCCCCATGGTGGTGCTGGCGATCGGGTCGGTCGCGCTCGGCGCCTTCCTCACGCTCGGCGACCGGTTCGCGAACTTCCTGGCCCCGGCCACCGGCGCCCACCCGCACCACTTCGACGTGGTGCACGCCTTCACCTCGCCCTACGGCCTGGCCGCCCTGGGCGTGCTGGTCCTCGGCGTGGCCGCCGCCTGGGCGGTGTACCTGCGCAAGCCGGTGGCGAGCACCGCTCCCGGGCGCAACCCCCTCGCCGTCGCCGCCAACCGCGAGCTGTACGGCAACGAGATCAACGAGGGCCTGTTCATGCGGCCCGGCCAGGAGCTCACCCGGGCCCTGCTCGTCATCGAGGACAAGGTCATCGACGGGGCGGTCAACGGGCTCGGCGCGGGCGTGCGCGACTCCTCCAGCGGGCTGGGCCGGGTCCAGACCGGGTTCGCCCGCACGTACGCGCTCACCATGCTCTTCGGCGCCGTCATCGTCGCCGCGACGCTGGTTGTGAGGTTCTGACATGATCCCCTGGCTCACTCTCGCGATCGCGCTACCCGCGGTCGGCGCGGTCGTGCTCTGGGCACTCCCGCGCACCAACCGGGCCGCGTCGGAGGCCACCGCGGCCTCCGCCACGGCCTCCTCCGCCGCCTCCTCGGGCGGCGGCACGGCCACGGCGACGGCTGTACGCCCCACCGCCGCGGCGGCCACGGGCGGAGGGGCGTCGGCGCTGACCGCCAAACGGCTCGCGCTGGGCTTCTCGATCGCCACACTGCTCGTGGTCGCGGCCATGGCGCTGCGGTTCGACACCTCGCGGGCCGGAGACCTCCAGTTCCAGGAGGTCCACCCCTGGATCCCGCGCTTCGGCGTCAGCTACGCCGTGGGCGTGGACGGCATCGCCCTGGCGCTGATCCTGATGTCGGTCGTCCTGGTGCCGCTGGTGATCCTGGCCGCCTGGAACGAACACGAGGACCGGGAGGACGGCGGGCGCGGGTACTTCGCGCTCATCCTGGTGCTGGAGGCGATGATGGTCGGCGTCTTCGCCGCCACCGACGTCTTCCTGTTCTACGTGTTCTTCGAGGCCATGCTCATCCCGGTCTACTTCATGATCGGGCGGTACGGGCGCGGTGACGACCGTGCCAGGGCCGCGGTCAAGTTCCTGCTGTACAGCCTCGCGGGCGGCCTGGTCATGCTGGTCGCGGTGATCGGCGTGTACGTCGTCGGCGGCACCTTCCTGTGGAGCGACCTCGTCGCCGAGGGAAGCGCCCTGGCCGCGGTGGACCCGGCCACGGCCCGCTGGCTGTTCCTCGGCTTCTTCATCGCCTTCGCGATCAAGGCGCCGATGTGGCCCGTGCACACCTGGCTGCCCACGGCGGCGGGCGCCTCGCGCCCGGGCACCGCCGTGCTGCTGGTCGGCGTGCTGGACAAGGTCGGCACCTACGGCATGCTGCGCTACTGCCTGGAACTGTTCCCGGCGGCCGTGTCGTGGTTCGTGTGGCCGGTGGTGGCCCTGAGCCTGGTGAGCATCATCTACGGCGCGATCCTCGCCATCGGGCAGAACGACATGATGCGCCTGGTGGCGTACACGTCGGTGTCCCACTTCGGCTTCATCACCATGGGCATCTTCGCCCTGACCGCGCAGGGACAGGCCGGGGCCGCCCTGTACATGGTCAACCACGGGTTCGCGACCGGGGCGCTGTTCCTGGTCGTGGGCTTCCTCATGGCCCGGCACGGCTCGGGCCTCATCACCGACTACGGCGGTGTGCAGAAGGTCGCGCCCAGGCTCGCCGGGGTGTTCCTGGTGACGGGCCTGGCCGGTCTGGCGCTGCCGGGGCTGGCACCGTTCGTCAGCGAGTTCCTGGTGTTCCTCGGGGTGTACGCGTTCAGCCCGGCCCCGGCGGTCATCGCGGCGGTGGGCGTGGTCCTGGCCGCGCTCTACATCCTGTGGATGTACCAGCGCACCATGAACGGCCCGACCAGGGAGGGCCTGACCGGTCTGCGTGACCTGTCCGCGCGGGAGACGTGGGCCGTCGCCCCGCTGCTCGCGCTCATCCTCGCGCTCGGGGTGTACCCGCAGCCGGTGCTGGACGTGATCAACCCCGCGGTCGAGCGCACCGCGGAGGTCGGCGCGGCGGGCGACGGCGCCACCGAGGGCGCGATGGGCGCCCAGGAAGAGGAAGGAGACGCGGAGTGATCCCCCACATGGACCTTCCCGTCATCACCGGAACACCGCCGCGGATGGACTGGTGGCTGCTCGCACCGCTGCTCACGGTGTTCGCCGCCGGTGTGCTGGGCGTGCTGATCGAGGCGTTCGCGCCGAGGACGCGACGCCGCGGGATCCAGATCGGGCTCGCGGTGCTCACGCTGCTGGCCGTGTTCGTGCTGCTGGTGCTCCAGGTGGGGTCGCTGCCCGACGGCGCGCCGGGTGTGACGGTCGGCGCGGGCGCGCTGGCGGTGGACCGGACGGTGATCTTCTTCCAGGGCACCATCACCGTGCTGGCGCTGGTGAGCCTGCTGCTGATCTCCGAGCGCCGGGACGGGCGCGACGCGTTCGCCGCGCAGGCGGCGACGGTGCCCGGGAGCGAGGAGGAGCGCGCGCACATCCTGGCGGGCTCGCAGCACACCGAGGTGTACCCGCTGGTGCTGTTCGCGGTGCTGGGGATGCTGATGTTCCCCGCCTCGAACGACTTCCTGACGATGTTCATCGCGCTGGAGGTCATGAGCCTCCCGCTCTACCTGCTGTGCGGGTTGGCGCGGCGCCGCCGCCTGTTCTCGCAGGAGGCCGCGGTCAAGTACTTCCTGCTGGGCGCGTTCTCGTCGGCGTTCTTCCTGTTCGGCGCCGCCATGGTCTACGGCTACGCGGGGTCGGTGAACTTCGGCGACATCCGCGTGGCCGTCGAGGCGGGCGGCGCGGACATCTTCCAGGGGGGCAACGGCGAGCCGCTGCTGCTGATGGGCGTCGGACTGGTCGCGGTCGGCCTGCTGTTCAAGGTCGGCGCGGTGCCCTTCCACAACTGGAAGCCGGACGTGTACCAGGGCGCCCCGACCCCGATCACGGCGCTGATGGCCTCCTGCACGCTGGTCGCCGCGTTCGGCGCCCTGCTGCGGGTGTTCTTCGTGCCCTTCGGCGGCTCGGCGGAGAGCTGGGAGCCGATGCTGTGGGTGGTGGCCGTCCTGACGATGGTCGTCGCCGCGGTCATCGCGGTCACCCAGCGCGACGTCAAGCGGCTGCTGGCCTACTCGTCGGTGGTGCACGCGGGGTTCGTCCTCACCGCCGTCGTGGCGGGCAGCGCCGAGGGACTCGCCGGCGCCATGTTCTACCTGGCCGCCTACGGGTTCACCACGCTGGGCGCGTTCGCCGTGGTGACGCTGGTGCGCACCAGGGACGGCGGGCAGGAACTGGGCGACCTGGACCGGTGGGCGGGGCTGGGGCGCCGCTCCCCGGCGCTGGCCGGTGCGCTGGCGCTGTTCCTGCTGGCGTTCGCCGGTATCCCGCTCACCAGCGGCTTCATCGGCAAGTTCGCGGTGTTCGAGGCCGCCGTCTCGGCCGGTGCCGTCCCGCTGGTGGTCGTGGGTGTGCTGAGCAGCGCGGTGACCGCGTTCTTCTACGTGCGGATCATCGTGGTGATGTTCTTCCGGGACCCGGAGGGCGAGGGCCCCACGGTGGTGCGCGCGGGCGCGGCCACGGGCGGGGTCATCGCGATCGGGGTGGCGGCGACGCTGCTGCTGGGCGTGTACCCGGGGGCGCTGCTCGACACCCTGCTGCCGTCTCCGGAGGAGGGCTCCGCGCCCACCCAGGTGATGGTGGACCAGGCCTCGGTGGAGAGGGGCTCGGAGTGACTATTTTCCCGGTCTGACCTGGGACGCGGTACCCGGCGGAGCCGTACCCGGGTGTGGCTTTGGTTGTTCATTCCGGGTCGGATACCGTGGCAAGTCGGATCATGTTCATGTGCTGAGCACGCGCGGTGGCCCCCTCCGAGGGGGTCGCCGCCGTGCCCTTTCAACAGGTGGAGCATTACGGTGAGCGGTGCTGTCCCGAGCGGGTTTCTCGCTCTTCCGAGAGTCGACGAGGCCCTCGCCCGGGAGGTCCAGGACGACCTGGAGAAGGTCGAGGCCCTGCTGAGGGAGTCGGTCTCGTCCAGCGACCCCCTGCTGACCGAGGCCGCGTCCCACCTGCTGGAGGCCGGGGGCAAGCGCTTCCGCGCGACCCTGGTACTGCTGGCCGCCCACTTCGGGGACCCGAGTGTGCCCGACCTCATCCCGGCCGCGGCCGTGGTGGAACTCACCCACGTGGCCACGCTCTACCACGACGACGTCATGGACGAGGCGGAGCTGCGGCGCGGCGAGCCGAGCGCCAACCAGCGCTGGGGCAACAGCGTCGCCATCCTGACCGGCGACTACGTGTTCGCCCGCGCCTCGGAGATGCTCGCCGACCTGGGGACCGAGGCGGTCCGGTTGCAGGCGGCCACGTTCGGGCGCCTGGTGCAGGGGCAGATCCTGGAGACCTCCGGTCCGCCGGAGGGCACCGACCCCCTGGACCACTACCTGCGGGTCATCAGTGACAAGACGGCGTCGCTGATCGCGTCGTCGGCGGAGTTCGGCGGGATGTTCGGCAAGGTCGACCCCGAGACGGTCGGGACGGTCACCCGGGCGTGCGACGCGCTGGGGATGGCCTTCCAGCTGGCCGACGACCTGCTGGACGTGGCGAGCGAGAGCACGGACTCGGGCAAGACCCCGGGCACCGACCTGCGGGAGGGCGTGCTCACCCTGCCGATGTTCTACGCGCTGCGGTCGAGGGACGCGGCGGACGAGCGGCTCCGGTCGCTGCTGGGCCGTCCGCTGGGGGACGAGGAGGCCGAGGAGGCCCTCGCGCTGCTGCGGGTGCACCCGGCGATGGACGAGGCCGAGGCCACCCTGCGGGGCTGGGCGGACAGGGCGCGCGCCGAGCTGGCCACGCTGCCGGAGGGGCCCGCGAGGGGCGCCTTCGAGGCGCTGTGCGACTACGTGGTCGAGCGCTCCGGCTGAGAACGGTGCCGGGCGGTGTCCACGGGCCGTGGACACCGAACCCGGTGGAGTACGCGCGACGGCGGCGCCGCCCCGGGTGGGACGGCGCCGCCGCTGCTCGTGTGGGCCCTGGTGAGCTGGTGGCCGGAGTGCTCCCGCCCCGGGTGGTCCTGCCCTTGTAGCGAGGTTGGAGCGTCGAGGTGCGCTACGGGTACAGGACCACGGCGAACAGGGCGGGCCGGTGAACCCTTCCGGTCACCGCGCTAGCTCACGACGGGCAGGGCCTCGGAGCCGGGCAGGTCCATGAAGGTCGGGTGCTGGACCATGCCCTCGGGGGTCTCCTGCGGCGCGGTGCCGCCCTCGACGGACACCAGGTCGCTGGTGTCGACGTCGTTCAGCAGGTCCGTGCCGCGGCCCAGCTCGGCCACCAGGTCCTCGGCGGTCCGGGTGTCGACGCCCTCGGCGACCCGGGGCAGACCGGCGTCGGCCAGCTGCGGAGCGGTCGCGTCGACCGCGTCGTCCACCACGGGCACGCCCGTGCCGGACAGGCGGGGCATCCCGGAGTCGGCCAGGGGGCCGTCCACGTTCAGGGGCTGGACCTCGGCGATCCGGGTGTCCTCCTGTTCCAGGGCCTCGGTCAGGTCACCCAGGCCGTCGGGCGCGGACTGCGGGACGGTCGTGATGTTCCCGTCGAGGTTGCGCTGGCCGATCATGCCGAGCACCTCCTCCTCGCCGAGGCTGACGTGGTTGTCCTCGGTCATGGGGGTGGCCTCCATGACGTCCTGCACGCCGCCCGGGGTCTCCAGGCCGAAGGCGTAGGCGAGGTCCCAGACGTTGGGAACGGTGGGCGTGGCCGCGCTCTGCCGCACGGTGGAGGGGTTGCCCACGCCCAGGACCTCCTGGAGGGTCGGGGCCTGGGCGCCCTCCGTCGACAGGACGTCGCCGCCGGTCACCGAGGACAGGTCGGAGGCGCCGGGCAGCTCGGCCGTGTCGGGCAGCCGCGAGGCCCCGGTCAGCGGGGCGACCTGGTCGACCCGGGGCAGGTCCACCTCCTCGCGCAGACCGTAGACGGACCTGATCGTGTGCGGCAGCACCGCCACGGCGGTCTCCTCCACGGCCTCGCCCGCCCGGTGGCCGCCGTTCTCCAGGGCCCGCCCGGCGTCGTGGCCGATGGTGTCGTGGGGGTTTCCATCCAGGCCGGTGGCGTCCTGGGTGTTGGCGATGGTGTCGGCGAGCTCGGAGGTCGGGTTGGGCACGGTGCCGAGCGGGGTCCGCAGGTCCCGGCCCTCGGGCAGCGGCGCGGACAGGTCGGGGGCGGCGCCGTCGGGGTTGTGCGCGCTGTCCTGGAGCTCGGCCAGGGCGGTGTTCGCGATCGGTCCGACACCCTCGGGGGCCAGGCTGTTCACGGAGGGGGCGACGCCCTCCACGAGGGCCCGCTCGACGGTGGGCGCGACCTCGTGCATGGGCGTGGTGAGCGTCTCGGCACCCGAGACCCCGGCGCCGAGGGCGACGAAGCCCGCCGTTCCCGCGGCGAGGAATACTGCCCTGGCTGAGATGCGCTTGGCCTGCGTCATGGGTTTCCCTTCGGAAGGTCGTGCTTTTCGGATCAGTGGATACGGGGCGGCCGTGCGCGTGGGGCGCGTGCGGCCGGAGCCGGGGCGGACCACCGGCTGACATGAATTCCGTGAGCGGAGGGCACGGGACTCAGGTCAGCTCCCAGAGGGCGCGGCGGGGCCGGGCGGAGGCTGGGAACGGTCCGGGCGCGGAAGGCGCTTCCGAGGCCGTCCTAGTCGGGGGAGAAGGTGGGGTCGTCGCTCGGGCCGCCCGGCACGGGGTGCATGACGTGGGCGGTGAGGAGGACGGCGTCGGCGGCGGGCGCGGTGACGGGCGCCGCGGAGAGGTAGCCGGCGATCGCGGGAACGGGTGCGCCGCCCCCGGAGGGCGCGGCGGAACCGGTGGAGAGCCGCTGGACGGGGGAGCCGGTCGCCGGGGCCTCGGTGTCGTGCCGATCGGTCGCGTCCGCGTGGGAGGAGGCGTCGTCGGCGGTGTCCGTCCCGGCGTGGACACGGGTTCCGTGCTGGTGGACCGCTTCGCGCGGGGTGCCGGACTCCGGCGCGTCG
>NZ_ANAX01000037.1 GCF_000341065.1 Nocardiopsis halotolerans DSM 44410 | reverse complement strand
GCCGCTGGCCGGGGACGTCGTCGCGGAGCGGTGCCGGGGACGGACCGGCGACCGCGGCGGTCACGGGCGCCAGGACGTCACCGGCGGTCCCGTGGCCGGTCCGGTCGAGTCCCTCGACCACGCGCCGGGCCCCCTCGCCGACCTCGTCGACCGGCCACGCGGTCTCGGGCAGGACGGCGGCGGTCCCGGCGGTGGTGCGCCGGGCGCCCCGTTCGAGGTGGTGGTGGACGGTGCCGAGGGTGGAGGAGACCGGTTCGGTGATCCCGTCGGGAACGACCTCCCCGTCGGAGACGGCGCCGTGGAGACCGAGGGATCCGGTACCCAGGGGATCGCGGTCCGGCGCTCCCCCCGTGTCGGAGGGGCCGTCCGCCGACGAGTCGGCGGCGGACGTGTCGTCGCCGAGGAGC
>NZ_ANAX01000036.1 GCF_000341065.1 Nocardiopsis halotolerans DSM 44410 | reverse complement strand
AGCAGGGAGGGCGCCGCCGGGCACACGGCCGCGGCGGCGCGCGTGGCGCGTGCCGTTCGGCTGGTGCGGGGCATGGGCGAACCCTCCGGGACGTGCTGCCTGGTCGGAGCCGGAGGAGACCCCCGGCCCGCGACCTGACGTTAGCACAGAGTCACGGAGGGTGGTTTGAGTTTTCCGGAACCGGGGAACCCGAGGTCACTCCGTGGGATCCGGCCGGGCCGGGCCCTCGTGGGGCGCGTCCCGGGGCAGCCCGCGCTCCCCGACCTCCGCCTCGGCCTCCTCGACGGTTCGCTCCCGCCCCGGGGCCCCCGCCCGCGAGGAGGCCCGGAGCCGGGGCCGGGACCGGGCGTCGCGCCACTGGTGGACGACGAACACGCACAGGGCCAGCCACACCAGCCCGAAGCCCAGCCAGCGGACGGGCGGCATGTCCTCGCCCTGGACCAGCCAGCCGACGAAGAACATGATGATCGGGGCGATGTACTGGAGCATGCCGATGACGGTCAGGGGGACCAGGCGCGTGGCCATGCCGAACAGCAGCAGCGGCAGCGCGGTCACGAAACCGCCGCCGACCAGCAGGGCGGTGTGGCCCGGGGACACGGAGAACGCGGTGCCCGCCCCCGTGGCCTCCAGGTAGACCACGAAACCCAGCGCGGGCAGGAACATCACCAGCGTCTCGACGGTCAGGCTCCGCATGCCGTCCAGGTCCACGTACTTCTTCACCGCGCCGTAGGCGGCGAAGGAGGAGGCCATGAGCAGGGACAGCCACGGGGTCACGCCGTAGCCGACGGTCATCACGACCACGGCCAGGGCGCCGAGGCCGACCGCCACCCACTGGAGGGACCGCAGTCGCTCGGAGAACAGCAGCACCCCCAGGCACACCGACATCAGCGGGTTGATGAAGTAGGCGAGTGAGGCCTGGAGGGTCTGTTCGGCGGAGACCGCGAAGATGAACCCCCACCAGTTGAGGGAGATCAGGATCGCCGCCGCTGCCACCGGCAGCAGCCGTCGGGGACTGCGCACCAGGGCGGGGAGCCAGGCCCACCCCCGTCGGGTGGCGAGGAGGAGGACGCACATCGCGAGCAGGGCCCACACCATGCGGTGGGCGAGGATCTCGCTGGGCGCGGAGGCGGAGAGAAGGGGCCAGTACAGGGCCGCGACGCCCCACAGGAGGAAGGCGGTCGCGCCGATGACGACGCCACGGTTGGATTCGGGCACGCCAGCAAGGGTAGGACGAATTCCCCCGTAGTGTCTTCCCCGTTTCCGTCCGGGCGGTCGTCCGTGCTCCTCCGCGGTCGTCCACAGGCCCGTCCGCGTCCGTGCGCCGCTTCGGGCCCGCGGATACCCTGGAGGCATGTTCGGGAGAAAGACGACCATGGTCGACCCGGCCCGCGCGCTGCCCGGCCGGGACACTCCGATGGACGTGCCCTTCGGGCACACCGTGCTGGGGACCAGCCTCACCCCGCCCTATCCGGAGGGCAGTGAGATCGCCGACGTGGCGATGGGCTGCTTCTGGGGCGCCGAGCGCACGTTCTGGCGCCTGGGGGCTGAGCGGGGGATCATCACGACCGCGGTGGGTTACGCGGGCGGCTACACGCCCAACCCCACCTACGAGGAGGTCTGCTCGGGCCTGACCGGGCACACCGAGGCCGTGCGTGTGGTGTTCGACCCCGAGCGCATCTCGTACACGGAGATCCTCAAGGTGTTCTGGGAGGGCCACGACCCCACCCAGGGGATGCGCCAGGGCAACGACGTCGGCAGCCAGTACCGGTCGGCGATCCTCTACCACGACGACGCCCAGCGGATCGCGGCCGAGAACAGCCGCGACGCGTTCCAGCCGGTGCTGACCCGTGCGGGCTACGGGCCGATCACCACCGAGATCGCGCCGCTCCGCGAGTTCTACTTCGCCGAGGACTACCACCAGCAGTACCTGTCCGACGCCAAGAACCCCAACGGGTACTGCGGCATCGGCGGGACCGGCGCCAGCTGCCCGATCGGGGTGGCGTCCGCGGAGTGAGCACGGCCGGTTCCGCCCCCGGGCCCCGGGGGCGGAACCGGCCGTTACCAGGTCCGTCCGGCGGCGAAGGCGGCGAAACTCCGGGGAGGGAGTCCGGTGATCCGCTCGACGACGGGGGTGACCCGGTCCTCCGCGCCCTCGGCGATCACCAGGTCCAGGTTCGCCAGCATCGCCGCGTACTCCCGCGGCATGGCGGTCGCCAGATGGTCGCGCATCTGCTCCACGCCGACCGCCAGGTGGCGTACCGGTCGGCCCGAGGCCCGCGCGATCATCGCGGCGACGTCGTCGTAACCCAGCGCCTCGGGGCCGGTGAGGACGAGATCGGTGTTGGGCGCCTCCGCGTCGGTCAACGCCCGGGCGGCCACCGCGGCGATGTCGTCGGCGTCGATGAAACCGACCCGTCCCCGGCCCGTGGCCGTCATGACGAACCCCTCCTCGCGGATGCTCACGGCGTGGGGGTTGTCGCCGGTGAAGTTCTGCATGAACCACGAGGGGCGCAGGACCGCCCACTCGTCGAACAGCTTCGGCAGGAGGGTGTGCACCGTCCCCACCCCGGGCCCGCCCTCCGGGATCGCCGAAGAGCTCAGCAGTACGGCCCGGCGCACCCCGGCCGTGACCGCCTGTTCGAGGAAGGGCACCATCACGGCGGCGGGATCGGTGGTGTCGACGGGTGGGACGAGATACATCCGGTCCACGCCCCGCAGCGCCTCCCCGAAGGTCGCGGGCTTGTACCAGTCGAAGCGGACCGACGGGACGCCGCCCCGGCCCGGGGCGCGGCGGCTGGCCGCCCGCACCCGCGGGCCGAGCGCGCCGAGCCGGGAGGCGACCAGGCTTCCGGTCGTGCCGGTGGCGCCGGTGACCAGGACGGTGGCGGCGGAACTCATGCGCTCTCCCCCTTCGGCGCGGTGGTCTTGGCCTCGCGCATGGAGCCGGGCACCACGAGCGGGTTCCAGTAGTCGCGGTAGTGGGTGACGCGTCCCCGGATCGCCGTCATCACCACCACGTAGGAGATGTCGGTGTCCTGCCCGGTCGCCACGAGCCGGGCCCGGGCGCGCATCTCGGCGACCACGGTCTCGGGAGCGGTGGTCTGGTGGATCTCCAGGTACGGGAGGTCCTTCAGGTGGATGTGGTCGGTGTAGTCGCTCATGTACTCGGCGAGCCGTTCCCTTCCCTCCAGCCGCCGGGGCCAGCCGGCGGGTGCGAAGGGGAACTCGACGAGGACGTCCTCGTCGCACAGGGCGACCCAGTCGTCGATCCTCCCGTCCAGAAGCAGTTCCAGGCCGTGTCGATACAGGTCCGCCGTTGTCAGTGCGTCGTGCATGGGGTCTCCGCCCCTAGAATGTGGACTGCTGGTCCGTTTAAACATACGGACCGGCAGTCCGTTTCGCAAGCGAGGTGAGTATGGGTGCACGCGGGGAGCGCGCGGACGCACTGCGCAACAGGGAGGCGGTGCTTGCCGCCGCCGACGGGCTCTTCGCCGACAGCGAGAGCCCCAGGAACGTGTCGATGGACGAGATCGCCTCTGCCGCGGGGGTGGGCAAGGGCACCCTCTTCCGGGGCTTCGGGGACCGCGGCGGGCTGATCCGGGCCCTCATGGAGGTGCGGAGCGGCCCACTGCGCGGGGCCGTCCTGGAGGGCCCGGCCCCGCTGGGCCCCGCGACGCCCCCGCGCGAACGGGTCCCAGCGCTTCTGCTCGCTCTGCTGCGGTTCAAGCTCGACAACCGCCACCTGGCCCTGGCGCTGGAGAGCGACGGCGGAAACAGCCCCTACCAGGCCGATCACTACACCTGGTGGCACCGGACGCTGGCGGACGCCCTGGCCGCGGTTCCCACCGTCCCGGACGCGGACTTCGCCGCGCACGCGCTGCTGGCCGCGGTCCGCGCCGACCTGGTGGAGCACCTGGCTGGGCGGGAGGAGATGTCGGGAGAGGTGCTGGAGGAGCGGCTGAGGGCCTTCACCGCCAAGATCCTCGCCTGAGACCCACTCGTGCGCGTTCGAGCCCCGTCGCCTCACGGTGCCGTGCACGACCGGTCGCTTCGGCGTCCGGTCGCGCACGGCCGCCCCCGGAGCCGCTGACGGCGGACCCGGGGGCGGTGGCGGCGGTGGGCCGGACCCCGCGCGCTACTTCACCGCGCCCGCCGACAGCCCGGACACGAGGTAGCGCTGGACCAGCATGAAGGCGATGACCACCGGCAGGGAGATGGTCAGGGACGCGGCCAGCAGTTCGTTCCACAGGGTGTCGGTCTGGCTGGTGTAGAGCTTGAGCCCGATGGAGAGCGTGCGGGTCTCGGTGTCGGTCAGCACCGAGGCGAACAGCACCTCGCCCCAGGCGGTGATGAACGCGAACACCCCGACGGCGAGGATGCCCGGGCGCGCCACCGGAAGGATGACCCGGACCAGGGCACCGATCCTGCTGGTGCCGTCGATCATCGCCGCCTCCTCCAAACCCTCGGGGATGGCGCTGAAGTACCCGGCCAGCATCCAGATCGAGAACGGCAGGGCGAAGGTCAGGTAGGTGATGATCAGCCCGGTGTAGGAGCCGGTGAACTCGATGCCGATGAGGTCCTCCAGCCGCACGAAGATCAGGAAGAGCGGCAGCAGGAACAGGATGCCGGGAAACATCTGCGTCGAGAGCACCGTCATGCTGAACAGCCGTTTGCCGCGAAAACGCAGTCGCGACAGCGGATAGGCGGCCAGCACCGCCACCACCAGCGCCAGGACGGTCGCCGTGGTCGTGACGACCAGGCTGTTGACCAGGTAGCGGGCCAACGGGATCGTCGTCCACATGTCCACGTACGGCTGGAGGGTGACGCGCTCCGGCAGCCAGGTGAAGGCCCCCCGGACGTTCTCCAGCGGTTTCACCGAGGTCACCACCAGCACGTACAGGGGCAGCAGGGTGAACACGGTGAGGAAGGTCAGGACGATCCGGCGGAACCAGCGGAAACCCCGTGTCTCATGCATTGCCGTTCCCCTTGGGCAGTACCAGCCGGACGTAGACCACCGACGCGATGACCAGTGCGATGAGCAGCAGCACGCTCATCGCGGCGCCCAGCCCGAAGTTCCAGTTGACGAAGGAGTGCTCGTAGATCAGCGGTGAGATCAGCCGTGCGCTCTCGGGCGAGACGTCGCCGAAGAGCAGGAAGGGGATGTTGAACTCGTTGAACGTCCACAACCCCATGACGAGCAGTACGACCGCGTTCGCCGAGCGCACCATGGGCAGCGTGATGCCGGTGAACCGCCTCCAGGTCGAGGCGCCGTCGATGGCGGCGGCCTCGTACAGGTCCTCGGGGATGCTCTGTAGCGCCGCCAGCAGCATCAGGAACGCGAACGGCCACAGCCGCCACACCGACACGACCACCAGCACCCAGAACGCGTTCTCACCGATGAGCCAGAACGGGGGCTCGTCCAGCAGACCCAGATCCTCCACGAGCAGCTGGTTGACCATGCCGTCGCGCTGGTTGAACATGAACGCCCAGAGGATCGCGGCGACGTAGACCGGCAGGGCGTAGGGCACGAGGAACAGGGTGCGTAGTACACCGCGCCCCCGGAACCTCGTGTTCAGCGCGACGGCCGCCGCCATCCCCAGCACCCACGACAACCCCACCACCAGCACGGTGTAGACCGTGGTGCGGAACAGGCTCTCGAACAGGGCACCGCCCAGGGCGTTTCCGGGGTCCAGACCGCGGACGAAGTTCTCGAAACCGACGAGCGGTGCCGTCGTCCAGCGCCGGATGGTCAGCTGCGTCAACGAGGTGAACGCGATGTAGATCCCCAGTGCCATGGGGATGATGTGGACCAGCACCTCCAGCACCGCCGCTGGCAGCACCATGCCGTAGGGCAGGAACCACCCCGGGCGACGCGGACGCCGCACGCCGGGTTCTCTCGCGGGGCCGGCCGCGGGCGGGTTCTCCGCGGTGTCGGGCCCCTGTTCTTCGGTAGTCGACATCTAGCGCCTCCATGGAACGGTCGCCCCGCCGTGGGGACGGGACGACCGAGGGGACACACCGCCTAGTTCGCGGCGTTCATCTGGGTCTCGGCTTCCTCCATGGTCTGGCGGACGTCGGCCTCGGTGACCTCGTCGCCGGTCGCCACACGTGCGAAGAGTTCACCGATCGCCCCGCCGAGCACCGTCTCCATCTGGCCCTCCTCGGGGATCAGCGGCATCGGTGCGGAGTGCTCGGCGAGGATCGTGCGGAAGGTCTCCATCGACCCGCTCCGCAACTCCTCGCTGTCGTAGGCCTCGGTGGCCACCGGCAGCGTCTGGAACTCCTGGGACAGGTACACCTGCTCCTCCGGACTGGTCAGGTGCTCGACCAGCCGCAGCGCGTCCTCCCTGGCGTCGGTGTCGTTGAAGACGCTGATGTTGATCCCGGCCGTGTGACTCTGGACGGCCTCTCCCGGCAGCGGGTCGAGCATCGGGACCTGGGCGATCTCGTAGTCGTCGAATCCGCGGGCGGCCATGGTCGTGCGGGCGCTGCCCTGCACGATGGTCATGGCGGCGCGTCCGTCGACGAAGTCGCTGATGCCCTGGGTGCCGTCGTTGAACTCGGCGCTGCTGGGGTCGATGATCTCCTCCACGGCCATCAGGTCCACCCACTGTTTGACCGCGGCGACCTGCTCGTCGGAGGAGAAGGTGGGCCCGTCCTCCCCCCACAGGGATCCGCCGTGCTGCTGACCGAGGATGAAGGCCATGTGGGAGTTCTGCCGCTCGTTGCCGCCCTCCGTCACGAAGCCGTACTGGTCGATCTCGCCGTCGCCGTCGGTGTCCCTCGTCAGCTCGTTCGCGGTCTCGGCGAACTCCTCCCAGGTCGAGGGCGGCTCCTCGATGCCCGCCTCCTCGAACATGGTGGGGTTGTAGAACAACGCGTAGGACAGCGCGTAGAGCGGCACCGACGTCGGCGGCTCGCCCTCGGCGCCGCCGGTGGCGAAGCTGGTGCCGACGAAGCGTCCCTCGCCGCCCACCGCGTCGAGGTCCTCACCCTCGAAGGGCACGAAGGCACCGGTCTGCTGGAGGCTGGCCGCCCAGGTGTTGCCGATGTTGAGGACGTCGGGCGCGTCGCCGCTGCTGACCGCGGTCAGGATGCGGTTGTACAGCTCGCTCCATGGGATGACCTCTAGCTCGACCTCGACTCCGGTCTCCTCGGTGAACCGGTCGAGCGCGGGCTGGAGGACCTCCCGGTCCTCCTCCACGCTCGCTCCCTGGTTGCTGGCCCAGTAGGTCAGCGTCTGGTCCCCGGAATCCCCGTCGGCGCCGCAGGCGGTCAGCGCGACGGCGAGTCCGAGCGCGGTCGAAGCGGACAGTAGTGCTGTGGGGGGTGTCTTCACGACCGTCTCCCTCTCTCTGTGGCTGAGCCCGCCGCCATCGTCGGCGATGACGGAACGGGCGGGGGGTGGACGCGTCCGCCGACCTCACGGGCGGGGCGCATCGACGACCCACAGGCGTTCCCATGTCGCTCCGAGGAGCTCCCATGGGTAGGTAAACCGGTTTACCCGGATAGTGTAAGTGACCTCACACGGGAGTGGGAGAATCGGTTGCGAAACCGTTACGGGGTGTGGTCCGGCCGCCCGGAGGACTCCCTCATGCGGAGCTCCCCGACGAGCACGGTCGACGGCGGCGGCTCCTGCCCCTTGAGCATGTCCAGCAGGATGCGGGCGCCGACACTGCCCAGCGCGCGGTGCCTGTTGCGGACGGTCGTCAGCGGTGGCGTGACGAACGAGGCCAGGGGGATGTCGTCGAATCCGGCCACCGCCATGTCCTCGGGGACGGTCAGCCCCGCCTCCCGCAGCACGGAGTACCCGCCTATGGCCATGAGGTCACTGCCGTAGAAGATGGCCGTGGGGCGCTCGTCGCTGGCGAGGACGCGCTCGGTGGCCCGGGCCCCGCCCGCGATGGTGTAGCCGCCGTGCTCCTCCACCGGCCCCGGTTCCAGTCCGAACTCGCGCACCGCCTGCTCCCAGTGGCGTCGGCGCTGGATCGCGTGCAGCATGTGGGGATCGCCCTGGACGTGGGCGACGCGGTGGTGCCCCGCCTCGGCGAAGCGGCGAACCACGCCGCGGATGGCCTCCCGGGAGTCGTTGGTGACGGTGGGGAAGTCCGAGGAGTTCTCGGGGGCCCCGACCACGACGGCGGGCGCGCCCAGACGGCGCAGCATCCCGGGGCGGCCATCGTCCGTCCGCAGGTCGGTGACCAGGAAACCGTCGACGAACTGGTCGTTGAACAGTCGCTCGTAGGTGGCGGCCTCGGTCCGTTCGTCGGGTACGAAGCGGATGACGGTGGCGTGCTCCTCACCGGAGAGCACCGACTCGATCCCGGACAGGAACGACGGGAAGAACGCGTCGAAGTCGAGGATCTCGGGGGAGCGGCGAACGATCAGGCCGATCGTGCCCAGCGACTTGCCGTTGAGCGCGCGTGCGGCGTAGCTGGGGTTCCAGCCCAGCTCGACCGCCGCCTGGCGGATGCGTTCACGGGTGCTGGCGCTGGTACCGGTACCGGTGTTCAACGCCCGTGACACGGCCCCCTTGCTCACGCCCGCCCGCCGGGCGACATCGCTGATCGTGGGGCGCTTTCGACCCGTGTTTCCGCTTGTCATGGGGAAGATGGTAATGCGCGGCGCCCCGGGGCGCTCCGACAGTGCCCGTACCGGGGACGGAGGCCGAAAGCCCCTCCGTACCAGGGTTTCCGGTATGGACTGGACCCAGCGGCTCGGATCCGTCAAGCGGTGGACCCGCGCCGGAGTCCGCGCTCCGCACAAGCCCCTCCTGCTGCTGTACGCGCTCGCGCACCACCAGCGCCACGGCAACGCGCCCATCGTCTACGTCGAGGCCGAGGCCCGGCTCGCGCGGCTCCTCAGGGAGTTCGGCCCCTCGAACGACACAACCCCCGGCTACCCCTTCCACCACCTGGAGAGCGACGGGTTCTGGCGGGTCACCACGGTGGACGGGGAGGGCTCCCCGGGGTCGGGGGTGACCCTGCTCCGGAGGAAGGAGGCGCGGGGCAGCCTGAGCGCCGAGCTGGACGCGGCCCTGCGAGGCGATCCCGGCCTGGCCGCCCGTATCGGGCGGCACCTGCTCGACGACAACTTCGCTCCCTCCCTGCACGAGGGCATCATCGCCCTCACCGGTCTCAGCGTGGGACCGGGGCCGGTTCCCGCGCCGGGTGAGGGCGGCGTCCGCGACCCCCGGTTCCGGGACGCCGTGCTGACCGCCTACGAACACCGGTGCGCGTTCTGCGGGTACGAGGGGCGGCTGGACGGCGTGTCGGTCGGCCTGGAGGCGGCCCACGTCCGCTGGTGGTCCCATGACGGCCCCAACGACCCGGACAACGGCCTGTGCCTGTGCCCCACACACCACCTGCTGTTCGACCGGGGCGTCCTCGGGCTCACCGACGCCCTCACCGTCGCGGTGTCCCCCCGGTTCGAGGCCCGTTCCCCCACGGCCGAGACGGTGGTCCTCTCCCTCGCGGGACGCGACCTCGTGGGCCCCGCACCCGGGTACCCCTCCGTCGAACCCGCCCACGTCGCGTGGCACGCGGAACAGGTCTTCCGGCGATCCACCGCCCGAGCCCCCCGCTGACTCCGGCGCCCGCGCGCGGGCGCCGGAGTCAGCGGGGGGCGGGTCGTAGCGGTCACCGGAGGCCAGCGGCGAATCCGGACCCGGGGCCGTGGAACGGCGGTGACGGGACGGTCACGGGAGCCCCCTCTCCCGACACACGTGTGACCGCGTGGGCCGCCTTCCTCCTCCGGCGCCCCGGCACTGGCGGCGTCCCGGCACCGGCGGGACCCCGGTGGCGGGGCGACCACGGACACGTCGCCGTCGGGATCGCCGTCAACACTGGAGTCGTATTGGTCGTATTGTGCGTAAAACCCCTACCTGGGGTTTTGCCTGGCAGAGTCCTCCGCATCCCCGCCACGGCCACTGGAGAAACATGACCACGCATCCCACGCGCGGACGCCTTTCGCTCACCGGGTCCCTCTTCATCGGCTACGTGCTCCTGCTCGCCGTGGCCCTCATCGCCGTGGGCGCACTGTGGGCGGTCCACACGAACCGGACCATCGACCGCCACTACGAGGAGCGGGTCCTGAGCCTGGCCAGGGCCGTCGCCGTGATGCCCCGGGTCGTCGAGGGCGTCCAGACCTCCGACCCCGCGGCCGTACTCGCCCCGCTGGCCGACAGCGTCGACGCCGCCACCGGAACCGAGTTCGTGGTCATCGCCTCCCCCCGGGGCATCCGCTCCTCCCACCCCGACGAGGAACTCATCGGCGGTACCGTGTCCACCCCGCCCGGCCCCGCCGCGGAAGGTCAGGAGTGGACCGGTGTGCAGCGGGGGACCATGGGACGCAGCGTGCGCGCCAAGGTCCCGATCTTCTCCGGGGGAGGGTCGGTCCACGGCGGCGACGCGCGGGGCGAGGTCGTCGGCTACGTCTCCCTGGGCATCCTCGCCTCCAGCGCCGCCACCGAGGCCCGGGCCGCCATCCCCGCGATACTGGGCACGGTGGCCGTGGTCCTGGTCCTGGGCGTGGCCGGGGCCTGGGCGCTCTCCCGCCAGGTCCGCACCAAGACCCACGGGCTCGAACCCGCCGACATCACCGCACTCCTGGAGAGCCGCGAGGCACTGCTGTACGCGGTCCGCGAGGGTGTCCTCGCCGTGGACGGAGCGGGCCGCCTCGTCCTGGCCAACCCGCCCGTCCGTGAGATGCTCGGCCTGCCCGAGGCCTCCGAGGGGCGGAGCCTGGACGAACTCGGCCTGTCCGAGCGCGTCCGCGACATCGTCTCCGGCGCCGACCCCGGCGACGACCGCCTCCTGCTCGCCGGGAACCGCATCCTGGTCGCCAACCGGATGCCGGTCCGGGTGCGCGGCGAGGACGCCGGGGCGGTCGTCACCTTCCGGGACCGCACCGAGCTGGACCGGCTCACCGGCGAGCTCGACGGCGCGCGCACGGTCACCCGGGGCCTGCGCGCGCAGACCCACGAGTTCGCCAACCGGGTACACACCCTCGCCGGAATGCTCGAACTCGGCGCCCACGACGAGGCCCGCGCCTACCTCGCCGACCTGTCCGCGACACACACCCGCACCAGCACGGACATCTCCCGGCACGTCGACGACTCCGCCCTGGCCGCGCTGACCATCGCCAAGTCAGCTCAGGCCTCCGAACTGGGCGTCGACCTGCGGCTGTCCCCGATGACCAGCGTTCCCGCGCTGGACAGGGAGGTACGCTCCGACGCGCTGCTCGTCCTCGGCAACCTGGTCGACAACGCGCTCGACGCGGTGGCCGCGACCCCGCACGGCTGGGTGGAGCTGATGGTGCGGCTGCACCCGGCGCGGAGCAACGACCTGCCGCACGACCTGTTGGAGATCCGGGTGACCGACTCCGGGCACGGGGTGGCCGACGACGTGGCGGAGGAGATCTTCCGGCTCGGGTTCACCACCAAGGCCTCCCGGGACGGCGGCACGCGGGGACTGGGCCTGGCGCTGGTCAAGCAGGTGTGCGAGGGCAGGGGAGGAAGCGTGGAGATGGAGGTGCCCGACGGCGACGAGGGCGCGGCGTTCACCGCATGCCTGCCGGTGGCCGCACCGAGCGAGGAGGTGGCCCGATGATCCGCGTCCTGGTCGTGGACGACGACGTGCGGGTGGCGCGCAACCACCAGGAGCTGGTGGAGTCGCTGTCCGGGTTCACCGTGGCGGGGGTCGCGCACACGGCCGCGTCGGCCCTCACCCAGATCCGAGGGCACCAGCCCGACCTGGTGCTGCTCGACCTGCACCTGCCCGACGCGTCGGGGATCTCGGTGATGCGCGCCCTGCGCGCCGCCGCGACCAGCGCGGGGCCGCAGCAGACGGACTTCCTCATGATCACCGCCGTGCGCGACATCGGCCAGGTGCGGTCGGCCCTGCACGGCGGGGCGGTGCACTACCTGCTCAAGCCGTTCCCGCTCAGCGTGCTGCGCGACCAGCTGGAGCGGTACGCGGTGGCGCGCCGCCGGATGGACGCCGACGGGGAGGCCACCCAGCAGGAGGTGGACCGGTTGTTCGGGCTGCTGCGCCCGGCCGCCGCCCGTTCCCTGCCCAAGGGGTTGACCGCGACCACCGTGGACTTGGTGGCGGGGGCGCTGCGCGAGGCGGAGGGGGAGATGTCGGCCTCGGAGGTCGCCGAGCGCGCCGGGGTGTCCCGGGTGACCGCGCGGCGCTACCTGGAGCACCTGTGCGCGGACGGCCGGGCCGAGCTGCGCATGCGCTACGGCTCGGCGGGCCGTCCCGAACACCTCTACCGCTGGGTGTCCTGAGTGTCCTCCGGTTCCGGTGCGCCACCGATCTGCTTCTTCCACGGGCCACTGGCGGTGAGCCAGTGCGGCACGAGCCTGACGGGGAAGGGGAGCTCGGTCTCGAAGACGTCCTCGCCGTGGACCTGGGCGACCTCCTGGTAGCAGCCGTTCTCCAGGCGGAGCTCGACGAGTCCGACCTTGTCCGCGAGCGGGTTGATGATCCAGTAGGACGGGATACCGAACGCCGCGTACTCCTGGCGTTTGGTGTGATTGTCCCGCAGGACGCTCTCAGGGGAGACGATCTCCACGGCCAGAACCGGGGGCACGTTGAAGTAGCCCTGGGATGGCAGTTCGCAGTCGAAGACCGCCAGGTCAGGGACACGGTGATGGGTTCGCTCGGCGTTCAGGTCGATACCGGGGCCCTCGCCGATCTCCAATTCGTCCGGGGCTGCGGTACTGATGTGGAAACCCAGGCGGTGGGAAACGCGTGTGTGTACGGGTTCGGGAGCCGGCGACACGTCAAGCCTCCCGTCGACCAGCTCGTACCGCCGTCCGTCGTCCGGCGTGTTCTCCAGATCGTCCACGGTCAGGCGTCGTTCGGGTGTTTCCGGGTGCCTGATAGTCATGACAGACATACTGCCTCCTCACGTGCATGACCGCCAGTATTCTGTTGCACGCTCGGTTACCGGCGGATTTCGCTGAGAAGGCTCCGTAGAGGTGTCCGAATCCCGCTGACGCTTCCGGCCCCTTAACCCGGAAACGTCGGTGGCACGTGTCACACTCGCCCCATGTTGGATCACCTCGGAATCCAGGTCAGCGACCTCGCGAAGAGCGCCGCCTTCTACGACGCGGTCCTCGCCCCGCTGGGCGCGCGACGCGTCCTCGACTTCGGCGAGCACATCGGTTACGGCACCTCCGGCCCCGACTTCTGGATCGGGGTCACGAACACGCAGGGTGACGCCCGCGAGTCCCACATCGCCTTCACCGCGCCCGACCGGGCGGCGGTGGACGCCTTCTTCGCCGCGGCCGTCGAGGCGGGCGCGGAGGTGCTCCACGAACCGAAGGTCTGGCCGGAGTACCACGAGCACTACTACGGCGCCTTCGTCCGCGACCCCGACGGCCACAACGTGGAGGCCGTCTCGCACGCCCCCGCCTGAGCGGCACCGCGTCCCCACCCCTCGGCGGTCGGTTCCCGCCGGTCCCGCCGAAGGGGTCACCCGGTCGGTCGGAGGGCGACGGGGGCCGCGGCCATCACGTGGGCACCCCAGACGTCTCCCGGGGGGAGAAGGGCGGTGAAGGGCCAGGCAGCCCCGCTCCGTCACGTCCCGCCCCTACACGCTCCCGACGGAGCGCCTGCTCGTGGCCTCCTCCGCCGCGGCCACCGCGCTGTTGAACGACACCTCGCCCAGCAGGCCGGGCGCCGCCACGGAGTCCCCCGCCAGGTAGACGCCGTCGCCCCGGTCCACCGCGGGGCGGTCCCGCCACGTGCGGCCCGGCAGGTCCAGGGCCCCGGTGCGCCCGCGCGCCACCTGGTCGCGCCGCCACGTCACCCGCTCCCGCCAGCCAGGCAGGGACAGGTCCAGGAACCGCTCCAACCGCCCGGTGACCCCCGCCCGGGACTCTCCCGGGCGCACCGGCAGCTGCGCCTGCACCAACTCCTCGCCCTCCGGCGCGAGCGTGCGGTCCACCAGCGAGTAGCGCTCCAGGAAACCGCACTCGTCGGCGTCGAAGACGATGAACGGGTCCCGGCCCCGACGCAACCCCAGGTCCACCATCAGGGTGTGCCCGCTCTCCCACTCCAACGACGCGTCGCCGAGCAGGGCGCGGGCCGACGCCAGTGACGTCGCGACGATGGTCGGCGTGTCGGGGACCGCGTCCACCCGGGCCCCGGTCCCGACGCGCACACCCATCTCCCGGGCCCGCCGGGCCATCCGCTCCACGAGCGACGTCCAGCCTCCGACCAGGTACCTGGCGGCGGGCCACCCCGGGGTGGTCACCCGGAGGAACCTCTCCCAGACGAAGGCGGCCGACAACCGCGACGGGTCGTGGTCGAACAGGGCCACGCCCATCATGTTCGCGGCCACGCGCGCGGGTTCGCCTCCGAGCTCCTCCCGGGCCCACGAGCCGAAGTCCCGGTCGTACGGCGCCCGCAGCCGTCGTCGCGAGGCGGCTCTGAGCAGCGCGTACGGGGGCACGCCCACCCGGCCCCGGTGGCGCGTCCCCGCCCGGAGCAGGCCGCGTGCGGGGAAGGGCAGGTGGGGCGGGAGCAGGTCGCGCTCCGCCAGCCACGCGAACGGGGGACCGTCGGAGTACAGCACGTGCGGCCCCTCGTTGGCCACGTACGGCGGTTCGGTGGCGCGGGCCCGCCCGCCCAGGGTCCGGTGCGCCTCCAGCAGGGTGACGTTCGCGCCCCTCTCGGCGCTGGCGATGGCCGCGGTCAGTCCGGCGAGGCCACCGCCCACAACGGTGATGTCCATGCCCCTAGGACGGTTCGGGCGTCCGCAGACGTGACATCTTGTCGGGGTTGACCAGAAGGTACACGTGCTGGACGCGGCCGTCGACGATGTCCAGGGACACCAGCGCGGCCACCCTGTCCCCGGCCGAGACGACCGCCGCCGGACCCGCGTTGACCTCGGTGACCGTGGTCCGCAGTTCCTCCACGCCCTCCAGCCCCAGCGAGCGGAGGAAGCGCTCCGTGTTGCGCGGCTGGGACAGGGACGACAGGAACCGGCCGACCTTCGGCGCGCCCCGCACGGTCCGCAGCGGCGCCTTGGCCCTGCCGCCGCTGTCGCTGACCAGGGTGACGTCGTCGGCGAACAGGTCGGTCAACCCCTCCAGGTCGCCCTCCAGGCAGGCCTCCAGGAAGCGCTCGGTGATCCGCCGACGCATGGCCCGGTCGGCCTCGAACCGGGGGCGCCTGTCGCGTACGTGCTCGCGCGCCCGCCGCGCGAGCTGCCGTGTGGCGGCCTCCTCCCGGCCGATCACCCCGCCGATCTCGGCGTAGGGCATCTGGAAGGCCTCGCGCAGCACGAACACCGCGCGCTCCAGCGGGCTGAGCGTCTCCAGGACCACCAGCAGCGCGAACTCGACCGAGTCCGCGAGCTCGGCGTGCGCGGCCCCGTCGGGAACGTCGCTGACCGGTTCGGGCAGCCAGTCGCCCACGTAGGACTCCCGTCGGGTCCGGGCGCTGCGCAGCCGGTCGATGGCCAGGCGGGAGGCGATGGTGACCAGGTAGGCGCGCGGGTCGTCCACCGCGGCCTGATCGACGGCGGACCAGCGCAGCCAGGCCTCCTGGACGACGTCCTCCGTGTCGGAGGCGCTGCCGAGGATCCGGTAGGCGACACCGGTCAGCAGGGAGCGGTGTTCTTCGAAGACATCGGTGGTCATGACAGGCAGACGTACCAGACCCGCCGTACGTGACATGCCCGGGACGGGGAACCCCGATCCCGTCGACGGCCGCCCCGGCGCCGGGAGTAGCGTGGCGCGGTCAGGGGACGAGTGAGGGGAGCCGGTGTGTACCGACTGCGGAGATGGGAACGGAGCGACGCCGACCGGCTGCTGGAGGCGTTCGCGGAACCGGAGCTGGCCTGGCAGTCGCCGGAGGTTCCGGACACTCCGGAGCAGGCGCGGGACTGGATCGACCGGCAACGCACCCGCGCCGAGGAGGGCACGGCCTTCGGGTTCGCGGTGGTCGACGACGACGGGCCCGTGCTGGGGCACGTTCAGGTCGCCGTGACCAGCAGGAGCCACGACCTCGGCTGGGTGTCGTACTGGACCCTGGCGGAGGCGCGGGGGAGGGGCGTGGCGACGGCCGGGACGCTGCTGGCGAGCGAGTACGCCTTCGCCGAGGCGGACCTGTTCCGGCTGGAGTTGGGTCACCGCCTGAACAACCCGGGATCGTGCCTGGTGGCGCGCCGGGCCGGGTTCCGGCCGGAGGGCGTCGAGCGGAGGAAGCTGCGCTACGGCGGTGAGCGCTTCGACACGGGTTCGCACGCCCGGCTGATCACCGACCCGGTGGAGGGCGTCGGGCCACGGCCCTGCACGGCCTGACCCGGGGGCCGCGGGGCCGGGGCGCACACGAGGACGCGGGGCGCGGCGTGTGCCGCGCCCCGCGTCCGCCCCCGACCGGAGGTCGTGCGCCCGAGGAGTCCTGGAGGGGCACCTAGTCCATGACGGCGATGCCGGAGGTGCTGTCCTTGGAGACGACGTTGCAGTCCGCGCCGTCCAGACCGGTGAAGGCGATCACCTCGGCGCAGATCGGCACGGTGACGTTCTGGATCTCGGAGTTGTTGTCCGCGGCGGCGGTGCCGGTCATGGCGCCGAAGGCAAGGCCGGTGGCGAGGAGGAGGCCGGAGACGGAGGCGAAACGCTTCATGGTGTTGATCCTTTTCGGTTCGTGGTGTGATCTTTGACGGGACCCGCGGGTCCCGCGGTGTCGGTGCCGGGGCTGGGCGTGCGGGCGGTACGGTCCTAGTCGTCGACGGCGATACCGCTCGTGTCGTCCCAGCTGACGACGTTGCAGTCGCCGCCGCTGACACCGGAGGCCTTGAGGACGTCCAGGCAGATCGGGATCGTGATGTTCTGGATCTCGGCGTTGTTGTCCGCGGCGGCGGTGCCGGTCATGGCACCGAAGGCGAGTCCGGCGGCGAGGACGAAACCGGAAACCTTGGCGATACGGGACATTCTTCTTGCCTTTCG
>NZ_ANAX01000035.1 GCF_000341065.1 Nocardiopsis halotolerans DSM 44410 | reverse complement strand
GCCCGCCGTAAATAACTTAGCGTAGTCGGCGGCCTGCTCGGAGTACTTTCGGGGAAGAATCAAGAGTTTCCCCAGACTTTTCTCGGCTCCGTGGTGGACATGCCGGACATGTCGTCGCTCAGGACTGCTCCAGGGCGGCCCAGGCTTTACTCAACCGAAAGCACGGCCGTAAACCACGAACGGCAAATGCATCGGAATCAGCATTTCTCCGATATCGGACACAAGGAAGGGCCCGCACGGTGCGTCACCGTGCGGGCCCGACGTCCGGGGCGGGGTTACCAGCCCTGCTGCTGCCCGTAGCCCGGGTACTGCTGCCCGTATCCGGGCTGCTGGCCGTACCCCGGCTGCTGCCCGTATCCGGGGTACTGCTGCTGGTCGTAACCCGGGTACGGCTGCTGCCCGTAGCCGGGCTGCTGTCCGTAACCCGCGTACGGGTCCTGCGGCTGGGCGCCCGTCGGCTGGTGCGGGTAGGGCTGCTGCTGCCCCGAGGGGTCCTGGTAGTGCTGCTGCTGAGCCTCGGCCCTGGCCGCCTCGTTCTTCCTGACGTCCGGGTCGGGACGGAAGATGAACAGGCGGGCGGGCTTGTCACCCTCCTCCCCGGGGGTGATCTGGTCCAGGCGCCACCCGGCCTCCTCGATCCCCTCCAGGATGCGGGTCAGGCCGGGACGCAGCTTGCTGGAGGCCTCGTCATAGGCGTTGATCTCCAACTGGATGATGAACATCCGGCGCTTCTGCTGCGCGGCGACCTTGGCGTGCTCGACGACCGTGCTGTCCCTCACGACCTGCGTGACGCTCATGAATAACCGTACCCATCTGCTCTGCGTGGAGCTTGCCGTACCCGTCGGGCTGCTACCCGGTCATCCGCGTCCACCGTGGCGGGACTCCGCCGGGCTCCGCACCCATCATGCCCCCTGTGGAAACATCTGGCCACAGACGACCGCTGACGACCGCCCCGTCAGGAGGCGGCGGCCACGGCGCGGACCGCCTCGACGACGGGCGTCTCTCCGTTCACCAGGTTGAGAACCCTGCCGACCGTCCCCGGTTCGTCCAGAAGCGCGACAATCACCGAAGCCACGTCCTCACGGGTCACCGAGTCGCGCTCGACCCCCTCGCCCAGCGCCACCTCGCCGGTGCCCGGGTCGTCGGTCAGCCGCCCGGGCCGGAGGATCGTCCAGTCCAGCTCCAGCCCCCGCTCGCGCAGGTCGGCGTCGGCGGCGCGCTTGGCCTCCACGTAGGCCGCCCACACCTCCTCCGTGCCCTCGGGAACGGGGTTGTCCACGCCGATGGCCGACACCTGGACCAGACGGCGCACACCCGCCAGGGAGGCCGCGTCGGCGGTCAGCACGGCCGCCTTGTGGTCCACGGTCTCCTTGCGGGCCGCGCCGCTGCCCGGGCCCGCGCCCGCGGCGAACACGACGCCGTCGGCGTTCATGATCTTCTCAGTCAGCTCGGTGACGGTGGCCTTCTCCAGGTCGATCACGACCGGCTCGGCACCGGCGTCGACGACGTCCTGGGCGTGGTCGGGGTTGCGGATGAGGGCGACGGGCTCGTCACCTCGGCCGGCCAACTGTCTGGCCAGCCGCAGCGCGATCTTCCCGTGTCCTCCGACGATGACGATACGCATGGTGGAAGCGTATGCCTTCGCGGCGCGGGAAGCGGGGGAGCGGCTCCGTTCGTCGGGTCACACGGCCGGGCGCCCACGGACGACGGGGCCGTCCCGGGTTCCGCGCGCCGACCCGCGAGCGGTGCGCGGAACCCGGGACCGGTGCTACTCGACGGTCCAGGTGTCCCCGCTGGCCAGCAGGGAGGCCAACTCGCCGTCGCCCTGCTCGGCGCGCGCGTCGGCGACCTGCTCGTTCACCAGGTCGTCGTAGGTGGGACGCCGCACGTCCCGGAACACCCCGATCGGCACGTGCTCGAACGCGGGCTGGTCCAGACGCGACAGCGCGAACGCGTACCCCGGGTCCTCCCGGTGCGCGTCGTGCCGGATCAACCGGTCCTCGCCCACCGAGTCCACGTCCACGACCTCCAGACCGCCGAACTCCCCGGCGACCACACCCCGGTCGGGACCCAGCCGCAGCGGCTCACCGTGCTCCATGCGCATCAGCCGGGTGTCGCGCGCGGCCGGGTCCTTCAGCGGCTCGAACGCGTCGTCGTTGAAGATCGGGCAGTTCTGGTAGATCTCCACGAACGACGCGCCCGGGTGGTCGGCGGCGGCCCGCAGCACCGACGTCAGGTGCTTGCGGTCGGAGTCGACCGTGCGCGCCACGAACGTGGCCTCCGCGCCCAGCGCCAGCGACACCGGGTTGAACGGGTGGTCCAGCGAGCCCACCGGCGAGGACTTGGTGATCTTCCCCGCCTCGGAGGTGGGGGAGTACTGGCCCTTGGTCAGCCCGTAGATCCGGTTGTTGAACAGCAGGACGTTGATGTTGACGTTGCGGCGCAGCGCGTGGACGAGGTGGTTGCCGCCGATGGACAGCCCGTCGCCGTCACCGGTCACCACCCACACCGACAGGTCCGGGCGGCTGGTGGCCAGCCCGGTCGCGATCGCCGGGGCGCGCCCGTGGATCGAGTGCACGCCGTACGTGCTCAGGTAGTACGGGAAGCGGGAGGAGCAGCCGATCCCCGACACCATCACGATGTTCTCGCGCGGCACGCCCAGCTCGGGCAGGAACGACTGGAAGGCGGCCAGGATCGCGTAGTCACCGCAGCCCGGGCACCAGCGCACCTCCTGGTCGGACTTGAAGTCCTTCATCTTGTACGCGGTGTCGGTCCTGGGCACCAGGCGCAGTCCGCCCGGCCCGTCCTCCGCGCCACCGTGGCCGTGGCCGTTCGCGCCCGGTCCCATCACGTTCTCAGTCACGGTCGATGACCTCCTGAAGCACGCCCGCGAGCTCCTCGGCCTTGAAGGGCAGACCGCGGACCTTGTTGTAGCCGATGACGTCGACCAGGAACCTGCCGCGCAGCAGCAGCGACAGCTGGCCCAGGTTGATCTCGGGGACCACCACCCGGTCGTAGCGGCGCAGCACCTCACCGAGGTTGGCCGGGAACGGGTTCAGGTGCCGCAGGTGCGCCTGCGCCACCCGGCCGCCCGCGCGCCGCACACGGCGCACCGCGGCGGTGATCGACCCGTACGTGCCGCCCCAGCCGAGCACCAGGACGTCGGCTTCCCCACCGGGGTCGTCCACCTCCAGTTCGGGGACGTCCCGGGCGATCGCGTCGATCTTGCCCTGGCGCGTACGCACCATCAGGTCGTGGTTGGACGGCGCGTAGGAGATGTCACCGCTCCGCGCGTGCTTCTCGATACCGCCGATCCGGTGCTCCAGGCCGGCCGTGCCCGGCACCGCCCACGGGCGGGCCAGCGTCTCCTCGTCGCGCAGGTAGGGCAGGAAGGAGTCCTCCGGCCCGTTCGGCGCGGTCGCGAAGGCGGGGTCGATCTCCGGCAGATCCGACACCTCCGGCAGCCGCCACGGCTCCGACCCGTTGGCCAGGTACCCGTCGGAGAGCACGACCACCGGCGTGCGGTAGCGCACCGCGATCCGCACGGCCTCCAGCGCGGCGTCGAAGCAGTCCGCGGGGGAGGAGGGCGCCACCACCGGCACCGGCGACTCGCCGTTGCGCCCGTACAGGGCCATGAGCAGGTCGGTCTGCTCGGTCTTGGTCGGCATGCCGGTGCTCGGCCCGGCGCGCTGCACGTCGATGACCACGAGCGGCAGCTCGGTCATCACGCCCAGACCCACCGTCTCCTGCTTGAGCACCATGCCCGGACCGGAGGTGGTGGTCACGCCCAGGGAACCACCGAAGGACGCGCCCAGGGCGGCGCCCACACCGGCGATCTCGTCCTCGGCCTGGAACGTGCGCACCCCGAACCGCTTGTGCCTGGACAGCTCGTGCAGGATGTCCGACGCGGGGGTGATCGGGTACGAGCCCAGGAACAGCGGAAGCCCCGACCGCTGGGACCCGGCGATCAGCCCGTAGGCGGTGGCCAGGTTGCCGGTGATGTTGCGGTAGGTGCCCGCCGGGAGCCGCGCGGGCTTGATCTCGTAGGAGACCGCGAAGTCCTCGGTCGTCTCGCCGAAGTTCCACCCCGCCTGGAACGCGGTCAGGTTCGCGGCCAGGATGTCCGGCTTGGCGGCGAACTTCGACTTCAGGAACGAGGTCGTTCCCTCCGTCGGCCGGTTGTACATCCACGACAGCAGGCCCAGGGCGAACATGTTCTTCGCCCGCTGCGCGTCCTTCTTGGAGAGGTCGGTACCGGCGAGGGCCTCCACGGTCATGGACGTCAGGGGCACCGCGCTCACCTTGAACGAGTCCAGCGTCCCGTCCGAGAGCGGATCGGACGCGTACCCGACCTTGGCCAGACTGCGCTTGGTGAACTCGTCGGTGTTGACGATCACGGTGGCCCCCCGGGGCAGGTCGCCCAGGTTGGCCTTGAGGGCCGCGGGGTTCATCGCCACCAGCACGTCCGGGGCGTCCCCCGGGGTCATGATGTCGTGGTCGGCGAAGTGCAGCTGGAAGCTGGACACCCCGGGAAGGGTCCCGGCGGGCGCGCGGATCTCCGCGGGGAAGTTCGGCAGGGTCGACAGGTCGTTGCCGAACGACGCCGTCTCCTGTGTGAAGCGGTCACCGGTCAACTGCATGCCGTCGCCGGAGTCGCCGGCGAAGCGGATGATGACGCGGTCGAGCTGTTCGATCTGTTTGGCCACTGAGATCGACGACCTCCTTGGTGAGCCGCCGGTCGTGACGGGCGGCGGCGCTCGGGTGTCAGCCCCCGACCGAACCGCGCCTTCGCGGTCCGTGTGCCTGGTTCGGGGACGTGGGGACAGCGTTCGCGGCCCTCGCGATCGCCGGATGCGCCAACCCGGTCTCGCGCGGTGCGGCCGCGCCGCGACGGCCGGGTCGTGAAGGGGCCAGCCTTCAACGACACGGCCGACCACACACCGGACCGAGGGGACGGGGTCCTGACGGCCTGGTGCGCGGAGTGATGAGGGCCACGATCGCACTATAGGTCGTCGGGAGCGGCGAGTCGGGGGTCGGGTGGCCATTCTCACACGGGGAGGGGGTTCGGGAGGCCGGCCACGAGCGGGGACGCGGGCGGGGCACGGGCCGGACGAGGCGGACGGCGGGTTCCGGGACGGTGGCGCGGGCGTCGCCCCACCGCCCGGGGAACGCGGAGCACGGACCCGCACGTTTGCCACCATGTACGCATCCACGGTCGGAAGGAGGTGGCGGCGTGCACATCAACGTGGCCCGGGCGGTCGGACTGTTCGTCGGTGTCGCGGTACTCGTCGTCACGGCCGGCTGGCTGTGCGGCGCGGCGAAGGGCGCCCAGTTCGCGGTGGCCCTGGTGCTGTGCGCGGGGGTGCTGGTCTACCTCTTCGGGGACTCCCTGGCGCTGAGGGCGATGCGTGCGCGGCCGGTCAGCGAGATCGAGCGGCCCGAGCTGTACCGGATCGTCCGGGAGCTGGCCACCGCCGCCCGACAGCCGATGCCCAGGCTGTACCTGTCACCCGTGCGCTCGCCGAACGCCTTCGCCACCGGGAGCAGCCCGCGCAGGGCCGCGGTGTGCTGCACCACGGGGCTGCTGCGCACCCTGGACGAGCACGAGCTGCGCGGGGTCATCGCCCACGAGCTGGCGCACATCCGGGCCAACGACACGCTGATCAGCTCGGTGGCGGCCACCCTGACCGCGGTGATCACGGCGCTGAGCGCGGTCGCGTTCCTCCTGCCGCTGGGCGACTCCGAGGAGACCGACATGCCCACCCTGCTGGGCGGCCTGATGACGGCGCTGCTGGCGCCGCTCGCGGCGGTGATCGTCTACTGCGGTGTGGGGCGCCACCGCGAGTTCCGGGCCGACGAGCAGGCCGCACGGCTGACCGGGGACCCGCTGGCGCTGGCCTCCGCACTGCGCAAGCTGGAGGCGGGGGCGTTCCGGTACCCGCTGCCCCGGGAGCGCAGCCTGCTGGCGTCGGCGCACCTGATGACCACCAACCCGTTCCCGAGCGGCCTGGGCCGTCTGTTCGCCGCCCATCCGCCGACGGCGGACCGCGTCCGGCGGCTGCGGGAGCTGCGCCGCGGGTGGGACCTGGGCCACTAGGGCCGTGTTTGACGGGTTGTTCGCGCGAAGGCAGGACGTGGTCGTCCAGGTGGACGTAGAGTGCGGTCAGAAGGGCGTCAAGGTCATTGGTCACACTCTGATCCTCGACGCCCTTCGCCATGTCCGCAGGTGTTTCAGAAACCCCCATCAACGATCTAGATGAGTGAGTCCGATGTCTTCAGTGG
>NZ_ANAX01000034.1 GCF_000341065.1 Nocardiopsis halotolerans DSM 44410 | reverse complement strand
CCGACGCGACGCCTCACGCACGACCTCTGTCGTCACCTTGTCCGCGGTCGACGCTGTTGTGGTCACTGTCGCTCCTTACGGGTCTGTCGTCATGTGGCCGCGTTGCTTCGGGCCCGCTGTTCGCGCAGCCGTTCGCCGAACTCCTCGGCCATCGACAGCTGGTCGCGCAGGGCCTCGCAGCGCGCGACGATGGCCGCCTCGAAGGCGTCGAGCCTTCCGCTCAGCGCCTCACGCTCCTCCTGGCCGGTTTCGGCGGCGTTGAGCCGATCGAGGGCCTCCAGCAGTTCGCGGGTCTCCTCCAGGCTGAAGTCCAGCGGCTTCGTCCGTTTGACCAGCTGGAGCCGGTCGACGTCCTCCTCGGTGTAGAGGCGAAAGCCCCCACGGGAACGAGCCGAGGGTTCGACCAGGCCGACCTCGCCGTAGTAGCGGATCGTGCGCAGGGACAGACCGGTCCGCTCGGCGACCTCGCCGATCTGCATATGGCCCGCTTCAGGCATCGCGGCACCCCTTCTCGTCGAATCTAACCTAACGTTAGATTCGTTTCCTCGGTGTCGGTTGTCGTGGCGCGCCACGCTAGCGCGTCCGTGTGCGAGGAGGGTGGCATGCCGCGCCAGGTGACCTGTCCAGCGTCGACGGTCCAAAGGTGAAGGCTCCCTACGGGCGCTCCGCGATCTCCGTCCGTGTGGCCGCGTTCCTGCCTCCCAGGGTTCGGCGGCCGAGCGGCCCGTCAGGGGTCGTGTGTGGTGGCACGGGCCGCACCAGGGGTGGAACCGGTCCGCGCCACCACGGGGAGGGGCGATGAGATGAAGGAAGCAGGTCGACCCTCCGCGCATAACCCTACCCTCTCGTGAGAGTAGAGTTATGCGCCGCTCTCCGGGAACAGGTCGAGCCGTGCCCGCCCACCGTCCCCCTCTCCCCGGAGGTCCGCGTCCGAATCGGTATCGTGAAGCGATATCGGGTCTCGATGTCCACAGCGGACGCTCCGCCCCGAAGGAGACGGGCCATGAACCCACCCCCGGACGCCACCAACGGAACTCCCCCGGAGAAGACACGGATGAGCAAGGAGAGCGCGGCGGCCACCACGGCCGTGCGCGGGTCGACCGGTGAGGTGTTCGGCGCCTTCCTGCTGCTGGGACTGACCTCGTTCGGCGGCCCGGTGGCGCACCTGGGCTACTTCCGCGACGCGTTCGTGGTGCGCCGCGGCTGGCTCACCGAGTCCGCCTACGCGGACCTGGTGGCGCTGTGCCAGTTCCTGCCCGGACCGGCCTCCAGCCAGGTCGGCATGGCCATCGGACTGCGCCGGGCCGGGTACGCGGGGATGGTCGCGGCCTGGACCGCCTTCACCCTGCCCTCGGCCGTGCTCCTGGTGGCCTTCGCCCTGGGCGTGCAGGCCGTGGGAGCCCAACCCGGAGCCGGGTGGCTGCTGGGGCTGAAGGCGGCGGCGGTGGCCGTGGTCGCCCACGCCGTGGTGGGCATGGCCCGAAGCCTGGCCTCCGGCAAACGCCAGGCCGCGATCGCGGTGGCCGCGCTGGTGCTGGTCCTGCTCCTGCCCTCGGCCCTGAGCCAGGTCGCGGCGATCCTCGTGGGCGGTGCGCTGGGCCTGTTCTGGCTGCGCGCGACCGCGCCCGCCCCGGACGGCGCGGACGAGGACGGGGTTCCCGTGGGGCGCGCGACCGCGCTGGTGTGCCTGGGGGTGTTCGCCGTCCTGCTGGCGGGCATGCCCGTGCTGGCGGCGCTGACCGCCCATCCCGCCGCGGGGTTGGTCGACGGCTTCTACCGTGCGGGTTCCCTGGTCTTCGGCGGCGGGCACGTCGTGCTGCCGCTGTTGGAGACCGAGGTGGTGGGCTCCGGAGCGGTGGACCACGAGTCGTTCCTGGCGGGCTACGGCGCCGCGCAGGCCGTGCCGGGGCCGCTGTTCACCTTCTCGGCCTACCTGGGCGCGCTGATGCCCGTGGCCGGAAGTTCGCCGTTGGGAGCCGCGATCGCCCTGGTGTCGATCTTCCTGCCCTCGGCGCTGCTGGTCGTGGGCGCCCTGCCGTTCTGGGAACGTCTGCGGACCGCTCCACGCGCGCGGAGCGCCGTCGCGGGGGCCGGTGCGGCGGTGGTGGGGATCCTGGCCGCGGCCCTGTACGACCCGGTCTTCGTCCAGGGCGTGGTCTCTCCCGGCACGATGGCCGTGGCCGCGGTCGCCTTCGTGGCGCTGGCGGTGTGGCGGCTCCCCGCATGGGCGGTCGTCCTGGCGTCCAGCGCGGCCGGGTTCCTGCTCCTGTGAGCGGTCGCGGCGGGGCCGGAGGGCACGGCACGGGTCTCGCTCCGGTCCCGGTCCGTCGGCGGACGGGAACCTCCGGACGCCCGCGCAGACGAGGCCCCACCCGCCACCGCCCGGATCGGCGGAACCGCGGGCGGAGCCTGACATGCCATCCGTCACCGACGCGGCTCGTCACCGGCCGTTCACGGCCCCTCAGACCCTGGCCGGGCGCAGGATCAACCGGTACCGCCGCCGACAACAGCGGCTGCGCCAGAAGTTGCAGGCCAAGGGCACCCGGTCCGCCACGCGCCTACTGAAGAAGCGGCGTCGCCGTGAGGCGCGGCACGCCAAGGATTTCAACCACCGGATCTCGAAACGCATCGTGGCCGAGGCTGAACGCACCTCGCGCGGGATCGCCCTGGAAGAGCTCACGGGCATTCTGCGGAGGGTACGGCAACGCGGGCCCCAACGGGCCACGCTGCGCTCCTGGTCCCTCCACCAACTCGGACGGTTCATCACCTACAAGGCCAAGCGGGCCGGTGTGCCGGTGGTGTCCGTGGACCCGGCGCACTCTTCACGCGAGTGCGCCGAGTGTTCCTACACCGACAAGGCCAACCGGATCTCGCAGGCCTCCTTCATCTGCCGGTCGTGCGGTGTCGTTGCGCACGCGGACCGGAACGCTTCCCGTGTCCTGGCCCGCAGGGGCCGGGGCGTGTGGGATGCGGGGCGGACGTCACACGTCCCACCCGACAACCCCTGACGGAGTTGTCGGGTCAGGCGCGGTGGGCTCCCTCGCACCCAGCGGGGTGGTCCAACCGCACGCTCGGTCGTTCACGGCCGAGAAGCTGACCGGGGATCCGGACGCCCAGCACCTCACGGGCCAGCTCCGCCAGAGCCGCGCGGTCCTGGTCCAGCACCCGCTCACCCGCCTCGGTGGTCCGGTAGACCCTTCGGGTGCGGCCCTCCACCACCTGCTGCCGGGAGACCAGCAGGCCGTCGCTCTCCAGGCGGTGCAGCGTGGGATACAGCGTGCCCGGACTGATGTCGTAACCGTGGGTGGCCAACTCCCGCATCATCCACGCACCGTGGATCTCCTCCTCGGCCGCGTGGTGCAGGATGTGCAGCCGTACCGCGCCACGGACGAACTCGCGCATCGCGCCTCCTCGATCACATCCCTGGAGGCACCCTATGTCACCGAACCGATATCGGTCCCCGACAACCAGGTGTGTGCGGTCTGCCCGGCGACCGCTGGGACGGTCCCGCCCGGCACCGTTGTCGGACGGCGCCCGTCCCGTACCTTCCGGCGGGCCCGGCTGGCGAGCGTCTCGGTGGCGTCGGTGGACCCGCCGAGGATCTGGCCGATCCCCTCGAAGGCCTCCGCCACGGTCTCCCCCGGAACGGACCCGGTCACGTCGTTACCTTCCACGAGCGAGTGCCGTCATGGAGATGACGGGCCCGGACGGGCCGAGGTAACCGGCGAAGGAGAACCCATGAACCTTGCTCTGTGGATCGTCACCGGCCTGCTGGCCGCCGTCTTCCTCCTCGCGGGGGCCACCAAGCTGTTCATCCCCCGGGAGAAGCTGGCCAGGGCCCCTGGCGGGGGATGGGTCGAGGACTTCGGCGCGGGCTTCGTCAAGGCCCTCGGTGCGGTCGAGGTGCTGGGCGCGGTCGGCCTGGTCCTGCCCGCCGTGCTCGGCATCGCGCCGGTCCTGGTGCCGCTGGCGGCCGTCGGACTGATGGTGGTCATGGCCGGTGCGGCGGTCGTGACCTTCCGCCGCGAGGAGCCCCTGCACGCTGTGCTGAACCTGGCCTACCTCGCCCTGGCCGCCTTCGTGGCGTGGGGCCGGTTCGGTCCCGAGTCCTTCGTCGGGTGACCGTGCGGGTCAGGAGAAGAGGGTCCTGTCGAGCATGGCGACGAGCTCCTCGGCGGCGGCGAGCGGGTCGTAGTCGGGGTGGTCCAGGTGCTCGGCCACGATCGCGTCGATGCCGCCGCCGACGATCAACGCCGTGGTGCGCAGGTCCAGGTCCGAGCAGGCCCCGTGCGCCCGCCGCGCGGCGTGCATCAGGTCCGCCAGGGGACGCCAGCGCTCGCTGGAGCGCCGCTCCCCGCCGTCGGACACCGCCGCGATGATCACCCGGGTGTACCCCGGGTGGTCCCGCAGGTAGCCGACCATCGAGCGGACGTAGGCGGCGGGCGCCCGCTCGGGACCGGCGCTCTCGACGGCCTCGCCCACGTGCTCCACCAGGCCCGTGAACGCGCTCTCCCTGGCCGCGCGCACCAGGGCGTCCTTGGAGCGGAAGTGGTACAGCACCGCCGCCTTGGTGATCCCGGCCGCCCCGGCTATGCGGGACAGCGAGGTTCCCGCGTCCCCGTGCTCGGCGATGAGCCGGACCGTCACGTCGATGAGCTGGGCGCGTCGCGCCTGTTCGGTCAGGGTGAGCTCTCCGCTCGCCCCGGAACGGGGGTTCTCTCTTGCCATGACTCCGGAACTTACCGTACGGTCAGCTTATTTACCAATCGGTTAGGGAGAATGGTGGAGAAGAAACGACAGCGGGGCCGGCGGATCCTCCTCGTACTCGGCGTCGTCACCGCCGCGATGCTCGTCGCGGCGGTCGCCCTGCGCACGCCCTCACCGGTGGGGCACTGGCGTTCGGCCGAGGGGTACGACGCGTTCATGGAGGCCTACGAGGCCGCGATGGCGGAGCTGCCCCGGCCGGACGCCGAGGTCGACGTGCGCACGGACCACGGGGTCGTGCGGATGTACCGCTTCGAGGGAACGGGCGATGCACGGAGTCCGCTGGTGCTCCTGCCCGGGCGCGCGTCGGCCTCGCCGGTCTGGGCGGACAACCTGCCGTCCCTGCTGGAGGTGGGGGACGTCTACACGGTCGACCTGCTGGGAGAGCCGGGCCTGAGCGTGCAGGCCAGGCCCATCGAGGACGACGAGGACCAGGCGGAGTGGCTGCACCAGGCCCTCGGCGGTCTGCCAGAGGAGGAGTTCCACCTGGTGGGGCTCTCGATCGGCGGTTGGACGGCGGCCAACCTCGCCACGCGCGAACCCTCGCTCCTCGCCACCGTGACGCTGGTCGACCCGGTGTTCGTCCTCGACGACATGCCCCTGGAGACGGTCATGCGCTCCCTGCCCGCCTCGCTGCCCTGGCTGCCGCGCTCCTGGCGGGACGGGTTCAACTCCTGGACGGCGGGCGGCGCGCCGGTGGAGGACGTGCCGGTCGCGGACATGATCGAGTCCGGCATGCAGAACTACGCGCTCAAGCTGCCCCAGCCCGGCAGGATCAGCGAGGAGGCGCTCGCGGACCTGGACATGCCCGTGCTGGCGGTCGTCGCAGGGGAGTCGGTGATGCACGATCCGGATGCCGCGGTCGCGACCGCCGAGCGCGCGCTGGGCCCCGGGGCGGTGGAGGTCTACCCCGACGCCTCGCACGCGGTCAACGGCGAGTACCCGGAGGAGTTGGCCGCCGACATCGCGGCCTTCCTGGCCGAGGCCGACCGCGCCTGAGGGGGTGTGCGCCCCGAAGGCCGTGCCGGGTGCCCGGCCGGGGACGGACCGTGCGCTCCACCCCGACCCGTCCGTCCTTTCCACGCCCCCGAGTCACGAGGGAAGGACCGCGCGCCCGGGCCCCACACGCCCGCGACCGGGGCGGACCGGAACCGGGGGCTCAGGAGGTCGTGTACAGGGCGAGGGCGAAGACCCCGGTCACCCACGTCCACAGAAGGCAGAACCCCGCGTGGGCGAGGGTGCGCGGGGGATCGCCCCGCCACAGGGCGGGGGAGAAGTACGTGAACTGGAACAGCCAGCGCAGGAACCAGAACAGGGCCTCGGCGCACAGCAGGGCCCGGGCCAGACGTCCACCCGCCAGCAGTTCCGGCGCCAGCAGCAGCGGCAGCGCGCCCAGCAGCACACAGGTCGTACCGACGAAGAAGAAGTGCGCCCCCGCCACCTGCCGGGGCAGCGGCGCCATCCGGGAGACCTCGGCGGGCCAGTCGATGAACCGGGGCAGCACCACGTGGAAGACGCCGAGCACCACCAACACCGCCCCCACCAGACGCAGTTGCCCCTGGACCGAGAACAGCCAGGCGGTCACCGCTCCGGCCTCACCATGACGAACACCGTGACGAACCCGCCCAGGCGCTGCTCGGACGCCCGGCGCAGACCGGCGCCCCGCGCCGCCCGCAACCACCGCGAACGCGGCATGAAGTGCGCCGCCCCGGGCCCGAAGACCGCGATGTTGGCGGCGTCCCGGCAGTGCTCGACCAGGACCAGCGCGCCGCCGGGGCGCAGGACCCGCGCCACCTCCCCGAACACCGCGTCCCGATCGGCCGCGGCACGCAACTCGTGCAGCGCGAAGGGGGCGATGACGGTGTCCACCGAGGCGTCCGCGGCGGGCAGCGCGTCCGCCGTACACGCCACCGATCCGGGCCGGGGGGCGACCCTGCGGCGTGCCCGCCGCAACGACGACTCCACGACCGGCAGCGCGTCGTACAGGTCGGCGACGGTCTGTTCGGCGTCGGGGTGCAGAGCTCCGATCACGGCGCTCGCCTCGTCCAGACCGGACGAGACCACCAGGTGCCGGCCAGGGTGGGAGGGCCTCCCCGCCCTGGCCAGGGCCGGTGCCAGCCAGTCCCAGCCGTGCAGCGGCGAGCGGTCGTAGACGGTGTGGGACGCCACCAGGGACGCCACGGTCCACCACGCCCCGGAGGCCCCGGCCGTCCACGCGGCCGCGCGTGCGGTCCCGCGCAGCCGCGACCCCGCCAGGGCTCCGCCGACGGCCACCGCGGCGCCCGCCAGGTACAGGGGCCAGTTGTAGGCGACCACGTGTCGCGCCCCGGACGGGCTCCGACGACGGCTCATCCCCTCCTCCCCGCCGGTGTCATCAGCACACCGCGGTGCCATCCGTAGTCCACGCCCGCCACGTGGAAGGCGTTGGCGAGGACAGGCCGGGTGCCCCGGAAGGGCCCGTGGCGGAAGAAGGTCAGCCGTTCCACGTCCACCGCCACCGGGCGCGGCTCCCAACTCGTCCGCAGCGCCTTGACCACCAGCACGTCGCCGCTGCGCTCGTCGTGTTCGAAGGTGTGGGGCAGCGGTCCGGCGAAGCGCCGCGCGTCCCGTTCGGTGGCGAACGGGGAACCCCCGGGCAGGGGCGCGCCGGGCCCGCCCAGGGCCGCGCTGACCCTCAGGTCGGCCCGGCCGTCCTCGGAGCGCACCGCGAAGTCCAGACGGTCACCCATCCTGCGCGCCCCGAGCACGGCGCGTTCGTACCGGTAGCGCGACAGCACCGTGCCCACGGCGGCCAGCGCCGCACTCGACGTCTGGCTCCGTAGGACGCGCAACCCCCGCAGGGTGCGCGTACCACCCTCGGTCCTGACGCGGTCCACCGACAGCCGGGCGAAGACGCGGTAGCCGGTCATCACCTGCTCCAGGCCCAGCCAAGGGGGGAGGAAGGCCGGACGCAGGCCCCGCAGCGCCACCGCCGCGACCGCGGCGAACCCGTGTTCGGTTCCGTCGGGCGCGCGGTAGGTGTCCAGTTCCAGCCCGGGGGAGAGCAGGGGGCGCAGGACCTCCGGAGGAAAGGCGTAGGTGAGCACCAGCGAGTCGGTGAAGTGCGCGCGCATCGGTAGCGGATGTTCCTGGAGCCTCAACGTGTGCCTCCGATGGTCGTGACGTACAGACTCCCCCACAGGGGGCAGCGTTCCTCGGCCGCGCGCACGGCGGCGGTCGTGCCACCCGTCCCTCCCACACTGCGCAGAACGGCGGTGCCGCCCGGGCGTACCGCCCGCTCGACGGCGGTACGCAGCCGCCGCCGGTAGGCGGGTCCGGGACCGTCCAGGACGTTGGACAGGGTCACCGCGTCGTAGGCCCCGGCCGGTACCGCCTCCAGGTGCTCGGCGACGTCGCCGAGCACGAACCGCACCGTCCCGGGGAGGTCCGGGGCCTTCGCCCGCGGCTTCGGCGCCCGACCGGCCAGCAGTCCCGCGAGCAGGGGGTTGTCGGCGTTCGGGTGGCGTGCGACGACGCGGGCGACACGGGTCCGCAGTTCCGTGTCGAAACGGGCCGGAACGACGTGGCGAAACCCCGGGGCCAGAGCCGCGGCGAGTACCCCGACCGGCCTGAGCGCCATCCCCATGAGCAGGCGCAGCCCGGGGCCGTCGAGCCGCGTGCGCCACCACCGGGACTGGGTACACGGGTCGTCCAGGTCGAGGAACTCGTGGAGGGCGGGGGCACGCCATCCGGGAAGGGCGGCGGCGGTGGCACGGCGCGCCGCCGCGAGCATCAGCTCGGCGCTCCCGGGGGCGGCGGGCGCGCCTTCGTCGACGCGGGCGCGCGCGTAGGCGAGCTGTACGGGGTTGACGTCGACCGCGGTCACGTCGTACCCGGCGCGGGCCAGGGCCGCGGCGGTGTCCCCGGCCGAGGCGACACACAGCACCCGGGCGGGGGCGGCGGGAAAGGCCCGCGCCTCCACACGCGGATCCTCGTACATGCGGCCGAACAGCAGTCGGGGCCCGTGCCCCGGAAGGGCCAGGACGCGTCCGGCGGTCCACGGGTTGTCCGTCATCCCCGGGCCTCGGCGTGCCGTCCGGCGACGACCCAGGCCAGCGCGACGACCGCCAGGTTGGCGGTCAGCATCCTCCCCGGTTCGTCGATGTTGCCGGGGGAGACCAGCAGTCCGCCGAGGTTGAACACCCCGATCAGCGCCGTCTGGACGGCCGCCGCCNGTACGGCCAGCGGCCGGACAGCACCCACAGGCCGATCGCGGCCTCCGCCAGACCGATCCCCACCAGGACCGGACCGACCAGGGAGTCGGGCAGCAGCGGCAGGTCCGCGACGATCGCCCTGTGGTCGGCGCGTCCCGGCCAGACCTTGCACCACAGGCCCTCGTAGAACCAGACCAGGGAGACGGCGGCCGCTGGGACGAGGGTGCGCGCGGCCCTTGGGGGGAGGGGCATAGCGCTCATCCAACCACCCTCTCCCCGCATGCCGTCCCCGGGGTCGTCACCGCGCGGAACGGGCGATCCCGGCCCCGTGCGACCTGGGACGTCAACGGACTTCCGCTGGACGGAAGCTCCACGTCCACGCGCTGGCCCGCCGCGAACACGTCCACGCCGCCCTGACCGGCGGCAGACCTTCCAGTCCGCCGCCGGTGTGGGCCTGGCCGACTTCCGGCACGAGGAGCCGTTCCGTCCAAGGCGCGCCGCAGCACCAGGTCGTCCAGGAGTTCGGCGCGCCACCAGCTCCCGGCCCGGTGGAGTCCCGGTCCGCTCGCCGTCCTCGGCTCCATCGTCCCCTGGAGCTCCTTCTCTTCCGGGTGGGGGCGTGCCGTTATGCGCGGGTGGTCCGGGCGGAGGGGAAATCACTTCTGGTGCGGCCGGGGAGGGTGATGCACCGATGTGGTCGGACCCGCTGCGTGGAAGAGGGGTCCGCCGGGTGCGTTCCGGGATCAGCGCTGCTCTCCGCATGGCAAGGACGCCGTTTCGCCTGGCGCCCCCACCGTGGTTCGTGATGATCCGTGCGGCAGAGTGAGGGCATGTCCACATACGAGACGATGCCGTTCCACCTGGAGACCGAGCGGCTGGTACTGCGGCCCTGGGCCGAGTCGGACGCCGCTGAACTCCGTGCCCTCGTCGCCGAACGCGGCAAGGGAGCCCCCACGGTCGAGCACACCCGAGAGGGCATCGCGAAGCAGCTTGCCGCGACGGCGACGACGGGGATCGCCCTGCTGCCCGTCCAGCGCCGCGACGAAGGCGACTTCATCGGCTACTGCGGGCTGGTCATCGGCCGCGCCACCGTGGAGGAGCCCGAAATCGCCTATGAGCTGTTCCAGCGCGCGCACGGGCGCGGCTACGCCACCGAGGCGGCCAGCGCGGTGCTCGGCGCCGCCGCGGCGACCGGGCGGAGAAGGCTCTGGTCGACCGTCGGCACATGGAACACACCGTCGATCCGTGTCCTGGAGAAGCTCGGGTTCGAGCGGGACCACGTTTCCACGGAGGACAACGGTGAGGTGGTGTGGTTCACGCGTTCGCTGCCGTGACGCGGGATCGCGTCCCGAGTCCTCCCGCGCACGTGATCGAGTGCGATCGAACGGGGTGGGGCGCCCCCGAACCGGTCGCAGGATCCGGTGCCACGCCTCCGCCCAGGCGGCGCTACAGTTTCCCGCATGGGCGGGCACACTTCCACGCGGCGACAGCGCACCCTCGCGGTGCCGCTGATCTTCCTGGTGGTCATGTGCTTCCTGTGCGCCCTGTGCCACAGCGCCGCGCCGCAGCCCGCGGCCTTCCCCTCCGAGGCCGTCTCCTCCGCGGCGGTCGACTGCCCGGAACAGGTGGAGGAGTTCTCCGCGGTCTCGGCCGACGCCCCCGTGCAGGGCCCCGCGCACCCGTGCGAGGCGACCGAGGGGCACGGGCTGCCCACCGCGTCGCCCCTGTTCCTCGTCGCCCTCGGCGTCGTCCTCGTCCTCGCGCTGCTGCTGGCCCCACGGCCCGGCCCGGCACCGCGCCCCATCCGCCACAACCCGGCAGCCCCCCACGGATACGGGCTGCTCACACTGCTCTGCGTCCAACGGGTCTAGAACACGGTCACCCGCCGCGCCCACCGGGTGCGGCCACCCTCACGTGACCGTTTTCCGGGCGTGCTCCGACACGCCCCGTACCCCAGGACATTCCACATGAGCAAGAACCTCGGCATCACCCTCGGCCTCATCATGGTCGCCGTCATCGGCCTCGGGCTCCTCGTCACTCTCAACGGCCCCGGCACCACCACCCCGACCGCGCGGGGCAACCCCGGCGACCCGGGATCCACGACCCCGCCCACCGCGCCCGCCGAACTGCTGGTACGCGAGGACAGCCGCCACCTCGACCGGGTGGAGGAGGCCCCGGTGACGGTCGTGGAGTTCCTCGACTTCGAGTGCGAGGCCTGCCGCGCCCAGTTCCCCGTCATGGAACGGATCCGCGAGGACTACGAGGGGCGGATCAACATGGTCGTCCGCTACTTCCCCATGCCCGGGCACACCAACGCCGAGCCCGCCGCCGCTGCCGTGGAGGCCGCCGCGCGGCAGGGAGCGTTGGAGGAGATGTACACCAGGATGTACGAGACCCAGGCCGAGTGGGGTGAGTCCCAGGAGTCCAAGGCCGAGGTGTTCGTCGGTTTCGCCGAGGAGCTGGGGCTGGACGTGGACGAGTTCGTCGAGACCATGGAGTCCCCCGAAACCCTGGAGCGGGTGCGTTCCGACGTCCAGGACGGTCTCGCCCTCGGAGTGCGGGGCACCCCGACCATCTTCGTCAACGGCCGCCCGACCCCGAGCATGCCCAGCCACGAGGTGCTCTCGGCGATGATCGACGCGGAGCTGGAGGGATGAGCGCCCCCACCGCGTCCCGCCGCGCGGAGGCGTCCCCGCCCGGGGCCGAGGTGCCCGTCATCAGCCGGGCCCTGCCCTGGCTGCTCGCCCTGGGCGGCGCCGTCGGGCTCCTCGCGTCGACGGCCCTGCTGGTGGAGAAGGTCCGGGTACTGGCCGACCCCGAGCACGTGCCCGCGTGCAGCCTCAACCCGGTGCTCTCCTGCGGTACCGTCATGGCCACCCCGCAGGCAGCGGTCCTCGGGGTCCCGAACCCGGTCATCGGTGTCGCCTGCTTCGCCGTGGTCACCACCGTGGGCATGGCGTTGCTCGCCGGAGCGCGCTTCGACCGCTGGTTCTGGCTCGGCCTCCAGGCGGGTGTGCTGTTCGGGGCGCTCTTCGTGCACTGGCTGATCTTCCAGAGCCTGTACCGCATCGGCGCGCTGTGCCCGTACTGCGTGGTCGTGTGGGCGGTGACGGTCCCGCTCTTCTGGTACGTCACCCTGCACGACGTGCGCTCCGGGCACCTGCCGACGCCTCGGTGGGCCAGGACGTCCATCGGCCTGCTGGCCCGCAACCACACCGTCGTGCTCACCGTGTGGGCGCTGGTGATCCTCGGCGCGGTCGGCCAGGCGTTCTGGTTCTACTGGTCGACCCTGCTGTAGGGCCGCCGCTCCCCGGCCCGGACGCGGTGTCGTCCCGGCGGAACCAGGTCCCGCAGGCTCGGAGAGCGGCACCTCGCCTCGCTCCCGGTGGTCGGCACGCCGTCGTGGACGGTGCGCCGACCACCGCGGCGGCCTGACTCGGCGAAGACGATGGCCTCGTCCATGTGAAACCCAGGACCGGGACGAAGACGGGGACGAGGCCGATCGGACCGTCGCGTCCGGTCAGTGGGGCGAGGGCTGGGACGCGGGCCCGGCCCGCACGTGCGCACGCACCCCCTGCGGGTCGAACAGGATGAGGAGTTCGACCGTGCCGCCGTC
>NZ_ANAX01000033.1 GCF_000341065.1 Nocardiopsis halotolerans DSM 44410 | reverse complement strand
CCCCAGCCAGTGCGGCAGGGAGGTGTCGAACTCGGCCGCCTCGCCGGGCGGCAACGTCAGGTCGCGCTCACCGACCACCAACCGCAGACGACCATTGAGCACGTACAGCCACTCGAATCCCGCGTGGGTCTGCGGCGTCGGTTCGAGCGGTCGCGGCCGAGCGGGGATGATCATCTTGAACGCCTGCGTACCACCCGGCCGCCTGGACAGCGGCACGAAGACCATCCCGAACCGCCGGATCGGCTTCAGATGGATCCGGGGATCGCCCGTCCGCGGGGCGCCGACGAGGTCGTCCAGCGGGACGTCGTAGGTGCGGGCCAGCGGCAGCAGCAACTCCAGGGTCGCCCGACGCTGACCGCCCTCCAGCCGGGACAGGGTGCTCTCCGACACCCCGGTGGCCGCCGAGAGGTCGGCGAGGGTCAGGCCGCGGTCGCGGCGCAGCGCGCGCAGGCGCGGGCCCACCACGTCGAGTACGTCCTCTGTTTCGCGGTCCACGAGACCATCTTGCCAGAACAGCAAGTTTCCGTGCCAGATCGTGGTGGTCGCGGTGAGACTTGGCGCGTCTCGACACGAGGAGCTCCGATGAACACCACCAACGCGGTCACGTTCTGGGACGGCGTCCACGCGGCCCGGCCGGCGGCCACCGACCCGCGGCCCAACGACCGTCTCACCGAGACGGTCACGGGCCTGCCGCCCGGTCACGTGCTGGACCTCGGATGCGGCGACGGCGGCGACACGCTGTGGCTCGCCCGCCGGGGATGGCACGTCACCGCCGTCGACATCTCGGCCGTGGCGGTCGAGCGTCTGGCGGACCTCGCCCGCTCACACGGCCTGGAGGACCTGGTCACCGCCGAGCGGCACGATCTGCACACCTCCTTCCCCCGGGGCCGCTTCGACCTGGTCTGCGCCCACTACCTCCACACCTTCTTCGACCTGGACCGGGACACCGTCCTGCGCGGGGCCGCGCACGCGCTGCGCCCGGGCGGGCTGCTGCTGGTCGTCGACCACGGCTCGACCGCACCGTGGTCGTGGAACCAGGACCCCGACGTCCGGTACCCGTCGCCACGGGAGGTCGCCGAGGGTATCGGTCTGGACCCGGCGACGTGGAGGGTCGAGCGTGCCGACACGCCCCGCCGGGTCGCGACCGGCCCGGACGGGCGCACCGCCGAGGTCACCGACCACGTCCTGCTCGTCCGACGCACCGCCTGACCCACCGCACCGGCCCCTGCCGAGAAGGAGGAGACCACCATGCCCGCCGTCTCCCACCACCGCGACACCCCGCCGCCCCGGACCGGAAGCAGCGAGACCGAGACCCTGCGCGCCTTCCTCGACTACCTCCGGACCTCGATCGCGGCGAAGGTCGAGGGCGCCCCCGAACCGCGGGCCCGAACGGCCATGGTGCCCTCGGGCACGAACCTGCTCGGCCTGCTCCACCACCTGACCCTCGTCGAACGCTCCACGTTCCTCGGGGAGCACGTCGCCGACTGGCAGGCCACGTTCCACGCCGCACCAGCGGACGGCGTGGCCGATGTCGTCGCCCGCTACCGCACGGCGGTCGGGCGCGCGAACAGGGTCCTCGACGGGTGCACCGATCCCGGCGCACCGGTTCCCCGGCCACGGGCCGGACGGCCCGCTCCCAGCGTCCGCTGGGCCCTGGTCCACATGATCGAGGAGACCGGTCGCCACGCGGGCCACGCCGACATCCTCCGCGAACTGATCGACGGCGCGACCGGACGCTGACCCCGGCGCCTTCCCCGGGACCGGGGAACAGGTGGCCGGTATCCGCTCCGCGGGTACCGGCCACGGCTTCGGTTCACGGGCGCGGGAAGCGGGCGCGCACCGCGTCGATGAAGGTGTCCCGGGACGTGGGCCCGTCGAACCGGAGCCGGTCGTAGGCGGTGAACGCCGGTTCCAACGCGTCGAGTTCGTCGACCAGGGCGTGCAGCCGCTCGGACCACTGTGCCGAACCGGCATCCGGCTCCTCCGCCGCGGCACGGATCTCGGCCGTCAGGTGGTCCTTGCGCCGGATGGCCGCCGGAGTGACCGAACGCAGGCACACGTACCGTCCGCTGAGGTAGGCGTCCCACTCCGCCCGGCCGGTGCCCGGGTCGGCCCAGTGAGCGGTGAACCATGTTTCGAGCAGGTCCACTCCGCCGGCTTCGTCGGCGAGGGCGAACAGGTCGGTCGGCACCATCTCGGCGCCGTCGGAGCGCAGGTATCCCGGAAGCGGCAGGCGCCGCCCCAGCATCAGGCGGCGGACCGCGTCGGCGTCGCGGCCATGGAGCGCGCACAGTTCCTCCAAGGCGACGAACCGCGCGCTGACGTACGCGTCGTCGGCGTCGGTCATCGGATGGTCGCCGTTGACCTCGCGAAAGCGCTCGGCGAGCTGCCGCTTCGGGTCTGTCTCCGTCATGGGGTGGTCCTCCGGCCTCACCAGCGCGGGGGTCTCCCGCGCGGGGGACAGCACGCTATCGGCCGGATGGTTCGGTGCTCGCCGAACCATCGGAGGGGCCGCGACGCCGTGAGGGCGTCCACACCCCCGCCTCCCGTCGTCGAGGACCCGCGCCCCGGACGGATCCACCGACCGCTGAGGCGCCACCGACACATCCGGCGGTGGGCCCCCTCGTTCCCGGTCGCCGCCTAACCGCGGGAGGCGGTCCCGGTCGCGCGGATCCCGTCGAGGAGGAAGGCGGTGCGGCGGTCGTAGTCCTCGCGGCGCGGACGGTCCCCGTGTTTGAGGGCGAGCGCGTTGTCGGTGATCAGCGCCTGGAGGTCGTCCGCGGTGAAGTCGGAACGCAGCGCGCCCGCGGCGCGGCCCGCCGCTACGACCTCGTCGTTGAACCCGCCCGCGGTCCGGCAGATCTCCATGAGCTGCCGTGAGCGGGGGAACTCCCGCAACATGACGTCATTGGCGGCGGGCTGGCGGTACTGGAGGTCGCGGATCTCGGCGATGTAGTACCCCGCCCGCTCCCCGGCGTCGGCGATGGAGCGGGCGCGGTCGATGATGGCGTACAGCTCGGCCGCGACGAGCTCCTCGATGACGGCTTCGATGAGGCCGATCCGGCCGCCGAACCGGTTGAAGATGGTGGCCTTGCTCACCCCGGCCGCCTTGGCGACCTCCTCCAACGGCACGCCCAGGCCCCGGTCCCGGAAGGCGCCGATCGCGGCGCTGCGGATCTGCTCGGCGTTGCGCCTGGCGTCGGCGCGCAGCCGGGGCCGTGAGGAGGCCTCACCGGTCATGTTCGCCCGCCCTCTCACGCCGTTCCGAAGAAATTGACTCGATGAGTCAGGTTACCTAGGGTGGCTGGCGCGCACGAAATTGACCACGCTGGTCAACTTGGGTGCGGGTGACTGATCGGTGCCCGGAGGGCGCCACGACCGCCACCGCCCGACAGCACCGCCACACGAGGCGGACCCCAGGAAGGGACACGAGCATGATCGTCGTCACCGGAGCGACCGGCGCCCTCAACGGCGCCACGGTCGAGCACCTCCTCAAGCGCGTTCCGGCACACCGCGTCGGCGTCAGCGTGCGCGACGTCGACCGGGCGCGACACCTCGCCGACCGGGGCGTGCGCGTCCGACAGGGCACCTACGACGATCCGGCCGCCCTGCGCGACTCGTTCGCCGGTGCCGAGCAGGTGCTGCTCGTCTCCTCGAGCGATCTCGGCGCCGACGTGGTCGCACAGCACCGCAGGGCGATCGAGGCCGCGGTCGAGGCGGGCGCCGAGCGGATCCTGTACACCAGCGCGCAGGGCGCCGCCAGCGACGGCCCGTACCCGCCCCTGGCCATCCACGCCGCCACCGAGGCGATCCTCGCCGACTCGGGGGTCGCCTGGACCGCACTGCGCAACGGATTCTTCGGAGACCTCAACCAGTTGCTCGGCCCGTGGCGGCGGACCGGAGTGATGGCGCACCCGGCGGACGGTCCCGTCGCGTGGATCGACCGTGCCGACGCCGCCGAGGCCGCGGCGATCATCCTCACCGGTGACCGCCCCTTCGACGGCCCCGTCCCCCTCACCCCGACCGACGCCGTCACCATCGACGACTTCGCCGCGATCGCCTCCGAACTCACCGGCCGCACCATCAGGCGCGTCGTCGTCGACGACGAGCAGTGGATCGCCGACCAGGTCGCGAACGGCACCCCGGAGCATGCGGCCCGGTTCACGCTCACCATGTTCCGGGCCACCCGCACGGGCTACTTCGCACGGGTCGACCCGCTGCTGGCCGAACTCCTCGGCCGCGAACCCCGCAGCGCCGCCGAACAGCTCTCGGACCACATCGCCGCCTGAGGCGTTCCTCCCCCCGACCTTTGATCCTCCCCGGGAGAGGACCGGCCCGTCGCCACCGAGATCGAAGAACTGGTGGCGGACTCCGGGGCAGGCCACACCTCCGCGGTCAGGGGACGATCCCCTCGCTCTCGGGGCGCACGTTGCCCAACACCCGCGTGACCGCGATCTCGATCACCACCCGGTTCGGGTTGGGGCGCGGCCGCCGGTACCGCAGGGTGTACCGGCGCTCCGCCTCGGCGACCGCGTCCTCCTCACGGCTGACCGTGGCCTCGCCCTCCAACGTCGACCACCACCGCCCCTCCACCTGGCACACCGACACCCGCGTGCCCGGACGCGCCGCCAGGTTGACGGCCTTGTAACTGGAGCCGGAGGAGATCACCCGGGCCAGGTGCCGCTCGGGGTCGTAGGTCACCCCCACCGGAACCTGGTGGATGCTGCCGTCCGGGCGCGGGGAGGCCAGCGTGCACAGGCGTCGCTCGCTCCAGAACGCCACGAAGGGGTCCTGTGGCCCCGTCTCCTCGGCTGCCGTTCCGGGTTCCTCGGGCACTGTCTCGTCGGGCACGGGGATTCGTCTCCAGGGGTCGGTGGACATGCCAGGACACCAGCATCCCAGCACGTCCGCGCAGGTCCGCGTGGGGGCGGGCACGGCCGCCGGACGGCTCCGCACGCCCTCCTGCCGGGTACTGACAGACCCTCCCACGGGCGCCGTTCCCGGTGGTCCACTGGTTCCATGAGCGGCCGACGCACACGCGGCCGCTTCTCCGTCCCGCCGCGAGAGCGGCGCCCGCCCCTCGCGCGGGGCGGAAGCACCATCCACCGCGAGACTTCTGAGGAGATCCATGTCCCTCGTGCGCGCCTACACGGCCACCGCGCCGAACGCGCCGCTGACGCCGGGCACGATCGAGCGCCGCGCGGTCGGCCCGAAGGACGTCCTGATCGACATCGCCTGGGCGGGAATCTGCCACTCCGACATCCACACCGTCCGCGGTGACTGGGGCGAGGTCCCCTACCCGCTGACCGTCGGCCACGAGATCGCCGGTGTGGTGGCCGAGGTCGGGTCCGAGGTCACCCGCCACAAGGTGGGCGACCGGGTCGGTGTCGGCTGCATGGTCGACTCCTGCCGCGAGTGCGCCAACTGCCTGGCCGGTGTCGAGCAGTACTGCCTGCGCGGGTTCACCGACACCTACAACGGCACCGACCGGGACGGGAGCGTCACCCAGGGCGGCTACTCCCAGCGCATCGTGGTCGACGAGCACTTCGTGCTGCGCGTCCCGGAGTCGATCCCGTTCGAGAAGGCCGCACCGCTGCTGTGCGCGGGAATCACCACCTATTCGCCGCTGCGCACCTGGAACGCCGGTCCCGGTACGAGGGTCGCCGTCGTGGGTCTGGGCGGCCTGGGGCACATGGCGGTCAAGATCGCCCACGCCATGGGCGCCGAGGTGACGGTGCTCTCCCAGAGCCTGAAGAAGCGCGAGGACGGGCTGCGGTTCGGCGCAGACCACTACCACGCCACCAGCGATCCGGCCACCTTCGAACGGCTGGCCAACACCTTCGACCTCATCATCAACACGGTCAGCGCGCCCATCGACCTGGACGCCTACCTGAACCTGCTGGCGCTGGACGGCACGATCGTCAGCGTGGGCGCCCCGCCCGCGCCGGTGCCGGTCACGCTGTTCACGCTGTTCGAGAACCGCCGGTCGTTCGCCGGTTCCAAGATCGGCGGCATCGCCCAGACCCAGGAGATGCTCGACTTCTGCGCCGAGCACGGCATCGCCCCCGAGGTCGAGGTCGTCGGCGCCGACCAGATCAACGACGCGTGGGAGCGGGTGCTGGCCTCCGACGTGCGGTACCGGTTCGTCATCGACGCCTCGACCCTGGGCGGTGACTGATCCGCGTTCCGGTCGGGTGAAACGGCGGTGGGGGAGACGCGTCGGTCTGAGCCGCCTTCCCCACCGTTCCGGTCACCGTTCGTTTGATGTGCATGACAGCGAGTCCCGGGTCCTCGGTGTGTTCCGACCGGGGCTCCGCCGTGGAGGGGAACGGGGATGTCGGAGAGAGCAGCGGGCGGAAACGGGTTCGCGGGCAGGGTCGTGTTCATCACCGGGGCCGGGGCGATGGGCATCGCCGGTCAGGCCGCCTACGCCGCCGCCAAGCACGGCGTCGTCGGGATGACCGAGTCCGCCGTGCTGGACTACGCCGACTCGGGCGTGTGCGTCAACGCCGTGTGCCCGGGCATCATCGACACCCCGATGATGGACCGCTTCTCCGGAGGCACCCCCGAGGGCCGTCGGCGGGTGATCGACCAGGAACCCGTCGGACGCATGGGCCGTCCCGAGGAGATCGCCTCCGCCGTCCTGTGGCTGTGCTCGGACCTGGGGGCCTTCACCGTCGGCCACGCCCTGGTGGTGG
>NZ_ANAX01000032.1:1402-47822 GCF_000341065.1 Nocardiopsis halotolerans DSM 44410 | reverse complement strand
CCCCCGCCTGAGGGGGTCCGGCAGGGCCTGCCAGTCCGTGGACCCCCTGCCTAACCTGGGGTCATGGACAAGAAGACCGTCCGCGAGTTCCTGGTCAGCAGGCGGGCCCGCGTGACACCGCAGCAGGCCGGAATCCCCTCCTACGGGGACGACCGCCGGGTGCCCGGGCTGCGCCGCGAGGAGGTCGCGATGCTCGCCGGGGTCAGCATCGACTACTACACCCGCCTGGAACGCGGCAACATCAGGGGCGCCTCCGACGGCGTCCTGGACGCGATCGCCCGGGCGCTGATGCTCGACGAGGTCGAGCGCGCCCACCTGTTCGACCTCGCCCGCGCGGCCTCCGGCCCCCGCGCCCGCCCCGCCGGGCCCCCGGCCGGAGGGGTGCGCCCCTCGGTGCAGCGGATGCTCGACTCGATGGACACCCCCGCGGTCGTCCACAACGCCCGCCAGGACCTGGTGGCCGCCAACCGGCTGGGCCGGGCCCTGTACGCGCCGCACTTCGACACCGGACGGCGCCCGCCCAACATGGCGCGGTTCGTCTTCCTGGACCCCCGGGCCCGGGACTACTACGTCGACTGGCCGCTGGCACGGCGCACCACCGCCGCGATGATGCGCCTGGAAGCCGGACGCAACCCGCTCGACAAGGAGCTCACCGCGCTGATCGGGGAGCTGTCGGCGTGCAGCACCGTCTTCGCCCAGGACTGGGCACGCCACAACGTCCACAGCCACCGCACCGGCACCAAGTCGTTCCGCCACCCCGACGTCGGCCTCGTCGAGGTCAACTTCGACGTGTTCGAGCCCACGGGGGAGGACCGGTTGTGGATCGTCACCTACACCGTCGAACCCGGCACCCCCTCGGCGGACGCCTTCGCCCTGCTCGGCACCCTCACCGCCACACGGGAGGAGAACGACCGAGGGCACGGCGACACCGGTGCCGACGCCGACCTGCCGCACGGCAGCTAGAGGGCGCTGGCGGCCAGCACGGCGGACGGTGCCACCGGCCACACGGGTGCACGGTGTGACGTGTGCGTCGGACGGCCGCGGCACGGGGCCCTTCCCGGGCCCCGTGCCGGGGTGCTCTCCGGGCGGGCTCAGAGAGTGAGAAGCGTCTTGATCGCGCGCCGCTCGTCCATCGCCCTGTAGCCCTCAGCGGCCTTCTCCAGGGGCAGGCTGAGGTCGAAGACCCTGCCGGGGTCGATCTCGCGGTCCCAGACCCGCCGGATCAGGTCGGGCAGGAACCTGCGCACCGGGGCGGGGCCGCCGTGCAGGTGCACGGCGCTGAAGAAGAGCTCGTCACCGGACAGTTCCACGTTGTGCGAGACGCCCACGTACCCCATGTGGCCCCCGGGGCGGGTCGACCGGATGGCCTGCATCATCGACTCCTGCGTGCCGACCGCCTCGATCACGCTGTGCGCGCCGAGTCCGTTGGTCAGTTCCCTGACCCGTTCCACGCCCTCGTCGCCGCGCTCGGTGACGATGTCCGTCGCGCCGTAGAAGCGGGCGAGTTCCTGACGGTCCGCGTGTCGGGACATCGCGATGATCCGCTCCGCGCCGAGCTCCTTGGCGGCGAGCACTCCCATGAGGCCCACCGCGCCGTCCCCGACGACCGCGACGGTCTTCCCCGGGCCCGCCTGGGCGGCGTCGGCGGCGAACCAGCCGGTGCCGAGGACGTCGGAGACCGCCAGCAGGGAGGGGATCAGCTCCGGGTCCGGCTGCCCCGGCGTGGGGACCAGGGTGCCGTCCGCGTACGGGATGCGGGCGCGCTCGGACTGGGTGCCGATCGCCTGGGCCACGAAGGAGGCGTGCACGCACCTGGACTGGTAGCCCGCCCGGCAGATCTCACAGGTGTTGTCGGAGATGACGAACGACCCGACGACGAAGTCGCCGACCCTGATACCGCGCACGTCCGAGCCGACCTCCTCGACCACGCCGACGTACTCGTGGCCCATCACCTGGTGGTCGGCCGGTTCGACGCCCCGGTAGGGCCACAGGTCCGACCCGCAGATGCAGGTCGCGGAGAGCCGGATGACCGCGTCGGTGGGTTCGATGATCCTCGGATCCTCGCGCTCCTCGACCCGCACGTCGCCGGGCTCGTACATCACAACACCGCGCATCGTTTCCCCCTCGTGTTCGTAGGACCGCGGGGTGGGCCCCGCCGCCCTCCTCGGGCGCGGGCGCTCCCCGGGGGCCCACCGTCCGACCACGGTAGACACCCGGTACCGGCGTCTGGGAGGTCCTGTCACAACCCCCGAGGGCTGTTTGCCGTTCGGAGGGGGACCGATGCCCGAACGGACCGGACCCGGTACGAAGCCGCCGGGGGATCGTCGCGTGAACCCCGTGGCGGTGGGCGCGCGGACGTCAGCGCCCGCTTCCGTGCCCCCGCGTGCCTCGGAGCGGTGCGGTCGTGTTCGCGGCGGCGGGACGCCGGACGCGCACCAGTTGGGCGAGCAGGGCCAGCACCGGCAGCTCCACCAGCGGACCGACCACGAGGGCGACCGCGATCAGGGGGCGGTCGGGGAAGGCCGCGACCGCGACGGCCAGCGCGATGGGCGAGTTGCGGGCCGTGGTGGTCATGGTCAGCGTGACCCTCTGTTCCGGAGGCAGGCCCAGCAGGTGGGACAGGCCGGTGGCGACCAGGGGAAGCGCGGTGAAGAAGACCGCCAGCGGCGCCAGCAGGGCGAGCAGGTCGGCGCCGTGCGCGAGGACGGTGCGGGCCTGCCAGGCGAACATCGCGAACACGGCCGCGTACAGCAGCGGCAGCACCAGGTGCCCGGCCGGTCCGGTGACGTGGCGCTCGCGCCAGGCGGCGCCCCCGAACCGGGCCGAGACCCACCGCAGCGCCAGGGCCAGCGCCAGGGGCACGGCGAGGACGAGCAGGACCGACCCGGCCAGCGTTCCGGTGTCGACCATCGCGGCCCGCCCGCCCAGCAGCAGCACGTACACCGGCAGCAGGACGAGCTGGAGGACCAGGTTCACCGGCAGCAGGGCCGCGGCGATACCGGTGTGCCCGCGCGCCGTCGCGGTGAAGACCAGGTACCAGTCCGTGCACGGGGTCACCAGGAGCAACAGCAGGCCGATGCGCAGGTCCGGCGCGCCCCCGAGCAGTCCGGCACCCAGGGCCCAGGCCAGGGCCGGGGTGAGGACGAAGTTGAGCAGCAGGCTGGTGACCACCAGGGTCCCGGCGCGCCTGACCTCGCCCACGTGGGCGGCGTCCATCTGCACGAACACGGCGGTGAGCATCACCAGCAGGGCGGGCAGCACCACGTGTTCGGCCGCCGGGCCGATCGGCAGTATCAGGCCCGCGGCCAGACCGGCCACGGCGGCCAGGGCCACGAACAGGCTCTGAAGGCGTTCGGCCAACGACATCGGTTCAGCTCTCCTTGGCGGGGCCGAGGGCGCCCAGCAGGCGGGCGGCCCGCCCGGCCGGGGAGTCGGGGTCGGGGCGGTGGTCGGGGTGGACGCCCACGTGCAGGTGCACCCGTTGGGGGGTGAAGTCGATGCGCAGGTCCAGGAAGGCGCAGCACTGCTGTTCGGCCGCGGCCAGTTCGGCCACCTGCCCGGCCTTCTCCAGGGGCAGGCTCCAGGAGCTGCCGTGGGCGCGCGGGGTCGAGGCGGCCTCCGCCAACAGGTCCCGCCAGCGGTCCAGACGGCGCTCGTGGTCGTCGGGCTCCAACAGGCAGGTGGCGCCGCCGGTGTCGGCCAGGGGCAGGGAACGAGGATGTCCGCCCTGTTCAGGTGGTGCCAGGTCGGTCAGGAACGCGCACCCCGGGTCGCAGGGGGCGTCGCGGTCGGGCAACTGTTGGAGGCGGGTGTGGGCGCTGCGCAGCAGCGCCTGGAAGTCCGCGAGTTCGGCGGCCTGGGCACGGGCCTGGTCCAGGCGCTGCTCCAGGCGTGGGCTCAGGGCGGCCCTGACACGCGAGCAGGGCTGGGCCGACCACAGCGCGGTCAACTCCCCGACCTCGTCCAGGTCCAGGCCCAGGCGTTTGGCGGTGGTGATGAAGGCGAGCCGGTCCAGGGCTCGCTCGTCGTAGAGGCGGTACCCGGCCGGGGACCGTCGCGCCGGGAGCAGACCGCGCTCCTCGTAGTAGCGCAGTGTGGTGGCCGCCACGCCGGAGCGTTCGGCCAGTTCGGAGACCCGCATCAGCACCATGCGCCCAAGGTAGACCTTCGAGTCGACTCGAAGGTCAACACGATCGGGTCCACCGACAGGCCGTGGCCCGGTCCGCGACCGTGTGCCGGTGCGACGGGGCTTGGGCGGACCAGCGGCGGCTGGAGACGGGCCCGCCCGAGTGGTTCCGTCCGCGTGGTCGGCCGTACCTCCTTCACCGCGGAGCGGGAAGGCACCCCACTCCGTACGCGGCCCGCTGACGGGAGCCAGTGAGCCGGAGGACCACTGTTGCCACAACATATCAACGGACGTTAGTTTGTTGGTATGACTTCCGATTCCTGTGAACTCCTCTGCCTCGACCTGCCCCAGGCCGAGGCGGTCCGTGCCCGGGTGCCCGACGACGAGGACGTCCGGCTCGCCGCCGACCGCGCCCGGGCCCTGGCCGACCCCACCCGGCTGCGCGTCGCCCGCGCCCTGGCGGTCGGCGACGAGCTGTGCGTGTGCGACCTGGCCTGGGTCTGCTCCTCCTCACAGAATCTGGTCTCCCACCACGCGCGACAACTGCGCACCGCCGGACTGGCCGCCTCCCGGCGCGAGGGCAAACTCGTCATGTACCGCCTCACCGACGCGGGACACGCCCTGCTGGCCCTGCTCCTGCCCGACCCCGCACCCGAACCGGCCGTGAGAGAGGGCTGAACCGTGTCCGACCTGTGCTGCGGCGACGACGGGACCCCCGAACCCCGCCGGGGCCGCCCACCGCTGAACCCGACACCCGCACCGAACCCCCGGACCTCCACACCGGACACGTGTTCCTGCTGCTCGGGCGGCGATACCCAGGAACGCCCCCGCCAGGACGCTGCCGACGACGCCCACACGCCCGCCGGGGCGACCGCCGACGCCGACGGGTGCGGTGACCCCACCTGCGGCGGTGCCTCCGCGGTCGAACCGGAGGAGGCACCGGGGAGGTGGTGGGACTCGGCCACCGTCCGGTGGGCGGGCCTGGCCGGTGTCCTGTGGCTGTCCGGAGTGCTCACCGGCTGGCTCACGCAGGTCCCGGTCCTGCCGACCGCGCTGTTCGCCGGTGCGGTCGCGGCGGGCGGGTGGACCTTCGTCCCCGGCACCCTGCGCGCCCTGGTCCGGGGGAAGCTGGGCGTGGGCACGCTGATGACCGTGGCCATGGCCGGTGCGGTCCTGCTCGGCGAGGTGGGCGAGGCCGCCATGCTCGCCTTCCTGTTCTCCCTGGCCGAGGCCCTGGAGGACCACGCCGTGGCCCGTACCCGCCACGGGCTGCGCGCCCTGCTCGACCTGGTTCCGCCCCGGGCCACCGTGCTGCGCGACGGCCGCGAGGTCACCGTCGACCCCTCCGAGCTCGACGTCGGGGACCTGCTCCTGATCCGGCCCGGCGAGCGGATCGCCACCGACGGCCTCGTCCGCTCGGGACGCTCCACCGTGGACACCTCCACCGTCACCGGCGAGTCCGTCCCCGTCGAGGCCGCCGAGGGAACCGGGGTGTTCGCCGGGACCGTCAACGGCGGCGGCGCCCTGGAGGTCGGGGTCACCGCCCGGGTGGCCGACAACTCCCTGTCCCGCGTCGTGCACATCGTCGAGCGCGAACAGGCCCGCAAGGGCGCCGCCCAGCGCCTGGCCGCCCGGATCGCCCGTCCCCTGGTGCCGGGGATCCTCGTCGCCGCGTTCCTGATCGCCGCCGTCGGGTCCCTGTTCGGTGACCCGGGGGTGTGGGTCGAGCGCGCCCTGGTGGTGCTGGTGGCCGCCTCCCCGTGCGCCTTCGCCATCGCCGTCCCGGTCACCGTGGTCGCCGCGATCGGCGCGGCGAGCCGGTCGGGCGTGCTCGTCAAGGGCGGGGCCGCCCTGGAGGCGTTCGGAACGGTGCGGGTGGTCGCCCTGGACAAGACCGGCACCCTCACCCGCAACGCGCCCGCCGTGGTGGCCGTCGCGCCCGCGCACGGGCGCACCCGCGAGGAGGTCCTCGCCCTGGCCGCCGCGCTGGAGGCGCGCAGCGAGCATCCGCTGGCCGCCGCGATCCTGGCCGCACACCCCGACCCCGCGCCCGCCCGGGACGTGGAGGCGGTGACCGGAAGCGGCCTGACCGGCACCTCGGCCGACGGCACGCCCCTGCGGTTGGGCCGTCCCGGCTACGTCGACCCCGGGCCGCTGGCACCGGAGGTCGCCCGCCTCCAGGAACAGGGCGCCACCACCGTCCTGATCGAGGCCGACGGCCGCCTGGTCGGCGCCGTCGCGATCCGCGACGAGCTGCGCCCCGAGGCCGCTGAGGCGGTCACCGCCCTGCACCGCATGGGCGTGCGCACCGTGATGCTCACCGGGGACAACGAGCGCACCGCCCGCGCCCTGGCCGCACGGGTCGGTGTCGACGAGGTCCACGCCGACCTGCGCCCCGAGGACAAGTCGACCCTGGTCACCGGTCTGCGTCGCCACGGGCCGGTGGCGATGGTCGGCGACGGCGTCAACGACGCTCCGGCCCTGGCCACGGCCGACACGGGAGTGGCCATGGGCGCCATGGGTACCGACGTCGCGATCGAGACCGCCGACGTCGCCCTCATGGGGGAGGACCTGCGGGTGCTGCCCCGGGCACTGGCCCACGCCCGCCGCGCCCGGCGGATCATGCTCCAGAGCCTGCTGCTGTCGGGGGCCATCCTGCTGGTCCTCATCCCGCTGTCCGCGTTCGGGGTGCTGGGTCTGGCGGCGGTCATCCTCACCCACGAGCTGGCCGAGGTCCTGGTCATCGCCAACGGGGTGCGCGCCGGGCGCCGTACCCCGACCACCGCCTCCCCTCCCGTGACCTCGGACGCGCACGCCGCGCGGACGCCGGAGCGGACATGAGCGCCATCGCACTCCTGCTCTACCTGGCCGGACTGTTCCTGGTGTTCGGGGTCCGCAGCCTCCTGGCCTGGCGGGCCACCGGCGACACCCGGTTCCGCCGTCCCCGCACCAGGCCGTTCACCGCCTCCTGGTGGGGGACGGTCCTGTTCGCCGCCNACCCGTGGCGGCGATCGCCGCCGGAGCCGCCGGCCGTTCACCCCTCACGGGCTGGTCCGGGATCGGGGTCATGGTCGCGGGGCTGCTGCTGGTCCTGGCCGCGCAGGCGGGTATGGGCGACTCCTGGCGGGTCGGGGTGGAGGAGGGGGAGCGCACCGATCTGGTCACCGGTGGGCTCTTCTCCCTCGCCCGCAATCCCGTCTTCACCGGGATGGTCCTCGTGCTCGCCGGAATGGTGCTGGTACTGCCCGGCCCGATCCCGGCCGCGGCCCTGCTGTCCCTGGTCGTCGCGGTCCAGGTGCAGGTGCGGATGGTCGAGGAGCCGTACCTGCTGCGTACCCACGGCACCGTCTACCGCGCCTACGCCGCGCGCACCGGCCGCTTCGTACCGCTGTTGGGGCGTCTGGGCGCTCCCGAGGGCGCGGAGGAGCGCCGGTGAGTGGGGTGGACCAGGACGCCCAGGACCGCCTGGGGCGTTCGACCGGGCATGGGCGGCTCATGCCCAGTCTCTGGCAACGGTCGCCGCGCCCCCTCCGACGGCGATCCACCCGGAGGGTGGCCGAGCGGCGAGGACCGCCCCGGACGTGTTCCTCCCGGTCACCCCAGAGCGGCGAGCAGGTCCTCGCAGGCCTGCTCGCAGCGTCGGCAGGCGTCGGCGCAGATCCGGCAGTGGTCGTGGCGGTCGGCGTGACTGGCGCACTCGTCCCCACAGCTCTTGCACGCCTGCATGCACGCCTGGAGTACCGCGCGGGTGATGTTGGCGTCGTAACCGGTGTGGCGGGACAGCACCCGGCCGGTCGTGAGGCAGATGTCGGCGCAGTCACTGTTGGCCCGGATGCACTTGCGCAGCTCCGACACCCGGTCCTCGCTGAGACAGGCGTCGGCGCAGGCCGTGCAGGCCTGGGCGCAGACGAAGCACTCCTCGATGCACCGGATCAGCTTCTCCCGGTCCACGTCTCCCAGGCTCGCCGGGTAGGTGTCCACCATCTCGCTCGCTGTACTCATTGGTCACTCCTGGTAGTCGCCTGTGGTCGGGGACCCACTGCCCGACAGGCCGGTGCGCCAAACCCGGTGTTCGTGGCGGTGCCGCTGGGCGCGCACGGTCGGACGGATCCGCCCTTGCGCCGGGGAACGGAACAGGCCATCCTGGTCGTCATGATGATTCACTCCGTACGGAAGGGCGGCCTCCGCCCGGGCCTTTGAGCGCCCCCGAGTGGACCCTCGGCGCACCCGCTGACGGACGGTCCACCTTCCTTCACCACATCACCTCCCTCTTCGCCGAGTACGGCGAACCCCCCTGGCCCGACGGCGGTCGGCCGTTCCCCGACGACCCTCCCGACTGGGCCAACGCCATGATGAGCAGCGTCGTCCTCGACGGGATCCGCACCCACCACTTCGGGATCGACGCGGAGTCCGATCGGGCCGAGGCGCTGGCCGGGCTCATCGCCCGGACCGTGGAGGCGCCCCCTGACACCGCCGCGGCGCAGCGCTTCCACGACGCGCTCGCCGAGACCGACGCCCTGACCGTCGTCGACCACCTCCTCGAGCCGCTCGCGGCGCGCGAGGTGTCCCGTCGCCGCACGCGGGTGCTCGCCCGGTGGACGGCCGAGCACGGTACCCACCGCGACGCGGTCAAGATCGCGCTGGCGCTGTTGGGCCTGTGCGGAGACGAACGCGAACGGGACCTGTTGGTTCTGCTCGGATCCCTGGACGAGTTCGCCCTCTACGCGGCGGTAGCGCTGCGGCGCGCCGTACCCGACCCCGAACCGGACCTGTTCCGTCTCGCCCGGCGGGCCACCGGATGGGGCCGGATCCACGCGGTGAAGCGGCTGGAGGGCGTCACCGACCCCGACATCCGGGCGTGGCTGCTGCGTGAGGGGTTCCGCAACGGGGTCATGGACGAGTACCTCGCCCACTTCGCCGCGGTGAACGGCGGACTGCTGGAGGCACTCGCCGGTGACGGAGCGGGAGGGACGGTGGATGACGCGCTGCTCGACGGCGCGGGCGGCATCCTCGGCGCCATGGCGGTGTCCGAGGGCGGTCCGGCCGCGGGGCTGGCGGACTATCCGGACGCGTTCGACGCGCTCGAACGCTACGCCGAGCTGCTCGACGCCGCGCCCGCCACCCTGGGACGACTCACCGACCTGGTGAGAATCCGCGACCACCTGCTCGGCGAGCCCGGAGGCCTGGGGCGCCCCGCCGACGAGGTGGCCCGGATCGGCCGACGGCTCGCGCGGATCCTGGAGCGCCCGGAATGGGAGGAAACGGTCCGCGTGCACCTGGCCGAGCCCGAGGGGGAGGATTTCGGTGCCGCGCTGTGGGCGGCCGACGGCCTGGGACTGCGGTCGTTCGACGACGTCCTTCGGCGTCTGCGCGTCAGGCCGAGGGACTCCCTCGCCTGGCACTGGGCCTTCCGCTGGGCCGATCGGGAACACGTGGACGACCTGGTGGAGCTCGCACAGGCGCTGCTGCCGCTCGAGGAGCTGGCGACGGGACCGTCCGAGGCGTCGTCGGTGGGACCCGGGTACGAGGACGACCGAGCCCTGGAGAGCGTCCTGCACTGCCTGGCCCGGACTCCGGGTTCGGGCTGGCCGCTCCTCCGTACCGGTCTGCGCAACCGCTGCGTCGGGGCGCGTGCGGCGGCGGTCAGCGCCTTGGAGGAGTGGCGGGAGGGACCACTTTCCGCGGAGGCGGTGTCCGTGCTCCGCCTGGCCGAGGCCGAGGAGCCGCACGCGGGGACCAGGGAGAGGATGTCGGCGGTTCTGGGACGGCTCGACCCCGGTTCCGGGGTGGTCTGATCCTGGGGAGCGGCCCGGGCCGGTGCTCGACGCTGGCCCGGGCCGCGCTCCCCGCCCGTGCGGTCGCGGTGGGTGCGGATCACCTACTCCTTCGGCTCGTCCCCCGGCCGGTGCGGGGTGGTGACCCGCACGCCCACCAACGGGGTCGCGCCGACCACGACTGCTGGGGAGTCATGGACGAAGCGTCGAACGATCGGGCCGCCCAGGCTTTTCTGGCGACGGTTCACGTTGGTGACCACCACGGCGGGACCGTCACCGGGGTGAACCGCAACGGTGCCGTGGCAGTGGCCCTGGACGGATTCCCCGGGCGTTCACTGGGGGAGATCGGATCGTTGGACATGTCCTGGGTCCGGTTCGCGGCCGCCGCCGGGGACATGGAGGTCGGGCAGCGTGTCACGGCCGAGGTGATCGCCGTCGACCGGGAAGCGGGCCGGATCCGGCTGTCGACGGCCGCCACGGAGAACCCGGAACTGTGGGCGTTCCTCAAAGAGCTCCACCGCGGCGAGGTCCCGTCCGGCGTGATCGCGTCGATCGAGTCCTTCGGCGTGTTCGTGGCGTTGGACGAGGGGCCCGCCCACCCCACCTTCCCCGGCGTCGGGTTCGTCTCGTACGCCGAGTTGTCCTGGCGGCGCTTCGAGGCGGCCTCGGACGTCGTCCGGGTCGGTCAGCGCGTCTCATGCGAGTTCCTCGATTTCGACACGACGAACGGTGAGGCCCGGCTGTCGCTGAAGGCGATGCGGCCCGATCCCTTCCAGGAGTTCTCCGCCATGGTGCGGGAGGGACGGGTACTGCGCGGACGCGTCACCAAGCTGGTGCCGTTCGGTGTCTTCGTCGAGGTGGCCGACGGCGTCGAGGGCCTGGTGCACCTGCGGGAGCTGACGGAGGCGCCGGTGGAGGCTCCGGAGGAGGTGGTCCGGGTCGGTGAGGAACTCTCGGTGGTCGTCGTCGAAGTCGACCGTGAACGGCGCAGACTGGCCCTTTCCCGTCGCCTCCACACCGGGCACGCCATCGACCAGGATCATGGTGGCCACCGCCCTCTCCCCGACCCGTGTGCCCGCACGGAAGGTGATGACGCGTACGTCGCCGAGTAGGGACTCCCGGAAGGAGGAGGGTTCCCGTACGTCGAGTACCCCGGCGGGTTCCGGTGCCGACCGTTCCTGGGCGGATGTCCGCACGGGGCGCTACCGTCCATCCATGACTGATCTCTCCCTCCCTCCGATGTTGGAGGACCTCAGGAGGACCCATGGCGTCCGCGACATGGACTTCGAGATGTACGAGGCGTTCGAGCACCCCGACGAGACCGCGTGGTGGTACCGGTTGTGGACCGGGAACGAGGAGGCCGCCGGAGGCGGGTTCCGCTTCTTCGGCATGGAGGGCGCGGGCGGCTACACCGGCCTGTGGCTGGTCCGTGAGGGGCGCCCCCTGACCGAACAGCCCGTGGTCTTCCTCGGGTCGGAGGGGGACCTCGCGGTCATGGCTTCCGACGTCGGGGCGTTCCTGTGGCTGGTGGCCCAGGGGTACGGGCCGTGGGAGGTCATGGGGTGGAGCGACGAACCCTGTGCGCCCGACCCCGACGTCCTGGAGGTCGCCCGGCGGCACGCCCCCGACGGCCGCCGCGCCCCGGAGGAGATCCTCAGGCGTGCCCGGGAGGAGTTCCCGGACTTCCAGGGGTACATCGACGCACAGTGCCGCTGAGCAGGGGACCGGAGCACCCACCGGAACTTCCGACACGGGTCTCCGTCACACCCGCCCCGAGTTCCAACTCCAGCAGCAACCGGCGCGTCGGGTTGTCCAGGAGGAACCCGAACAGTTCCCGGGCGCGCCGAACCCGCTTACGCACCGTGTTCTCGTGGAGCGTCGACTCCGAGCCCACGCCCCGGACGTCCCCGAAGTTCCTCAGGTAGGACAGGAGCGTCCTCCGGTGGTCGGTGCCGTGCTGTCGGTCGTGCGCGGCGACGACCTCGTCGAACCCCGCCCGCGGCATCGGGTCCGCCCGGACGGCTAGGAACAGCCGCTGCCGCACGATCTCGCCGCGCAGCTCCCGCGCCGCGTGGCTTCCCGGACGGGCGGGCTGATCCGCCGGTACCTCTTGTGGACGTAGGCGGTTCCGGAGACATTCACCAGGGTGAGGGAGTTGGACGACGGTTGCCGATCGAACCTCCTGGGGCGCGTCCCTCCCGAGGGGATCGCCCCCGCGCGGAACTCGATCACGCCTCCGCGTCTCGTGGGGACGCGGCGCCGGGCCCTCAGCAGTTCCACGACCGCGGAGTCGACGCGGGACGCGTCGGGTTCTCCGGGGCTCCGGCCGTCATCCGACGGTACGAGCCGCCAGGTGTACGCGCCCGAGGGTTCGGCGAGGACGAGGACCCGGACACCCGAGTCCGCGAGTTCGGCCTGGTCCACCACCTCCTCCGCGCCCGCGGGGAACGGGGCCGGTCCGGCCGAGGGGTCCGTGTGCTGTGTCATCAGGCTCAACTCCCGGTCATCTCGTGGGTGGCGAGTCCCCGGTGCCACACGGTCAGGGAGACGGCGAGGGCCGCCGCCGAGTCCCACGTGGACCGGTCGATCCGGGACGGCGGCGCGTTCGTGCGCACCAACGTCCTCGGCACGCAGACCCTCCTCGACGCGGCCGTCCGCCACGGCACGGAGCTCTTCCTCCAGGTCTCGACGGACGAGGTCTACGGTTCCCTGGCGGAGGGGGCCGCCGACGAGAACGCGGCGTTGCGCCCGAGTTCGCCCTACTCCGCCTCCAAGGCCTCCGCCGACCTGGCCGCCCTCTCCTACGCCCGCACCCCACGACCTGGACGTGCGCGTCACCCGCTGCGCGAACAACTTCGGGCCGCGCCAGTACCCGGAGAAGCTCATCCCGGTCCTGCTGACCAGGCTCCTGGAGGGCGGGAACCTGCCGATCTACGGGGACGGGCGGCACACGCGCGACTGGTTGTACGTGGACGACCACGTCCGGGCGCTGGAGGCCGTACGCTCCTCCGGCACCCGGGGCGGGATCTACAACATCGGCGGTACGGAGGCGATGACCAACCTGGAGCTGGTGCGGCGGCTGCTGGACCGCTTCGGAACCGGTCGGGAGAGGATCGAGTACGTACCGGACCGCAAGGGGCACGACCGGCGTTACGCGGTCGACGCGACGAAGATCTTCGAGGAACTGGGTTTTCGGCCCCGGGTGTCGTTCGAGGACGGCCTGAGGCGCACCTCCGACTGGTACCGCTGCCGGAGGTGGGACCGGGCTCTGCCGAGGTGGTGGTGATGTCCGGGTCCGGTTCTCGGTGTTCGAGCGGTGCGGACCGACCAGACCGTCGCCGAACGGTGCCGTGGCGGGGTGCGGTCGGCGGGGCCGGGACCGCCATGGAGATCCTGTTCGCCTCCTTCTTCGCCGGGATCGCTGGTGGGACGCTCGTCGGCCCGCTTGACGACGACTGGTGACCGTCACGACCGGCCGGTCCAAGGAGCGGGTGCACCGCCTCACCAACGCCCCTTCGCGCACACGCGGCGCCGGGCCGGGCCCACCACGAGGTGGCGAGCCCGGCCCGCGCGGGGCTCACCTCGACGGGTCGGCGATCTTCCCGTAGCCGAGCGCACCCCAGAAGTCGCCGCGCACGTAGCGCTGCTCGGGCTCGGGATCGAAGTCCCAACGGCGCACCCGCCCGTTCTGCAACGCCTCGGCGACGAGACGGCGGCCCGCCTGGCTCGCGAGCACCTCGGACTCCAGACCGGGGAGGTCGTACCGTGCCTCCAACGTCGCCCGCATCTCCCGGACGGTCTCCTCGTACCCGGGGTCCGACGCGCGGTTGCGCAGCTCGTCCGGGTCGACCGAGAGGTCGAAGAGCTGCTCCGGGTCGCCGGGGCACAGCACGTACTTCAGGTCCCCCCGCACCAGCGTCAGCTGGGGACGCAGCGTGCCCTCGGCGAGGTACTCGATCACGATGTCGCGGTCCTCGGGGGTCTCCTCGCCCGCGCGCTCCCTGCGTGCGGTCTCGAGCAGTGACCGCCCGTCCTGGTCGTCCGCGCCGGGAGCCCCGGAGAGCTCCAGCAGGGTGGGCATCAGGTCGAGCAGGCAGACCGCGTTGGCGAAGCGTCCCCTCGGCACGAGGTGTTCGGGTCCGTACACGATCATCGGTACCCGCGAGGACTGCTCGTACGGTGACATCTTGTACCAGAGGCCCTTCTCGCCCAGCATGTCACCGTGGTCGCTCGTGACGATGATGACCGTGTCGTCGGCGAGACCGAGCTCCTCGACGCGCTCGCGGATGCGGCCGACGTGGTCGTCGATGTAGCTCACCGCGGCGTAGTACGCGCGGCGGGCCCTGCGTACCTCGTCGACACCGGGATCGCGTTCGTCGAACCCGCTCATCGCCCGCAGGCGGTGGCTGTGCGGATCCTGCTCGGGGTCGGGAACCTCGGGATGGGCCGGATCGGGGATCTCGTTGTCGGCGAACCGGTCCCAGTGCTCGCGCGGCGGCTCGTACGGGTCGTGCGGGTGGATGAACGAGGTGACCATCAGGAAGGGCAGGTTCTCCCCCGCGGCCTGGTTGGCGCGTGCCCTGTCGTTGAGGTGGCGGAGGGTGCGGAACCCGACCTCGTCGTCGAAGTCCTGCTGCACGGTGGCCTTCGAGACGCCGGCGGTGAACACGGCGTCGGCGTCGTGGTACCACTGGAGCCGGTCCTTCAGCGGGCGGTTCCAGTCGGGCACCATGTCGAGGTCGGCCGGGTAGACGTCCGTGGTCAGCCTCTCCTCGAAGCCGTGCTGCTGGTCCGGACCGATGAAGTGCATCCTCCCGATCAGGGCCGTGTGGTACCCGCTCGCCCGCAGCCGGTGGGCGAAGGTCGGTTCGGAGGCCGCGAAGTCGTCCCCGTTGTCGTAGCAACCGATCGCCGAGGGCATGCGGCCGGTCATCATCGACGCACGCGAGGGCGCGCACAGCGGAGTGTTACAGTACGCGCGATCGAACACCGCCCCCTCGTCGGCGAGGGCATCGATGTTCGGGGTCTTCGCCGCCTGGTCCCCGTACGCGCCGAGAGCCTGGGCCGCCATCTGGTCGGCCTGGACGACGATGATGTTCGGTCTGTTCTGAGTCATGACTGTTCCTTTCCGTGAGACGGAACAAGGGGGTTCGAATGAGCTGCTGCGGTCCCACACGCGAGACGGCCGACCGCCGTCCGAGGGGCTCGGAGGGCGTCGACGGGAGGACGCTGGAGCGCCTCGCCGCCGCCGCGAACGGCGAGCTGCGGATGATCGGCCTCACCGGAGGCACGTTCCTCATGGGCAGCACGGACCGGTTCGCCTATCCGGAGGACGGAGAGGGACCCGTCCGGCGGGAGCGGGTGGAACCGTTCGCCATCGCGCCGACGACCGTGACGGTGGCCGAGTTCGCCGCCTTCGTGCTCGACACCGGGTACCGCACCGACGCCGAGAAGCTGGGCGACTCCCTCGTGTTCCGGGGGCTGCTGCCCGAAGGGCTGCGCGACAGCGCCCCGGCGGTCGCGCGGACGCCGTGGTGGCGTCAGGTCGAGGGCGCCTGCTGGCACCGTCCCGAAGGCCCCGGATCCTCGGCGGAGTCCCGCGGCGGACATCCCGTCACCCACGTGTCGCAGCGGGACGCCACGGCCTATGCCGAGTGGGTCGGGGCCCGACTTCCCTCGGAGGCCGAGTGGGAGTTCGCGTCGCGCGGCGGGCTCGAACAGCAGCCCTTTCCCTGGGGCGCCGTACGGGAACCCGGCGGGGTGCCCCGCATGAACACGTTCCCCGGTGACTTCCCGGACGGCCCGACCGGTCCGGTCGGCACCGTGCCCGCCGCGTCGTTCGAACCCAACGCCTACGGTCTGCACAACACCACGGGCAACGTCTGGGAGTGGACCAGCGGCGTCTTCGGCCGGACCGACGGACGACCCGTGCTGCGGGGCGGTTCCTACATGTGCCACGCGTCGTACTGCCGTCGGTACCGCACCTCCGCGCGCACCGCGGTGACCGCGGACACGACCCTCGGCCACACGGGTTTCCGTCTGGCCCTCGACACCGGCTGAATCGGCGGTGGCGGGGGCGGTGGGGTCAGCGTCCCTCATTGGGGGTCCCGTTCTCCAACACCCCGGCACGGGGTTCCTCACGCGTCACCGCGGGCTGTCCGGAGGTGGTCTCCGAGGCCTGACCGGTGGCCGCGTCATAGCCGTCGGCCCACTCCCCGGTCTCGAAGTCGTAGCCGACCGGGTCGCCTTCCTCGTTGGTGCGCTGGTACCACTCGGTGTAGCTCTCGTCGGTGGAGTCGATACCCGCCCCGGCACCGCCTCCGGGCCGTGATTCCACGACCTTCAGGGAGAAGTCGTCGCCGTACCGGTCCACTCCCTCGGTCACGGCGTTGTTCATCGCCGTGTCGACGTAGTGCATGCGCAGGGTGAGGGGGTCGGTGCGCAGTTCCTTGAACCACGCGACGATGGCGACGACCAGCACGAGCGCGAAGGGCACCGCCGTGACGATCACGAGTTGCTGTAGGCCCTGCAGTGCCGTCGCGTCGCCGAGGAGCAGCATCACGATCGCGATTCCCGACATGACCAGGCCCCAGAAGACGACCACCCAGAGGCGGGGCTTCTGGTCCCCCTGCGTGGTGAGCATGCCCATCACGACCGACGCGGAGTCGGCGGCGGTGATGAAGAAGATCGCGAGCACCAGGATCACGACGAAGGGCAGCCACTCGACGTACGGCAGGTTGTCGATGAGGGCGAAGAGCACCTCGGGCGCGGGCATGCCCTCGGTGAACCCGGGGGCGCCCTCCCGGTACATCCAGATGGAGGTGCCGCCCATCACCCCGTAGGCGACGAAGAGCAGCGAGGACGGGATGACGATCGTGCCGAGGATGAACTGGCGAATGGTGCGACCGCGGGAGATGCGCGCGAGGAAGATGCCCACGAAGGGCGACCAGGAGATCCACCACGCCCAGTAGTAGACGGTCCACAGGGACTGGAACTCCTGTGTCTCGCGGCCCCACGACAGGGAGCGACCCATCATGTCGAACATGGACCCGAAGTACTCCATGATCGCTGAGGGGAGCAGGTTCAGGAGGAACAGCGTGGGGCCGAGGAAGAGAACGATCGCGACCATGCCGATCGTGAGCACGATGTTCGTGTTCGACAGGTATCGGATGCCCCGCGCGACGCCCGAGATGGCCGAGATGACGAAGCCGACGGTCAGGATCGCGATGATGACGACCAGGGTGTTGTTCGTGAGCTCCCCGGCACCCGACACGATGCTGACACCGGAGCCGATCTGCATCGCCGCGATACCGAGAGCGGCGGCGGTGCCGAAGAGCGTCGCGATGATCGCGAAGATGTCGACGAGCTTCCCGGCGAAACCCTCGGTGTGCCGCCGGCCGAACAGGGCGCGGAAGATCGAGGACATGAGCAGGGAGCGACCACGGCGGTACGCGGCGTAGGCGACGGCGCCGCCGATCAGCGCGTAGATGGCCCACGCGTGGAAGCCCCAGTGGTAGTACATCTGGGCGAGAGCCGTGTGCATGGCCTCGACCGACTCCGGCTCGTTGGTCAACGGAGGCGGCGAGACGAAGTAGGTGAGCGGCTCCGAGGGGCCCCAGAACAGGACCGCCACACCCAGTCCGGCGGCGAACAGCATGGCCGTCCAGGAGAACGTGCTGAACTCGGGCCGCTCGCCGTCCTTGCCCAGCGGGATCCTCCCGTAGGGCGAGAGGGCTATGCCCAGGGTGGCGACGAGCACGACGATGGCCACGACGTTGAACATCCAGCCGAGGTTGTCGGTCGACCAGGAGAAGGCCGTCTCGGCGACCGACGCGACGCTTTCCGGGGACCAGATGCCCCAGATGACGAAGGCGACCGTCAGCGAGCCGGCGACCGGAAAGGGGAGCCAGTCGACCCGGTAGTGGCGGCGCTGCTCGTCGATCGAGATGCCCGGAACGAGGACCGGGTGCGTGTCGTGGGGATACGTGGGGTGTTGGTAGTCCAGGCTTCCGAGCGCGGTGTGACTCGCCCGGCTCTGCGGCCCCGAGGCCTGGTCCCTGTCTCTGTCGTCCTTGCGTCCTTTCGTGTTGTGGCTCGGTTGCTCTTTGCCGTTATGTGATTTTTCGGACATGACGAACACAGCCTCGTGAATATTCAAGCAGGGGTGCGGATCGGACCCGAGGAGGTACGAACGCACGCCAGGAAAGTGAATTCAGACGGATTGGAGAACCGGTGATCAGGTGGTCCGGCCTCGCTGGGAACAGTAGCTGTCACCGCTGCGGGTGCTACGGAAAGAGGTACACGTGTCTTGGTGTACGTGTTGATGTCGGGGAGCTTCGGTCGCCTTTTCCGGCGATGCCGATGCAGTGTCCCGGGGNCCACCAGCCGATAGCCACGCCCGCCCACGAGTCGTTCTCGTGACCGACCGTGTCGGTCGGAGCGGGGGAGGCGGCCAGGTCACGGAATGCGGCTCGGACCGCAGGGCGTCCCGTGAGCCCGCGCCTCAGGTGGCGTTGCACCAACGATGCAAATTCCGACATAAATATTTATACTAACTGTTTTGTGGGCAACTGTCAACCGGATGGGTGAGAATTTGGTGTGTCGGCTGGCTTGTGCGGCCGCCGTCGTGTTCAATGCCCCCATTGTTTTCGTTGCCCTTGTGACCTGCTTTTATCGCGTTTCTCTTTCTGTGGATCTCCTGGGTGGGTTCGGGGGTGTGCGAGCTCCTTTCCGGGGGTGTTTCTTCGGGCATTTTTTCGGGTTTTTCCAGTCGAACCCCGTTCGGTTTCTTGTTTTTGGCAATGGTGGGCCTCACCTTTGGGAAAGGTCGTATCCCGTTGGACGCCGCCTTCGGCGCGCCCGGGGACTTGTTCGGATCGGTTCACGGGTTCCCCGCTCGTCCGTGCCCGCCGTCGGACGTCGGGAAGGGACCGCCGCGGGTCGCGCGCCGGGGCACGCCCCGCCGCCGGGGACCAGCGGTGTGAACGCCAGCGAGGGCCGGTGTCCGCGCTGCCGCGGCGGGGCGCGGAGCTGGTACTCCTCGGGGAGTCGGGACACGCTCCGGGAACGAGGCGCCGGGTGCGTCGTGACGGGTTCGTCTTCCGTGAAGCCGTCCGTGAAGGACTCCGCCGGGACCGGGGGTTGGACGGGGCCGGACGGGAGGCGGCGGAGCGGATGTCGTGGCTGGTGCCGCGCGACTTTGGCGGGACGTGTCAGAGGGGGCGGGCGCGGAGGGTGGACGCGGGACCGGCTCCGTCGCGGTCCCACCCCGCTCCCGCCAGCGCGGCGGCATCACTGGAAGGGGGTGCGCGCCCTGTCTGACCTGGGGGGTGGTGGTGCACCTGGCGGGATCCGCACCCGTGGCCACCGGATGAGAAGAGCCCTCCACGACGGGGCGTCGCGGAGGGCGGAAGGGGAGGGGGTGGCGATCAGCCCCGCTGGCCCCAGTCCAGCAGGTGGGCCAGGCCCGCCTCGGTGAAGGCGGCGGCCAGCTCTTCGGCCCCCTCGGTGAAGTGCGTCCAGCTGTCGTAGTGGACCGGGACCACACGGCGGGCTCCCAGGGTCCGGGCGGCCTCGGCGGCCTGGGCGCTGTCCAGGACCACCGGTCGGCCCTCGAAGAGGACGGGGAAGCGGGGGGCTCCCGCGAACAGTAGGGCGGTGTCCACCGGGGCGAAGCGCTTGGCGATCTGCCCGACCAGTTCGAGCGAGGCGTTGTCGCCGCTGACGTAGACCGTGGGCAGGCCCTCGCCGGTCAGGACGAAGCCCACGACCTGACCGGTGAACGGTTCGACCTCCTCGCGCGGCCCGGGGCCGTGGATGGCCGGGGCGGCCGTCACGGTGACCGTTCCGCCGCCGGGCCGGTCCAGCTCGACGCTCTCCCAGTCGGCCAGCCCCCGGGCGCCGCCGCCCAGGCGCTGTCCGCCGCCGGGGGTGGTCAGGGTGAGGGGCACGTCGGTCAACAGGGCGCGTCCGGAGTCGTCCAGGTTGTCGGCGTGCTCGTCGTGGGAGAGCAGGACCACGTCGACGCGGCCGAGGTCGGCGGGGCTGCCCGCGGAGGGCGCGGTCTTGGTCAGTACCGGTCCCCCTTCGTCTCCGTGGTCTCCGGGGTCGTCGAAGGTCGGGTCGGTCAGGAAACGCAGGCCGCCATACTCGAAGAGGGCGGTGGGGCCGCCGAAGACGCGGACGGGGAACTGCTCGGTCATGACGGACATGAGCACACACCTCACGGATGGAAAGGACTCAGCCGTGATTTACGGTAGCCGTGTATCACGGCTGAGGCAACTTGTACCATGAGGACCATGACGGAGACCGTAAACGGGGAACTCGGCCCGCCACCCGCGCCGGGAGCGGAGCGGTACCCCTCCCTCGCTCTGGCCAACAGCGCGGTCGTCCTGCCCGGCGGGCGCTCGGTGGACCTGCTCGCGATCCCCGCGGAGGCCAACCGGTGGCTGACCGAACGGGGCCTGGCGCCGGTCGACGCCGGCATGCGCGAGATGTGCGCCACACAGCTACGCGCGCTGCGCGAGCAGATCAGATCCCTGTTCGCCTCGCACGTGGCCGCCCTGCCCGCGCTGCCCGCCGCGCTGGAGGCCGTCAACGACGCGTTGACCAGGGTGCCCACCGCTCCACTGCTGAGGTGGGACGACAGGGAGGGGCCCTACCGGGCGACGCCGCACCCCACCACCGAGATCGTCGACCACGCCCTGGCGACCCTCGCCGCCGACGCAGCGGACCTGCTCACGGGTCCCGACGCCGCGCGTCTGACCGCCTGTGGTTCCAGTCCCTGCAACCGTTACCTGCTGCGCCACGGTCGGCGCCACTGGTGTTCCACCCGCTGCGGTGACCGGGCTCGCGCCGCCCGCGCCTACGCCCGTCGCACCCGGACGGGGGAGGGCTGACGCGCACCCGGGCCGGAGCGCCTCCGCCCGGATGGTTCGCGGGTGCGGCGGCGCGCGGACCCGACGCGACGGCCGCGGAGTGACCGTGGGGCCGCGGTCGATGACGTGAGTCGTGGACTCCTTGTGACCCTCGCACTGGGGCGTGGAGACGGGCACGTGGCGCCTGGAGCGCCAGTTCGGTGACGGGGGCGTCGGGGCGCGGGTCATGCTCGCGGTCGGCATCGTGGAGCGCGGCGGTTCCCGGCCTCGCGCCACTCCTCCTCGGTGGCGGCGCCGCTCCCCGCCGGGGCGGCTACCTGGCGGAACGAGGAAGTGCGCGAACACGTCCGCCATCGGCCGGACGCCACCCGTGCGCAGCAGTCTCAGGGTGCGCACGTGCCGCTCCTCCGTCTCCGCACGCGCCTGGTCGGGTCTCGACGGAGGAGGTGGGCCGAACCGTCCCAAGCGGCCCCGGCGGGTGCCGGGGCCGCTTGCCGTGCACAGGGACCGTGGAATCGGTGGCGGAAGGAGGAAGGGCCATGGCGCTCACCCCGCCCTGTCGTCACGTCGTGCCAGACTCCGTCACGCAACCGGCCCCACGACGGGTGACCGGTCCGCCACACGGGAGGGACACGGGAGACCAGTGCGTATCGAGCGGCACGACGTGCGAGACGAGGCCCTGGCCAAGGCCACGGAGGACTTCGCCGACCGGATCGGCGGGGCCGTCCGCGGTCAGCAGCACTTCGGTCGGGACCTCCACGGCTGGGACATGATCGCCGACGATCTGCGCGACTACGCCGGAGCCCGGTCGGCGGCCGAACCCGCCATCGACGCCGACGCCCGCGCTGCCCTGTACTCGGCGGCCGAGGCCCGCATCGGAGCGCTCAAACTGGACCACGCGCCCGCCTCCGCGTCGTTCTCGGTCCACCTCACCTACACCGGCACCGGACTCTCCTACTCCGGGGAGGGAGACGACACCGACCACGACGGGGCTCCGACCTGGGAATGGATCCGGACCCTGTACCTGTGCCTGGTCGCCGACCTGCACGAGCAGAACGCTGGCGCCCTCCTCTCACTCGCCTCGGCCTTCGACGAGGGGGAGGTCCTGGCCCGCGGCCTGGCCTACTACCTCTTCCCCGAACTGGGCGCCCAGCGGGACCAGGTCCTGGGCTACGTCGACTCCGCCGTCACCGGTATGGCGAACGCCGGTGAACCGCCCCACCCCGACCTCCTCCAGCTGTACACGTTGTTGTCGCGGAACGAGGAACTCTTCTGGAAGATGATGGCGGCCCGCCTGGAGGCCCACCGCGACAGCGTCTCGGAGGATTCCCCGCGCTCCCTGCTGCCCATCGCCGAGATCGCCTACGCCGCGATGGCCGTGCGCCTGGAGGGGTGGGAACAGCCCTTCGGGTCCGACTACCTGCCCCACCGCCTCGTCGCGGGCGAACAGGGCCGGGGCGGGCCGCGTGTGGGTGCCTACGGCGCGGACAAGGACCCCGGGGCGCTACGGGAACTGGCCCGGGGAGAGCTGGCGGTCGAGCGGCCGGTCACCGTTCCCGACCACATCGACCGGCTCCTGGAGACGCTGGACGAGGACTCCGAGGAGGACCTCGGGGACGCCTGGAGCCCTGACACCGTGTCCCACATGCTCCCGGCGGCACTCCAGTGGAACGCCCGCGACGAGATCACCAGGTTCCGGTACCGCTCGCTGGTCGACCCCCAGGCACGCGACCCGCGTCAGCTGGAGGCCCTCACCCACGCCTCCCAGTACACCGCCGCGGCCCTCGCCAGCGTGGCCAGCCGGGAGGACACCGTCGAGGTCACCCTCGGGCCGACCACCGCGCCCCTGCGCAGCGTGGCCCCCACCCGTGACACCAGCGAGGGAGCGCGCATGGTCGCGGCGGAGTACGCGGTGCTCTCGGGCTCGCGGGAGCGCCTGGACGCGCTGGTGAGCTATCCCACGGACGCCTTCACGGCCAGGGACGACACGGGCACCAGCGTCTACGGCCTGTACCGGACGGCGCTGCTGGCCCATCTGCGGGCGGAGTCGTCGCGGTCGGGAACGGGCGAGGAGGTGCGCGCGGCCATGGACGAGGCCGTGGCCGCCCTGGAACGGCACCACGCGCTGCCCGGTCACCCGCCGCCTCCCGTGATCCTGCTGTCCCAGCTGGTCGAGGGGGACCGGGACGGTTTCGCCCTGGCCCTGGTCGACGCCCTGGAGGAGCACCGGGAGGCCTTCAGCGTCGGTGGGAACCACGGGGACAGCGACGGGTTCGTCGACACGCGCGTCCTCGCCCTGGCCTGCCTGGCCCGCGCCCGTGGCTGGGACGTGCCCGTGGAGAGCGACTACCTGCCCCGCGGGGTCCTGGACCACGCCGCCACGCTCTTCGCCTGACCGGACGGCCCCTCTTCGCCGGTGTGCTCCCACTCGGAGCACACCGGCCGCCTCCGGTGACGATCACCCGTGGTTCCGTCTTCGGGTAGTCAAAAGCTTTCTCGTCTCCTTCCCATAGTCCCGTGATTTCCGTGGGAGATCCAACACTTCGCTTCTCCCTGTGGTTGTCTGACTACGGAAAGTGGCAACCTCGCGTGCGCGGAGGCTCACATTGGCACCCGGATGCTCTCTGGGCCGGACTCGCCCGGCCGTGCGCCTTGTCCGATGCCGCCAGCTCCGAAGGCTGGTCCGCCGTGCGCCCCGTCCCGAACGTCCACGTGACCGTCCGCCCCGAGGCCGTGCCCGCTCCCACGGCACACGGGCGGACACCCACGCGAGGTCGCCCGAAGCATCCAGACCACCTCGGAGGAACCGCATGAATGTGTCCAGGCGCTCCCTGCTCGCGGGAACGGGAGCCGTCGCCCTCGCCGCGGGACTGCCCCAGGCGGCCGCCGCGGCCGCACCACGACGGCGGGCGGGCGTCGATCGGCCGGCGCGGAGCAAGTTCGTACGCAAGGACGTGTCCGGTCTGTTCGACGCCAGCACGGGAGCCTGGGCGCCGGAGCTGTACTGGTACGCCAAGGCCGTCGGCTGGATGAAGGAGCGGGAGCAGACCGACCCGAACTCCTGGAAGTACCAGTGGTACACGCACGGCAAGCCCCAGCGGGCGCAGGACGATCCTCCCGAGTGGGGGCAGTGTTCGCACGGGGACCGGTACTTCCTGCCCTGGCACCGCTGGTACGTGTACTACTTCGAGCGCATCGTGCGCAACGTCATCGTCACCAAGCTGCACCGGGACGACATGGCCGACTGGGCGCTGCCGTACTGGAACTACGCGCACCTGGTGCCCGGCGGGTCACCGGCGGACTCGGAGGAGTGGCGCAGGGTTCCACTGCCCTTCCGGCAGCGCAGGATCCACGACCCTCAGGGGCGGCAGGAAGAGGACAACCCGCTGTACCTGCCGCTCAACATGGAGGGCCGCTGCCTGGGCGACGAGTCCATGTCCTTCGACGAGGTCGACCCGACCGCCGCGATGCGGGAGCCCCTCTTCTGGCCGCCGGAGGGAGGGGAGGTCGGCAGCGCGGGCTTCTCCCAGGTGCTGGAGCGCTTTCCGCACGGCCTGGTGCACAACGTGACCGGTGGTCTGATGGGCTCGGTGCCGTCGGCCGCCGCGGACCCGGTGTTCTGGCTGCACCACGCCAACATCGACCGCTTCTGGGCCGCCTGGCTGACCAGGCACCAGGTGCCGACGGACTGGCGGTGGCCGAAGGTACGCCCGAAGCAGACACCCGACGACCCCGACCTGCCCTTCGTGCTGCGTGACGAGCACGGTGGCCAACACACGCTGGAGGGGCCGGTCTTCACCTTCCCCCAGAACGCCTACACGTACGAGTCGCTGGTCGACGGTATGGGAACCGACGCGGCACCGGCGGCCTTCCTGGTCACCCGGGTGCCGTCGGAGGTGGCCACGGCCGAGTACACGGTCACCGACGAGGTGACGCGGTTGGGGGTCGAGCCGCTCACGCTCACGATCAGCGGCGAGAGGGGCGCCGCGGACACCATCGCGACCGCTGTGGAGTCCGACGGTCAGGTCGTGCTCACCTTCGAGGGGGTGCGCGCCGACGCGGCCCCGTGCGCCACCTTCCGCGTCTTCCTCGGCGACGACGAGTCGGACACCGACCCCGACGGGCCCGCCTTCGTGGGACACCTGACGTTCTTCGACAACGTCGGGTCCCACACCGCGCACGCCGGGGGCGCCGAGTTCTCCTTCGACGTGACCGAGACCCTGCGGCGACTGCCGGACCAGGCCTGGTCCGGCGACGAGATGCCCGTGGTCAGGGTGGTCCCCGGGGCCTCGGCGGAGGCGGAGGCCACCGCCGAGGCCGCTCCGCGTTTCACCAAGGCGAGTTTCACGGTGGTCTGACGCCCCGCGCGGTGCCACGTTCCGCGGCCCGGTCGCCGGTTCGGCCGGGCCGCGGGCGTCGGTGGCCGCCAGCCGCTCCGCGAACCGGACGGGACCGGTCCGTGCGGCTCAGCCGTGCGGCGGTCGTATCGGTGATAACAAGAGGCTGTTTTCGATGATTCGAGTCTGTGTTATCGTCGATACGTGGATACGAGATCAGTGATTCTGGAGCGGGCGGCCGAGCTGCTGGCGTCCTCCTCCTCGGGTGACGTCTCGACGCGTGCCGTGTGCGAGGCGGCCGGGGTCGGGCAGCCGGTGCTGTACCGGTTGTTCGGCGACAAGGACGGCCTGCTCGCCGCGGTGGTCGACAGGGTGTGGGACGAGTACCTGAGCATGAAGCGCGCGGCCAGGGCCTCGGCGGACCCCCTGGAGGACCTGCGGCGGGGATGGGACAACCACACCGCCTTCGCCCTGGCGCACCCGCACGCGTACCGGCTGCTGTTCGGCGGTGCGCTGGCCTCGATGCCGGAGGCGGTGGACGAGGCGATGGGCCTCCTGCGAGGGATCCTCGAACGCCTCGCCGCGCAGGGACGGCTGCGGATGCCCCCTGAGGACGCGGCACGGTTCGTCATGGCGGCCAACAGCGGGGTGTCGCTCGGACTGATCCTCCGTCCGGACAGCTACCCCGACCCGTCGATCTCGACCGACGCGCGTGACGCGGCCTTCCGCGCGATCCTCGCCGACACCGACGACTCCGAGCCCGGCGGGGCGGACGCGGCCGGGGTCGCGGCCACCACGCTGCGGGCCCACCTCACCGAGTCCGACGCCCTCACAGCAGGGGAGAAGGCGCTCATGCGCGAGTGGCTCGAACGCATCCGACGGCGCCGGCGCGCCGACTGAAACGACGTACCGAACCGAGCTCCCCGACGGGCGGCGCCGCCCGTCGTGCCCGAAAGACCTGACACCACAGAAGGAGCACGACATCATGAGCACGCAGAACAGTCCCCGCGTCGCACTCGTCACCGGCGCTTCCGGCGGTATCGGCAGGGCGTCCGCGCAGCGGCTCGCCGCCGACGGTTACGCGGTCGGCGTGCACTACGCGGGCAACAAGGACAGGGCCGAATCCCTCGTCCGGGAGATCACCGACGCGGGAGGCGACGCGGTCGCCGTGGGCGGAGACGTCGCCGACGAGGCGGCGATGACCGACGCCTTCGACGCGGTCGAGCGGGCCCTCGGCGGGATCGACGTGGTCGTCAACACCGCCGGGATCATGGTCCTTGGGCCGATCGCCGACTACGACCTGGACCAGTTCGACCAGATCGTGCGCACCAACCTGCGCGGCACGTTCGTCGTCTCGCAGCAGGCCGCCCGCCGCGTCCGCGCCGGCGGGGCGATCATCAACTTCTCCACGACGGTCACCCGCACCCAGTTCCCGAACTACGGGCCCTACGTGGCGACCAAGGCCGCAGTCGAGGGGCTGACGCTCACGCTGGCCCGTGAGCTGCGCGGGAGGGACGTCACCGCCAACACCGTCGCCCCCGGGCCGACCGCGACACCACTGTTCCTCGACGGTAAGGACGAGCGGACCGTCCAGAACCTCGCCGACGCCGCACCGATGGAACGGCTCGGCCAGCCCGAGGACATCGCGGAGACCGTCGCGTTCCTCGCGGGCCCCGCCCGCTGGGTCAACGGGCAGACGATCTTCACCAACGGCGGCCTCGCCTGACGAGGTGGGGCGGAGACCGACTCCTCGTCTCCCGTCGCGTCCTCCGTCCCGGAGGTCCCCGCGGGTGAAGTACTCCCGTGCCGTCGGAACCAGCCTCTTCCCCGGAGGAGGAAGGGCCGCCGAACCTCAGGAGTGGGTGGGGCCGCTGCCGTTGCTCCTGTTCCCGTCGTGCACGGCCCGCTCCCACCCGCCGTGACCCGCGTGCGCCTCGGAGGAGCGCCGCCGCTGTGCGGCGGCGGTGCGCGCGGCGCGGTCCTCGCGGCGCCGCATGGCCATGTCGGCCAGGGCGGCCAGTCCGAAGGCGACGATGAGCGCGGTGACGATCACCACGGTCCACAGCGCCGTGCCGAAGGAGGAGGGGTCGACCATGGGGGCTCCGAGGGGTTCGCGGTCGTGCTGACACGTCAACCGTAATAGGCGTTAACTTCCGGACCCAGTGTTCGCGGGGGTGAACTGCGCCATAAGGCGGGAACGTCGCACACGCCGGACACGGCAGAGGGCCCGGAACAGTGTCAGAAGCACCGTTCCGGGCCCGCGCCCAGTACCGAACGTTCGGTCAGAGGATGGAACCGGGGGAGTAGGCGGCGGCCTCCGGACGCGCGGCCACGATCTCGTCGATCCGCGCCACCACGGCCCCGACCTGGTCGGCGGCGGCACCGGTGAAGGTGATCCGGTCGGCCAGCAGCGCGTCCAGCTCCGCCCGGTCCAGCGGGAAGCGCTCGTCCCCGGCCAGACGGTCCAGCAGCTGGTTGCCCACACCCTCCTGGCGCATGGCCAGCGCCGATCCCACGGCGTGCTCCTTGATCAGCTCGTGGGCGGTCTCCCGACCCACACCCGCGCGCACGGCGGCCATCAGCATCTTGGTCGTGGCCAGGAACGGCAGGTAGCGGTCCAGCTCGGCGGAGACCACCGCGGGGAAGGCGCCGAACTCGTCCAGCACCGTCAGCATCGTCTCGACCAGCCCGTCGAAGGCGAAGAACGCGTCCGGCAGCGCCACCCGGCGCACCACCGAGCAGGACACGTCGCCCTCGTTCCACTGGTCCCCGGCCAGCTCACCGGCCATGGACGCGTACCCGCGCAGGATCACCGCCAGCCCGTTGACCCGCTCGCACGAGCGCGTGTTCATCTTGTGCGGCATCGCGGAGGAACCCACCTGACCCTCGGCGAACCCCTCGGTCACCAGCTCCTGCCCGGCCATGAGCCGGATCGTCCTGGCCAGCGAAGAGGGGCCGGCGGCCAGCTGCACCAGCGCGGTCAGCACCTCGAAGTCCAGCGAACGCGGGTACACCTGGCCCACGCTCGTGAACCGCCGCTCGAAGCCCAGGTGCGCGGCCACCTCGTCCTCCAGCGAGGCCAGCGCCTCCCGGTCCCCGCCGAGCAGGTCCAGCATGTCCTGCGCCGTGCCCACCGGGCCCTTGATCCCGCGCATCGGGTACCGGGCGATCAGCTCCTCCAGCCGCCCGTGGGCGACCAGCACCTCGTCGGCGATCGAGGCGAACCGCTTGCCGAGCGTCGTGGCCTGGGCCGCCACGTTGTGGGACCGGCCCGCCATCACCGTCTCGCCGTACTCGGTCGCCAACCTGCCCAGGCGGGCCAGCAGCGCCACCATCCGGTCGCGCGCCAACAGCATGCTGTCGCGGACCTGGAGCTGCTCGACGTTCTCGGTCAGGTCGCGCGAGGTCATGCCCTTGTGCACGTGCTCGTGACCGGCGAGGGCGTTGAACTCCTCGATGCGGGCCTTCACGTCGTGCCGGGTCACCCGCTCGCGCTCGGCGATGGAGGCCAGGTCCACCCGCTCCAGGACCTTCTCGTAGTCCTCGACCACACCGTCGGGCACGTCCACGCCCAGACGCGCCTGGGCACGCAACACGGCCAGCCACAGCCGCCGCTCGGCGATGACCTTGTACTCGGGGGACCACAGCCGGGTCAGCTCCGCGGACGCGTAGCGGGCAGCCAGGACATCGGGGATCAGTGGTTTCGCGCTCACGTCGCCCCACCCTATCGCCATGAGCTGCGGCGGACGCGCGGCCCACTCCCGAAACGGGGCGTCCGGCTCCCGCGGCGGGCGGGCTGGGCCCAGCCCCGCCTCCGACCAGATGGCGGAACCGATTCCCCTCCGCGCCCGGCCTGCCTACCGTGAACGACATGACCACCGACGCGCCCCCGGAATCCGCCACGCACCCCCGCACGGGTCCCCCGGACGGCCCCCGGACGAGCCCGCCGACCCTCCTCCACGCCCTGTTGAGCCCCCGCTTCCTGATCACCGCCTGGCCCTGGCGCGCCCTGGCCCACTCCGTCAACACCATGTTCGTCGGAACCGTGCTGTTCATGGTGGCCACGCCGGTCTACCTGCCCTGGAGCGTGCTCGTCTGGCTGGTCGTGTCCCGGCCGTGGAGCGACCTCTCCCCGATCTCCATGGCGGCGCTGTTCGTGACCAGCCTCGCCACGACCGTGGTCCTCGGTCCGCTCATCGCCCTACCCCTCGGCGCGCTGGAACGCCGACGCCTCCTCCTCATCGTGCGCGGCCCCTTCGTCAGCGGCCACCGCGTTCCCCCGCCCGGACTGTGGGGGTGGATCCGCACCCGCTACACCGAGAGCGCGACCTGGCGCGAGATCGGCTACACGGCGGTGCTGCTGCCCGTCTCCTTCGCGGTCACCATGGTCCTGAGCACCCTGTTCATCATGGCGGTGGTCCTGGTCACGGGGCCGTTCATCGTCGGGGGAGAGGAGCGGACGCCGATCTCCCTCGGCTTCGTCACCGTCACCACGGTCCGGGAGGCCGTGCCCTACACGCTGCTCGCCCCCGTGGTCCTGATCGCGCTGCTCTACGCCTCCGGGGCCCTCGCCCAGGGGCACGCCGTGATCGCCCGCGCCCTGCTGATCGGGCCGCCCAAGGAGGAGCTGCGCGCCGAACTCAGCCAGGTCACCGAGTCCCGCGCCCGCCTGGTCAACGCCTTCGAGTACGAGCGCAGACGTATCGAACGCGACCTGCACGACGGAGCCCAACAACGCCTCGTGGCCCTGTCCATGGACCTGGGCCTGGCCCGCCTGGACCTGGAGGAGGGCAGCGAGGCCGACCGGCGCGTGGTCGCCGCACAGGCCAAGGCCGACGAACTCATCACCGAACTGCGCGAGCTGGTGCGCGGCATCCACCCCCGAGTCCTCACCGACCGGGGCCTGCCCGCCGCCCTGGCCGAACTCGCCGACCGCTGCCCCGTCCCCACCCGCGTGGACACCGAGATCCCCCGCCGACCGCCCGCCCACGTGGAGGGCACCGCCTACTTCGTGGTCGCCGAGGCGCTCACCAACGTGTTCAAGCACACCGAGGCCACCACCGCCACCGTGCACGCCAGCACGGCGTCCGGCGGCGCGGGCCGCTCCGACACCCTCCTGGTGGAGGTCACCGACGACGGCGCGGGCGGTGCCGACCCCGCACGCGGTTCCGGGCTCACCGGTCTCATGGACCGCGTCGCCGTCATGGGCGGCACAATGGAGCTGTCCAGCCCCGCGGGCGGACCGACCCGAATCCGAGTGGAGCTGCCGTGCGGACCCCTCCCCCCGACACCGCTGACGTGACCCCCGCCGCCCCGCCCCTGGTGCCCACCGTCCTGGCCGAGGACGGCGTCCTGCTCCGGGAGGGCCTGTCCGGGCTCCTGGAACGCTTCGGCTTCCCCGTCGTGGCCTCCGTCGGCGACGCCGACGCCCTCGTGCCGGCCGTCGCCGAGCACACGCCCGGCCTCGTGGTCACCGACATCCGCATGCCCCCCGACTTCACCGACGAGGGGCTGCGCGCGGCCGTCCGGCTGCGTCGCGAGCACCCCGGCCTGGCGGTGGTGGCGCTGAGCCAGTACGTGGAGCTGAGCTACGCCACCGACCTGCTCGACTCCGGTGACGGCCGGGGCGTGGGCTACCTGCTCAAGCAGAGGGTGGGCGACGTCCGCGAGTTCGCCTCCGTGCTGCGCAGGGTGGTGGACGGCGCGACCTTCGTCGACCCCGAGGTGGTCCGCCAACTGCTGCGCCGCCGCGCCGACCCGCTGGAGCGCCTGACACCGCGTGAGCACGAGGTCCTCGCCCTGATGGCCGAGGGCCGCTCCAACGGGGCGATCGCCCGCGAACTGCTGGTCAGCGACGCCGCCGTGGGCAAGCACGTGGGCAACATCCTGGCCAAACTCGACCTGCCTCCGGAGGAGGGCGTGCACCGTCGGGTCCAGGCGGTCCTGGCCTACCTGCGGGGACGCCCGGCATGAACCGAGGACCGGGTCCGCGCCCCGGACGGAAGGGGACGCGGACCCGGACCGGCGACGCTCACCCGGCGTTGGGCGCGCGCCAGTCGACCGCGACGAACGGCTCGTCGCCGAGGACCCAGGCGTCGTGCCCGGGCGGGACGGACGCGACCTCACCGGCGTGGACGTCGCGCTCGGTGCCGTCGTCCATCCGGCAGCGCAGGGCGCCCGACACGATGTAGGCGCAGTGGGTCTTCATGCACGTCTCGGTTCCCATGAGGGGAGCCACGTGCTCGGACCAGCGCCAACCGGGCTCGAAGGTCATCCGCGCGACCCCCTGGCCGCCGATCCGCACGACGTCGATGCGGCCCTTCTCGAACTCCTCGCCCATCTCGGCGTCGTCGAACCCGACCACCTGGAGGGTGCCCTGGTCCTCCTCGTCCCAGGCCTGGACCATGGACTGGTGCGCGATGCGCCCGTCCCGCAGGTCCAGCATGGTCATGCTCATGACCTTGTTTCCGTCGGGGTAGGTGCACCGCTCGGTGTAGGCGACGTGCTCGGAGTCGGCCACGCACTGGAGCACCTCGTGGGTCATCTCGTGCGAGTTGAGGTCCCTCAGGGCCGCTCCGATCTCGTCCCTGCCGTGCAGGATCATGGGCGCGCTGGGCGGGGTGCGCCGGTCGAACATCTCCATCTCGGCGTCGTCGCCGTACTGGGAGAGCAGGGCGTCGGCGTCGGCGGACTCCACGGCTCGGGTGTAGCGGTCGACGTCGAAGAACGTGTGGGGCTGTGTTGGGGCGGACATGACTGTGCTCCTTCCTCGCCGGAACCGCTCCTGGAGAGGGCGGTCCCACTACCCAGACTGCGCCCGTCCCGTTCCTCGATTCGCTCAAGCCACGGTCATGGAACGGGCTCGTCGCGGACCCGCCGAAGGCTCGGGGAACACCGGACGTATCGTGGAGACGAGAGTCCGCCACACGGTGCGAGCCCCCTCGCGGCCCCGGAGGAGACCGGATGCAGCCGACCGTCGCCGCCCCCGAGAGCGTCACCTGGAAGATCCACCTGGACCGGTCGATGTGGGTGGCGGGCGTGCGCGCCCTCATGCTCCAGGCCCTGCACCCGGTGGCCATGCAGGGGGTGTGGCAGCGCTCCGACTTTCGCTCCGACCCCACCGGCCGCCTGCTGCGCACCGCCCACTTCGTGGCCGTCACCACCTACGGCAGCCCCGCCGAGGCCGACGCGCTGGGCGAGCGCGTGCGCCGGGTGCACCGCGCGCTGTCCTTCACCGACCCGACCACCGGCCGCCTCCACCGGGTCGACCAGCACGACCTGCTGGTGTGGGTGCACTGCGCGGAGGTCTCCTCCTACCTGGAGAACGCCCACCGGGCGGGGGTCCCGCTGACCGCCCGCGAACTGGACCGCTACGTCGACGAGCAGTCGCACACCGCCACCTACGTGGGCCTGTACCGCGACGACGTGCCGCGCTCGGTCGCCGACCTGCGCCGCTACCTCGCCTCGGTCCGGCCCGCCCTGCGCGCCACCCCCGAAGCCCGCCAGGCCGTACGGTTCCTGCTGTGGCCCAGGGTGCCCGACCACCTGTCCCGACTGGCGCCGCTCAAGCCCCTGTGGTTTCCGGTCGGCGCCCTGTCCTACGCCACCCTGCCCGCATGGGCGCGCCGCGCCTACGGGGTCCTGCCCGAGGTACCCGGCGGGGACGCGGCGGCCACCGCGTCGCTGCGGACCCTGCGCACGCTGCTGAACCAGGTGCCCGAGCGGTACTACAACCTCATCTTCGACGAGGCCACCGTGCGCAGCGCGGAGGAGTCCAGGCAGCGGCTGCTGGAGGCCGGATACGAGATCGAGAACGGACTCAGGGCGCTGCGCGCCCGCACCCGCTTCCGCGCGCCGTCCGCACCGTCCTCCGCGCAGCCCGAGCCGCCCTCCCGGGCGCCCGCCGACGCCTGACCGCGCGGATGGCGCCGGGTAGCGTGGAAGGTACCCGTTGGCTGAGGGGGCTTGGCCGATGAAGCGCCGGGTGCGCCAGTACAGCCTGGTCATGGGTGTGTGCCTGGTCCTGTTCGCGGGTTCGCTGCCCGTCTACCACCTGTTCGGCACCGGGTGGGCGGTGGCCATGTGCGTGGTGGCGTCGTTCCTGCCGCCCGTCGCCGTGACCCTGGGCAACCTCGGCGACCCCGACGATCCGTCCGACCGCGACAACAGGTACGGGCCCAACGCCGACTGACCGGTGGCCGGGTGAGTCAACCCACGTGGTGCCCCCGTCGGTTCCGCGCGTAGTATTCCGGCGGAATCGGGCACCCACGGGGGAGGGACGCGTGACACACACCAGTACCGAGGCCGCCGGGACGGACGGGCACGGTGACGGAATCCGCATGCTGCGCGTGCGCCACGACGATCCCCGCGCGGCGGGGCTGCTCGCCGGTCTGCTGGAGGAGTACACCCGGCGCTACGGCGCCGAGGGCGCGGCCAACGAGTTGGCGCGCTACCCCGTGAGCGAGTTCGCCGCTCCCCACGGGCGCCTGGTGCTGGCCGAGATCGACGGGGAGATCGTCGCCGGAGGGGCCGTGCGCCCCTACAAGCAGGACCGCGCGGCCATGCCCGAGACCGCCGAGTTCAAGCGCGTCTGGACCTCGGACCGCCACCGCCGACGCGGCCTGGCGCGGAGGGTGATGGCCGCCCTGGAGGAGGCCGCCCGCGACCTCGGCTACGCCAGGGTCCTGCTGTTCACCGGGCCCTCCCAGCCCGAGGCCGTGGCCCTGTACGAACGCATCGGCTACCGGTGGGTCGACCCCGCCGACATCGACGACCTGCCCTACCCGTCGGCCATCCCCTTCACGCGCGACCTCGCCTGAGGGCCGGTCCGGGGACGGGCCGCTCCACGGCCGGTCCGCGACCGGGGCACAACGCGGGCCGCCGCGACGTTATGGGGACAGCTATGTCCGCGGAGCGGCCACGTGTTCGAGCTCCCCCGTACGATGGGTGCCCGAGGCCGCCCACCAGCGGTCACGCCGACGAGCCGATGAGGAGATGCACGACGTGAGCGAGCAGCAGCGCCCCCAGGACGAGACGAACGCCCCCGTGTTCAGTCCACGCAAGAACGGGCAGGCGCAGTCGGTCTCCGACGAGCTCGCCGCGTGGATGAGCACCGGCTGGGCCGACACCGAACGGCGCGACCTGGAGCCCGTCGAGCAGGCCGGGCACACCGCCCGCCGCCGCGCCGCGATCAGCGCGGCCTTCCCCGGGGACCGCCTGGTCATCCCGGCCGGACAGCTGCTCACCCGCTCCAACGACACCGAGTACCCGTTCCGGGCGGCCACCAACTACGCCTACCTGACCGGTGACACCTCCGACGGCGGCTGCCTGGTCTTCACCCCCACCGCCGACGGCGGCCACGACGTGGTGCTCTACCTCAAGCCCCGCTCCAACCGCGAGAACGGCGAGTTCTGGCTGGNACCGGCCGCCGCAACAGCCTCTCCGAGGCCGCCGACCTGCTCGGCGTGGCCACCGCCGACGTCACCACCCTCGCCGACGCGCTGCGCTCGGGCGACGCGACCACCCGCATCGTGCGCGGCCACGACGCCGAGCTCGACGCCCTGGTCGACGGGCTGCGCGCCGACGCCGACGAGGAGGCCCGCGCCAAGTACGCCCAGCTCGACGAGGACCTCTCCGTCACGCTGGCCGACCACCGCCTGGTCAAGGACGAGTGGGAGGTCGCCCAGCTCCAGCTGGCCGTGGACGCCACCGTGCGCGGCTTCGGCGACGTCGTCAAGGCGCTGCCGCAGGCCAAGGACACCTCCGAGCGGTTCGTCGAGGGCACGTTCTTCCTGCGCGCCCGCGTGGAGGGCAACGACGTCGGCTACGGCACCATCGCCGCCTCGGGCGCCAACGCCACCACCCTGCACTGGACCCGCAACGACGGTCCGGTACGCGAGGGCGACCTGCTGCTGCTGGACGCGGGCGTGGAGACCACCACCCTGTACACGGCCGACGTCACCCGCACGATGCCGGTGTCGGGCACCTTCACCGACGTCCAGCGCAGGGTCTACGACCTGGTGTACGCCGCCCAGGAGGCCGGTATCGCCGCCGTCGCCCCGGGCAGGCCGTTCGTGGCCTTCCACGAGGCGTCCCAGCGGGTGCTGGCCGAGGGCCTGGTCGAGTGGGGCCTGCTGGAGGGCCCGGTCGACCGCGTGCTGGAGCTGGGCCTCCAGCGCCGGTACACCCTGCACGGCACCGGCCACATGCTGGGCATGGACGTGCACGACTGCGCGGTCTCCCGCCAGGAGGTCCACCTGTACGGGGACCTGAAGCCGGGGATGGTGCTCACCGTCGAGCCGGGCCTGTACTTCCAGCCCGACGACCTGACCGTCCCCGAGGAGCTGCGCGGCATCGGCGTGCGCATCGAGGACGACGTGCTGGTCACCGAGGAGGGCCGCACGGTCATGTCGGCCGGTCTGCCGCGCTCCTCGGACGAGGTGGAGGCCTGGCTGGCCGAGCGCCTGCCGCGCTAGTCTCCCCGAGCGCGTACGGGGCCGTCTCCTCGGAGGCGGCCCCGTTTCCTGGTGCGCTCGGGAACGAGGGAGGGCGGGCGCGGTTCAGACCAGGGGGGAGGCCAGCCGGGCCAGGTCGGCCTCCAGGTGCTCTCCGACGAACGCGCGGACCCGGGCGGCCTCCTCCGGGGCGTGGCCGCGCGGGGTGGGCTCGGTGAACATGACCAGGTACAGGTAGACCCGGTACAGGGCGAGCCTGCGCAGCAGCTCCGGCGTGAAGTCGACGGCGCCCCCGGCCCCGCGGTAGCCCTCCAGGAGGTCGGCGTCGTCGCGGACGTCGCCGAAGAGCGCCAGGGACACCAGTTCGGCCGCCGGATCGCCCCAGAAGGCGCGTTCGGCGTCGATGATCCCCGAGAGCCGCGCCTCGCCCCGCCCGCCCCCGGTGACCAGGACGTTGCCGTCCCACAGGTCGAAGTGCGTGAGCACCGGAACGCGCACCGCCTCCAGGTGGACGAGGTTGGCCGACACCAGCCGCAGGACCTCCGCCCCGCCGCCGGGCAGGGGAACCCCGAACCGGGAGGCGTCGGCCACCACCGCCTCCACCATCGCGCCGAACGCCTCCGGCCAGGTGGACGCGCGTAGTCCGTCCCGCCCCGGATAGCCGAACTCCGTTCCGGTGACGGTGTGCAGGGCCGCCACGGCGCGTCCCAGGTCGCGGCGGACCGCGGCGCGCCGGGCCGGTGCCAGTTCGGCTCCGTCCAGAGGGGTGCCCGGCAGGTGGCTGAGGAACAGGTACTCGCGGCGCGGGTCCCCGGGCACGGTGCCCGGGTGCAGCACCTCGGGCACGAGCGGACCGGCCAGGGGGCGGGACCGCCCGTAGGCCATCGCCTCGGTGGCCATGATCCCGTGTTCGTAGGTGAGCCGCGGACGGTCGGGAGGGGGTGCGAGTTTGAGCACCGACCGGCGGCCGTCGCGCAGGACCACGTCGTACACGGAGTTGTAGGTGCCTCCGGTGAGCACCGCGCGTTCGCGTACACGGGCCTCCTCGCCGAACGCGTCACGCACGAGAGCGTCGAGGAGGGCGTCGTCGGGGGGTGACGGTGGCATGGCCCACACCCTAGTGTCCCGGGCCGTTCGTGCGCCGGTGGTGGGAGGCGGGCGACGCGCGGACCTCCTCGGCCGTCCCGCGGTCCGCGAACGGCCGGGGACCCCGCCGCCGCGGCGAGGTTTCGCGGGGGCCGATCCGGATAGCCGGGAGTCACGAGGAGCCGCGCACGGCGGCCGCCGGAGGGAAGGGAGCCCACGACATGGGCGCATCATCGGCCATGGCCCGGGCCACGGCGCTGGGTCTGGCCACGGGGGCACGCAGCACGCTGGGGAGCGCACCGTTGTGGCCGGTCTCCGGAAAGGTCGGGCGCACGCTCCTGGCGGCGTCCGTCCTGGGGGAGGCCACGGGGGACAAGGTCCCCGGCATCCCCAGCAGGACCGCCGGACCGAGCCTGGCGGCCAGGGCGCTCAGCGCGGGCACCGGTGGGGCACTGCTCGCCAGGGGGCTGGGCACGTCGACCGTCCTGTCCGCCCTGGTCGCCGCGGCCGCGTCCCCGGTCGGCGCCGCCGCGGGAGTCGGGTGGCGGCGGTACTGGAACGGCACCGGGCGCCCCACCTGGCTGGGCGGCGTCATCGAGGACGCCTGCGCGCTCGCGCTCGCACGCACCGCGTGCCGGGGGCTCGGCACCGACGCCTCCGCGCGTGGCTAGGGCACGCGCCCTCACTCCTCTCCGGGCCGCCACGACCCGGGGCGCCTCCGTGCGCGGACGGGACACACTCCGAAGGCTCGCGTCGGTATGCCCCAGAACACACCGCCGTTTCGGGAACGGTCGGCCGCTCTGAGACGTTGGGAGTGCTCTGGGGAGGTTCGCCAAACCCCCAGAAGGCCCCCATCCACCACGACCTGAGGACACCTGTGACCGGGCAGCCCACTCCACCCAAGGCCGACGTCGGTTCGGCCCCACCACACGATGAGAGCACGGAGCGCGCGGGCCGCCTCATCATCCCGCTGCTCCTGGTGTCGGCGTTCGTGGTCATCCTCAACGAGACGATCATGGGCGTGGCCCTGCCCGCGCTCACCAAGGACCTCGGCATCTCCGTCTCCACCGGTCAGTGGCTGACCTCGGCCTTCATGCTCGTGATGGCCGTGGTGATCCCCGCCACCGGTTTCCTGCTCCAGCGCTTCCACGTGCGCCAGGTGTTCATCACGGCGATGACGCTGTTCAGCCTCGGCACGCTGCTGTGCTTCCTGGCCCCGGGCTTCACCTTCCTGCTCCTGGGCCGCGTGGTCCAGGCGATGGGAACGGCCATCATGATGCCCCTGCTCATGACCACCGTGCTGAACATCGTCCCGGCGGACCGCCGAGGCCGCACCATGGGCAACATCTCCATCGTCATGTCCGTGGCACCCGCCGTCGGACCCACCCTGGCGGGCCTCATCCTGAGCGTGCTCGACTGGCGCTGGATGTTCGGCATCGTCCTGCCCGTCGCGATCCTGGGCCTGGTCCTGGGAGCGCTCTTCATCCGCAACGTCACCGAGCCGCGCGCCGCCAGCATCGACCTGCTCTCGCTCCCGCTGTCCGCGCTGGCGTTCGGCGGTCTCGTCTACGGCTTCTCCGGCCTGGGTGAGGGCGAGGCCACCGCCGTGGTGCCGCCGCTGGCCTCGATCGGGGTCGGAGCCGTCGCGCTGGTGCTGTTCGTGTGGCGCCAGTTCCGCCTCCAGAACAGGGACCGCGCCCTGCTCGACCTGCGCGTGTTCGGCTCCAGGCAGTTCTGCGTCTCGATCGGCCTGGTCGTGATCAGCTTCATGGCCCTGTTCGGCACCCTCATCCTGCTGCCGGTCTACATGCAGAACGTCCTGGGCCACGACACGCTCGTCACCGGTCTGGCCCTGCTGCCCGGCGGCCTGGTCATGGGTCTGCTCGCCCCGGTGGTGGGCCGCCTCTACGACCGCCTCGGCCCGCGCCCGCTGGTCATTCCGGGCGCCGCGGTGGTGTCGCTGGTGCTGTGGGGGATGACGCTCCTCGACGCCCAGACGCCGGTCGGCTTCGTCGTCGCCGCGCACGTCGTGCTCAGCGCCGGTCTGGGCTTCATGTTCACACCGCTGCTCACCGGGGCCCTGGGATCGCTCAGGCCCGAGCTGTACTCGCACGGCAGCGCCGTGGTCGGCACCGTGCAGCAGATCGCCGGTGCGGCCGGTACGGCGATCTTCGTCGCGATCATGTCCGCGACATCGGCGGGGCTGCTCACCGACGGGCTCACCCCGGTCAACGCGCAGGCGGGTGGCGTCCACGCCGCCTTCCTGGTCGGCGCGGTCGTCTCGGTCGTGGCCTTCGCCCTGACCTTCTTCGTGCGGCGCTCACCGGCGGGCACCGCGGAGGGCGCTCCGGCCGCCGCGCACTAGACGGCGCCCGGACGCGGGGTTCCGACGGATCCCCGCGACCCGCGCCCACACCCGAACGACCCCTGGCGGCCGCGCACGGTATCCCCGTGCGCGGCCGTCGCCGTTCCCGCACGACCGATCAGTGCGGGCGTGTTCGCCCGTTCCGGCACGGGTAGGAAACGCGCGCAGAACCGCTACTTCCGTTCCGGGGGACACTCATGGCACAACTGATCGACCTGCACGGCACCGCGATGGGGGAGTTCGACCGCCGGGTCCGCGAGGTCAGACTGACGGACTGGGCGCTGCCCACACCCTGCGACGAATGGGACGTGCACGACCTCGTCAACCACCTGACCACCGAACAGCTGTGGGTGCCGCCCCTGCTGGGCGGCGCGCGGGTCGAGGAGGTCGGAGACCGCCTCGACGGCGACAACCTGGGCGAGGAACCCATCACCACCTGGGAGGTGGCCTCCCGGGAGTCCCGCGCCGCCTGGCTCGCCCCCTCCTCCCTGGAGACCACGGTCCACCTGTCCTTCGGTGACGCGTCCGGCGAGCTGTACCTGTGGCAGATGACCTTCGACCTGACGGTGCACGCCTGGGACCTGGCCCGCGCCCTGGGCGCCGACGAACGGCTGGACCCCGACCTGGTCAAGGAGGTCCACGCCTGGGCCAGCGGCCAGGGCTTCGGCCCGGGTCCGATGTTCGACGCGCCCGCCGAGGTCGGCCCCGACACCAGCCTCCAGGACCGCCTCATCGCCCTCACCGGCAGGAAGCCCTGACCGTTCCCGGGAACCGGGCGGAGCCGGCCCTGAGGTCGGACGCCCCACCCAGCCGAACCCTCCGAACGGTCCCGGTCGTCGCGCCCGCGCCCGGTACGGCCCGGAGCGGCCCGGCACGTTTCGTCCGGGCCGCTCCGGAAAGTGCGACTGGGAGGGAGCCGACACACCTCAGGGGCGAGCATGCGTGCGGTACGGGTACACGAGTACGGCGTCCAGCCGACCGTCGACGAGGTCCCCGATCCACGGGTCACAGGTCCGCTGGACGTTCTGGTGCAGGTCAACGCCGCGGGCGTGTGCCGTACCGACCTGCACGTCGTCGAGGGCCAGTGGGCGGACAGGAGCGGGGTCGACCTGCCCTACGTCCTGGGCCACGAGAACGCCGGGACCGTGGTCGAGATCGGCTCGGCCGTCACCAACGTCCTGGTCGGCGACAAGGTGATCCTGCATCCTCTGGTCACGTGCGGGCTGTGCCGTCCCTGTCGCGCGGGCGACGACGTCCACTGCGAGAACTCCGCCTTCCCCGGCATCGACACCGACGGCGGCATGGCCGACCTGCTGCTCACCAACGCCCGCGCCTGCGTCCGGCTCCCCGACGGCCTGGCGCCCGCCGATGTGGCCGCGCTCGCCGACGCCGGACTCACCGCCTACCACGCCGTGCGCAGGGCCGTCCCGCTGCTGTACCCGGGGGCGCACGCGGTACTGCTCGGGGCCGGGGGACTGGGCCACATCGGGATCCAGGTGCTCACCGCGCTCAGCCCCGCCGAACTGACCGTCGTGGACCGTTCGGAGGAGGCGCTGAGCGTGGCCGAGGAGCTCGGCGCCCAGCACACCGTCCTGGCCGACGGGACCCACACCGAGGCGGTCGCCGACATCACCGGCGGCAGGGGCGCGCGGGTGGTGCTCGACTTCGTCGGCGAGGGAGGCACCGAGAAGGAGGGCGTGGCCATGACCCGCGACGCCGGGAGCTACTTCGTGATCGGCTACGGCGGCGCGCTCGACGTCCCCACCATCGACGTCGTCTCCCGGGAGATCTCCGTCGTCGGCAACCTGGTGGGCACCTACAACGACCTGGACGAACTCATGCACCTGGCCGCCCGGGGGCAGGTGCGCCAGCGCACGAGGACCTACCCGCTCGACGCCGCCCCCGACGCCCTCGACGACCTGGAGCACGGGCGGCTGCCGGGGGCCCGGGCGGTCCTGGAACCCGTCGCTGGCTGACCGGACCCCACCGCCTCTCCCCGGGCACCACGCCGTGTCGGCTTCCGGCGATCCCACCGCTGTCACAGACTGTGACGAGCCCCTTGCGCGGTGCGCGACCGACGGGCCCCGGGGGACGGCGGCGCACACGACACGGACCACACGAGAGAAGGGCACTGCCGGTGGAGGCCACCATCACACTGCACGTCGACGGTGAGAAACGCGAGCTCACCGTCGACACACGCACCACCCTGCTGGACGCGCTGCGCGACCGGCTGGGCAACACCTCGCCCAAGAAGGGCTGCGACCACGGCCAGTGCGGGTCGTGCACGGTCCTGCTGGAGGGCCGCCGCGTCGTGTCCTGCCTGACCTTCGCGGTCGCCCACGACGGCGCCACCGTCACCACCGCCGCCGGACTCGCCGGGGAGGACCAACTGCACCCCGTCGCCCGCGCCTTCGTCGACCACGACGGCTTCCAGTGCGGCTACTGCACCCCCGGCCAGGTCTGCTCGGCCGTGGGCATGCTGGAGGAGGCCGGGGCCGACTGGCCCAGCCACGTCACCGAGGACCTCCGTGCGCCCGTCACCCTGGACGACGCCGAGATCCGCGAGCGCATGAGCGGCAACCTGTGCCGCTGCGGCGCCTACGTCAACATCGTCGCCGCGATTCGGGAGGCCTCCCGGTGAAACCCTTCGCCTACACCCGCCCCGCCGAGGCCGCCGACGCCGTCGCCGAGGTCGCGGCCAACCCCGACGCCGCCTACATCGGCGGAGGCACCAACCTGGTCGACCACATGAAACTCGGCATCGCCGAACCCACCTCGCTCGTGGACGTGCGCGACCTGCTCAGCCACCGCGTCGAGAAGCTGCCCGACGGACGGATCCGCGTCGGCGCCGCCGTACCCAACAGCGACCTGGCCGCCCACCCCGAGATCCGCGAGCACTACCCGGTCCTGTCCCAGGCCCTGCTGGCGGGCGCCTCCGGCCAGCTGCGCAACGCCGCCACCACCGGCGGCAACCTCCTCCAACGCACACGGTGCGTGTACTTCCAGAACCGCGCCATGCCCTGCAACAAACGCGAACCCGGCACGGGCTGCGCGGCGATCGAGGGCTACGGCCGCTACAACGCCGTCCTGGGCGCCTCCGAGCACTGCGTGGCCACCCACCCCTCCGACATGGCGGTCGCGCTGACCGCCCTGGGCGCCCAGGTACGGGTGCTGGGCCCCTCGGGGGAACGCACCATCGACCTGCCCGGCCTGCACCGCCTCCCCGGGGACACGCCCCAGCGCGACACCATCCTGGAACACGGTGACCTGATCACCGCCGTCGACCTGCCCCGCCTGCCGCTGGCCGCCCGTTCGGCCTACCGCAAGGTGCGCGACCGCGCCTCCTACGCCTTCGCCCTGGTGTCCGTGGCCGCCGCGCTGCGCGTCGTGGACGGCACCGTCGAGGACGTGCGCGTGGCCTTCGGCGGCCTGGCCCACGCCCCCTGGCGGGCCCACCGCGCCGAGGAGGAGCTGCGCGGGGGACCGGCGACCGAGGAGGCCTTCCGCGACGCGGCCCGGGCCGAGCTCGCCGACGCCGAGACCGGCCCCGGCAACGCCTTCAAGGTTCCCATGGCCGTCAACACCCTCGCCGCGACCCTGCGCGACCTGAGCACCGAGGAGACGTCATGACCAGCACGCTGGAACCGAAGTCCATGGGTCGGCCGCTGACCCGTGTGGAGGGCGCGGACAAGGTCACCGGGCGGGCACCCTACGCCTACGAGCACCCGCTCTCCGACCCCCTGTACCTGCACCCGGTGCTGTCCACGATCCCGCACGGGCGCGTCACCGCGGTCGACACCTCCGGGGCCGAGGCCCTGCCGGGGGTGCACACCGTCCTGACCCCGGGCAACGCCGAACGGCTCGCCGACACCGAGGACCGGGAGTTCGCCGTCCTCCAGTCCGACGAGGTGTCCTTCCACGGCCAGTTCGTCGCCGCGGTCGTCGCCGACACCCCCGAGACCGCCCGTCAGGCGGCCGGACTCGTGAAGGTCGACTACGAACGCCTGTCGCACGACGTGGTGCTGACCGCCGACCACCGGGGCCTGTACCGGCCGGTCGAGGACGCCGACGAGGGGCCGTCCGCCGACACCGCGCAGGGCGACGTCGAGGCGGCACTGGAGCGCGCCGAGGTCGTGGTCGACCACACCTACAGCACGCCCACCGAGCACAACAACCCCATGGAGCCGCACACCACCACGGCCCTGTGGGAGGAGGGAACCGGGCACCTCACCCTGTACGACTCCACCCAGGGCGTGCACGTGGTCCGTGCGTCCGTGGCCACCGTGTTCGGACTCGACCCCGAACGGGTCAGGGTGGTCGCGCCCCACGTGGGCGGCGGCTTCGGCTCCAAGGGGGAGGCGCACGCGCACAACGTCCTGGCCGCGATGGCCGCCCGCGCCCTGCCGGGGCGGCCGGTCAAGTTCGCGCTGACCCGGCAGCAGATGTTCTGCCTGGTGGGCTACCGCACCCCCACCATCCAGCGGGTACGGCTGGGCGCCGACCGCGACGGGCGGCTGGGCGCGGTCTCCCACGACGCCGTGGAACAGACCTCCACCATCAAGGAGTTCACCGAGAACAGCGCGATGTGCTCACGGTGGATGTACGCCGCGCCCCACCGCCGCACCACCCACCGGATCGCCGCCCTGGACGTGCCCGTCAACTTCTGGATGCGCGCCCCCGGAGAATGCCCCGGAACGTACGCGGCCGAGGCCGCCATGGACGAGCTCGCCCACGCCTGCGGCGTCGACCCCGTCGAGCTACGCGCGCTCAACGACCCCGAGACCGACCCCCAGAGCGGCTCCCCGTGGTCGGACCGCCGCCTGGTGCAGTGCCTGCGCGAGGGCGCCGAGCGCTTCGGCTGGCACGGGCGCGACCCCGCGCCCCGCTCCCGCCGCGAAGGGGACTGGCTGGTGGGCACCGGCGTGGCCTCGGCGAGTTACCCGCACATGTTCAACCCCGGTTCGGTGGCCCACGTCCGCCACGACGGCGACGGCCGCTACGAGGTGTCCATCGGCGCGGTGGACATCGGCACCGGAGCCTGGACATCCCTCACCCAGATCGCCGCCGACGCCCTGGGCCGACCCGCCTCCGACATCCGGTTGCGGATCGGCGACACCGCGTTCCCCTCGGCCTCCGTCGCGGGCGGCTCCAGCGGCACCAGCTCCTGGGGGACGGCCATCGTGGCCGCGGCCAGGGCCTTCCGCGACCGGCACGGGGACTCCCCGGAGCCGGGCGCGGAGGCGAGCGCGAGCGCGGCGGAGGACACCGTCGACGAGGGGTACTCGATCTACTCCTTCGGGGCGCACTTCGCGGAGGCGTGGGTCAACGCCGACACCGGTGAGGTCCGGGTGCCGCGTATGTACGGCCTGTTCTCCATCGGGCGGGTGGTCAACCCGCGCACGGTGCGCTCGCAGTTCCTCGGCGGGATGGTCATGGGCCTGTCGATGGCCCTGCATGAGGAGAGCTACCGGGACCCGCGCTACGGCCACATCGCCAACGGCGACTTCGCCGAGTACCACGTCCCCACCAACGCCGACGTGGGCGACCTGCGGGCCGACTGGCTGGACGAGGAGGATCCCCGGGCCACGCCCATGGGATCGCGGGGCGCGGGTGAGATCGGCATCGTCGGCTCACCCGCGGCGGTGGCCAACGCCGTCCACCACGCCACGGGCGTGCGGGTGAGGGACCTGCCGATCACGCCGGACAAGCTCCTGCGCTGACGGCCACCGGCGGAGCGGGGAGCAACGAGGGGCACACACCGGTGTCCACACCTGGCGACCACAGCACCGACACGGGGTCGTGGTCGTCGACGCGCACGCTCGCGGCCTCCAACAGGTCGCCCTCGTACTCCCAGGAGCGCGCGCGGAACAGGGGCCAGGGGCGGTGCGCCACGCGGATCCACCAGGTGGACCCCGCGTGCCGGGTGTGCAGGCCCCACCGCGCGGTGACGAAGCGCTCCAGCGCCGACTCACGCTCCACCCGCTCGCCCACGGTCGCCCGCCACCGCCCCCGGGCCCCGCCCCGGGGCAGGCGGCGGCGCACCGCGCCCGCGTGCGCGTCACCCGCCGAACGCAGGGAGACGTCCGACCACATGTAGGGCAGTCCCGTGAGGGCCCTGGCCGCCAGGACGCCGTGCGCCGCGTCGGCGTCCATGGACAGGAAGACCACGCCCCGGCGGCCGTGGCCGTCCACCGAGTACAGGCGCACGTTGACCTCCTGGAAACCGCCCACGGGGATTCCGCAGGCCTCGGTGGAGGGCACCCGGAAGGCCACGAGTCCGACGTAGGAGGTTCCGTCCAGCACGTCGGGTCGGGTGTGCGCGGGCAGCAGCGGCGTCACCCGCTCGGGCGGAACCGGCCAGTGCGCGAAGACGACGTCGTGCCAGCCCTGCGTGAGCAGGGGCGGCCCGGGCAGGGGAAACGGGTCCGCGGGCGTCGGTCGCCACCGGTTCACGCGTGCTGATTCTCTCTCCACGGGTTCCTCCGCGTCGACGGCCATGGGACGGCATCCGGCCGCCCGAGGAGAGGCCACGCTCGTGCGCGGTTCCGTCGGGGGAGCGGCCCAGGCCAGCGCACCGCTCACGTGGGGGCCCGGAAGGACGACGGACCTACGGTGCCTCCACCCTGGTGAGCACCAGGGACGGCGGTCCGTCCGGATCGGCGCGGAACTCCACCTCCGACCCGCCGCTCGGATAGAGTTGGACGCCGCCGATCCTGCCGAGTCCACCGTCATCGATCGTCAGGTAGACGAAGTCGCTGCTCGTGCCGCTGTCGACGAACTCCCAACTGCCATGGAAGTCGACGGGGTCGGCATCGCCGCCTGTGACCTCCGCCCTCGACACGCCGGTGACGGAGAACGTCCCGTCGGACCCGAGCAGGACCTCGCCGCCGGTCACGTCGTTGCGGTACGTGCCGGGCAGTCCGTCGACGTCGACCGGGCCCATACACCCCGAGGTGAGTACCGCGGAAGCGGCCAGGGCGGCGATGAGCCCTCGTCCACCTGTTCCCATGGCTGTCATGGCCCGAGGTTAACGTGTCCGCCGTCGGCCGCTCGTTCGCCCCCCGACGACGGACACCCCGTCCAGGTCGAGCGGCGGCGTCGCCTCGTGGGGCGGTGTCCGTGGCCCCCCGCCCGACTGCTCTGTCCGGTCTGTCCGGAGAACGGGGACGACCGCCCCGAAGCGCGGTGACGCTCAGATCCCAGACCCCGGACTACTCCAGGGTGTGCTTGATCTTGCCCATGACGCCCTCGTTCTTGGTCGCCTGGGAGGCGCCCTTCTCCGAGCCCTCACCGCTGGGCCCGCCGTCGGTCCCGTACAGCGCGGGGTCCGGCGGCGGCGCGGAGGCCGGACCGCCGAGCGGCTGGGGCTGGTCGAGGTAGCGCAGCTCGTGCTGGCCGTCG
>NZ_ANAX01000032.1:0-1397 GCF_000341065.1 Nocardiopsis halotolerans DSM 44410 | reverse complement strand
GGGCCGGTGCGACCAGCCGCCGTTGGCCGCGGCCGTGCCGTCCGACAGGCCCCAGATGGTGTTGGCGTGCTCCTGGTTCTCCTCGTCGAACAGGGCGGTGGGCGCGACCTCGCCCTCCAGGCCGTCCTCCTGCAACTCCTCGATGGCGGCCAGCCACATGTTCTGGTGGACGGTGTCCCGGGCCAGGTTGAACTGGAGCATCGCCTTGACGCCGGGGTCGTCGGTCATGTTGTACAGCCGTGCGGTCTGGAGCCTGCCCTGGGCCTCGGCCGCGGCGTTGGCGCGGAAGTCGGCGAGCAGGTTGCCGCTGGCCACGATGTACTTGCCGTTCCACGGGGTGCCGCCGGAGTCGGCGGGGACGGCTCCGCCACCGGAGACGATGGCCTGCTGCGGATTCATACCGCCCACGACCGCCGCCACGGCCGGGTCCTTGACCGCCTTGGCCACGGTGGTGGCCGGGGCGCCCTCCAGCAGACGCGCCACCATCGTGGCGAGCATCTCGACGTGCCCGATCTCCTCGGTGGCCACGTCCATGATCAGGTCCTTGTACTTGCCCTCGATGCGGCAGTTCCAGCCCTGGAACAGGTACTGCATGGTGACGGTCATCTCGCCGTAGGCGCCGCCGATGAGTTCCTGGAGTTTGGCCGCGTAGAGCGCGTCGGGAGCCTCCGGCTTGGCCTCGAACTGGAGGTGCTTGGTGTGTCGAAACATGTTTCGCCTCCTCACTGGGAGATGTGGTGGTGACACGTGCTGTCGCGGGTGCCGCTACCCGGGGGCGTGTCGGGTAACCGGGGTTGGCGGAGACTTGGTCCGTCGTGGGGTCGCCCCTTCCACGGGGGGCTCCTTCCCGTACCGGTTCTCCGTGTCCGGAGCGGGTAGGGGCGGTCGGGAACATGGAGAAGGGGGTGAACATGCTGGAGGCGCTGACTCCTCCCTGGCCCCTGGGGTGGAGCGCCGCGCTCTTCGCCGTGGTGGCCGTGGTGACCGTGGTCGGCAGCGTTCGGATGGCCTCCCTCGGTGACGTCCTCGCCGACCGCACCGGCTGGGGAGAGGCGGTCTTCGGCGCGGTCTTCTTCGGGCTGGCCACGTCCCTGTCGGGGATCGTGATGACGGCGGTCAGCGCCGTCGGGGACCAGCCCGGGCTCGCCTACAGCAACGCGGTCGGCGGGATCGCCGCGCAGACGCTCGCGCTGGCGGTGGCCGACTTCTTCTACCGGCGCGCCAACCTGGAGCACGCCGCGGCCTCCTCGGCCAACCTGCTCTTCTGCTGCCTGCTGATCGGTCTGCTGTCCGTGGTCGTGCTCGCGGCCATGGGCCCCGACGTGACGGTCCTGGGGGTGCATCCGGCCTCGCTCGGGCTGGTCGCCTTCTACGCGGGCGGGCTCTGGCTGATCCGC
>NZ_ANAX01000031.1 GCF_000341065.1 Nocardiopsis halotolerans DSM 44410 | reverse complement strand
GTGGCGGGCCGTCCGCACCCGCGAGACCGTGGTGGACGTCCCCGACGAGGAGGCCTCCGGCACGGCGGCGGAGGCGGGGACGGGCACCGCCGCCCTGTGGGCGCGGTTCGTCGCTGTGGGCACGGTCGTGGCCGTGGGCGGATGGGCGCTCGCCCAGGCGGCGGAGACGATCGTGGAGGCCACGGGGCTCAGCGCGGGATTCGTGGGCGCGGTGGCCATGGGCGCGGTCAACGCCATCCCCGAGACGGTCGCGGCGGTCGCCGCGGTCCGGCGCGGCGCGATGACCCTGGCGGTGTCCGCCGTCATCGGCGGCAACAGCCTGGACGCGCTGAACGTGGCCGTCGGCGACGTCTTCTACCGGGCGGGTTCGCTCTACCACGGGGCCACGGCGGACGAGCTCTTCCTCACCACCGGGGCGCTCCTGATGACCGTGGTCCTGCTCGCGGGGCTCATCATCCGCCAGGCCAGGGGTTGGGCCCGGATCGGTTTCGAGGGGGTCCTGCTGATCGCTGTCTACGTCGGGATCGTCGGCGTGCTCTTCTTCTGAACCCCGGGCGGGCGGTCAGTCCAGGCGGTGCAACTCCACCTCGCGCAGGCGGGCGTCCTCGGCGACCAGCGTCATGTAGGTGTGGTGGGGCTGGCGCCGCCGGTCGGTGGGCGAGCCCGGGTTGAGCAGCCGCAGGCCGGAGGGGGTCGTGGTGTCCCAGGGGATGTGCGAGTGCCCGAACACGAGCACGTCGTGGTCCCCGAACCGCTCCTGGCACCGCTTCTCGCGTCCCCGCGCGTCGCCGGTCTCGTGCACGACCGCGAAGCGGACCCCGCCGAGCGTGGCGCGGGCGACCTCGGGCAGTCGGGCGCGCAGTTCGGGGCCGTCGTTGTTGCCGTGGACGCCGACCAGGCGCGCGGCCCGCGCGTCGAGGCGCTCCAGGCTGGCCGTGTCGCACCAGTCCCCGGCGTGGATCACCGTGTCGGCCCGGTCGACCTCCCGCCACACCTGGTCGGGCAGGTCGCGTGCGCGACGCGGGATGTGGGTGTCGGAGATGAGGAGTACGCGCATGCCCCTCACCCTAGGTGGCGCGCGAGCCGGAGCCGGTGGTCACTCGCCGCGGCCGGAGTTGTACCCCTCGGCCCGCTCCTGGCCCGACATGGCGTGGATGGCGTCCATGACGCGGTCGGTGATCTCCCGGCGGGCCTTGCCCGGGGCGAGGTGGTCGTAGCCGGTGGAGAAGTCCAGCGGTTTGCCGAAACGGATGCTGAAGGGACGCGGGCGCGGCATGGACGCGCCGATCGGCTGCACGTCCTGGGTGCCCGTCACCGCCACCGGCACGACCGGGGCCTTGGACTCCATCGCCAGCAGCGCCACCCCGGTGCGTCCCCGGTACAGGCGTCCGTCCTGGGAGCGGGTGCCCTCGGGGTAGATCACGCAGGCCTCGCCCTCGCGCAGCCGGTCCAGCATCGTCTCCAGGGACAGCATGGCCCCGCGCGCGTCGTCGCGCTGTACCGGCATGGCGCCCAGGGAGGAGAACACGGTTCTGGTCACGCGGCCCTTGACGCCGGTGCCCTCGAAGTAGTCGGACTTGGCCAGGAAGCGCACCCTACGCTGGGTCACCGACAGGGGGATGACGACGCTGTCCACGAACGACAGGTGGTTGCTGGCCAGCAGTACCGCTCCGGTGTCGGGGACGTTCTCACGGCCCTCGATGGTCGGACGGCACAGGGTACGGGCGAGCACCGAGGCTGTCTTCCGCAACGCACCGTAGAGCACGTGTTCTCCCTCACCAATGGTCGGATGTCGGAGTCCAATGTAAGGGCGACCCGTGGGTAACAACGGGCCGGGGAGGAGGGAGTGCACCAGGTCGCCCGTGTGCGGGGTCTGGCCGTACGCGGGGGTGAACGGCGACCCGGTCGTGGCGCCGACTCCAGTGCCGGTATAGTATGGCCGGTATAGTTATTGGTTGCACGAGGAAGGCGCCGCATGATCGAGATCCTTGACCACACCAGACTGGCCAGGGCGAAGGACACGGGCGCCCTGGTCGCCGACATCCTGCACACGCTGAAGGGACGCAGCACGGTCGGCACGAACCTTCTGGACATCGACCGGTGGGCCCGGAACATGATCGCCGACGCGGGAGCGCTGTCCTGCTACGTCGACTACGAGCCGTCCTTCGGACGCGGCCCGTTCGGCCACCACATCTGCACGGCGGTCAACGACGCCGTGCTCCACGGGCGGCCGTACGACTACGCGCTCGCCGACGGCGACCTGCTGTCGCTCGACCTCGCCGTCTCCCTGGGCGGAGTCGCCGCGGACGCCGCCATCAGCTTCGTCGTGGGCGGGTCACGGCCCCCGGAGAGCGTCGCGATGATCAGCACGACCGAACGCGCGCTGGCCGCGGGGATCGCCGCGGCCGGACCCGGGGCCCGCGTCGGTGACGTCTCCCACGCCATCGGCACGGTCCTCGACGAGGCGGGGTACCCGATCAACACCGAGTTCGGCGGTCACGGCATCGGATCGACGATGCACCAGGAGCCGCACGTCACGAACGCCGGACGGCCCGGACGCGGGTACAAACTCCGCCCCGGGCTGCTGCTGGCACTGGAGCCGTGGGTCATGGCGGACACCGCCGAGCTCGTCACCGACCCCGACGGGTGGACGCTCCGCAGCGCGACGGGCTGCCGGACGGCACACAGCGAACACACGATCGCCATCACCGACGACGGAGCCGAGATCCTCACCCTGCCGAAGCGGGCGTAGTCGCGAGGTCCTGGTCGGCGCGGCGCCACTCGGCGTTGGCCCCGCACACCACCAGGCACGGGCGCTCACCGGGAACCCGGCCGGCCAGCCAGGCGGCGAAGGGCACGGCCGCGGCCGGCTCGGTGGCGATCCGGAACTCCTCCCAGAGCCGCTCCTGTGCCCGGACGATCTCGGCGTCGCTCACCAGCGCCGGGGTCACCGGATGGGCGCTGAGCACCCCGAAGGGCACTTGGCCCAGCGTGGCCGCGCCCAGCGCGGAGGAGGCCACCGAGTCCACGGGGGTCCGCACGGGGTGCCCGGCGGCCAGCGCGGCGTGCATGCTCTGGCAGCCCTCGGGTTCGACGCCCACGACCTCGCGCCCCTCCGCGCCCAGGCGTACACCGGCCACCAGGCCGCCGCCGCCCACCGCGACCACGACGGTGTCGCACTCGGGCGCGTCGGTGGCGATCTCCAGGCCGATCGTGCCCTGCCCGGCGACGACGAGCGGGTCGTCGAAGGCGTGCAGGTAGCGCACCCCCTCGGTCTCGGCCCGGGACCTGGCGGCCTCGGCGGCCACCGCGTAGTGCTCGCCGACCCGGACGATCTCGGCGCCGGTGGCGGCCAGCGGCGCCGCCTTGGCCTCGGGGATCGACTCCGGGACGTAGACCGTGGCGTGCACGCCCAGCAGGCGGGCCGCGGTCGCCACCCCCAGACCGTGGTTGCCGCCGGAGGCGGTGATCACCCGGTCGGTGCCCTCCCCGCCCAGCAGGGCGTTGAGCGCACCGCGCAGCTTGAACGCGCCCGTGCGCTGGAGGTGCTCCAACTTGAGCGTCAGCGGGCGCCCGTCGACCTCGGCGTGCATCACGGGGGTGCGGCGGGCGTGGGGGGCGATGCGTTCTGCGGCGGCACGGACGTCGGTGGCCGTGAGCGGGGCGTGCGCGGTCGTGGTGCTCATACAGCCCACTGTGCCCCTACCAGCCATTAACTTAAAGTTGGGTCTGCTAAAGATCGTTAAGCAGTGCTTTGCTCTGCGCTCCGTGTGGAAGTGGGGTCGCCGTGCTGGACGCCAACCGGTTGCGTGTACTCGTGGAGATCGCGCACGCGGGGTCGATCGCCGCCGCGGCCGAGCGGCTCTCCTTCACCCCGCCCGCCCTGTCCCAGCAGCTCACCAAGCTGGAACGCGAGGCCGGATGCCTCCTGGTCGAACGGAACCGCACCGGGGCCACCCTCACCGAGGCGGGCCGGGTCCTGCTCGAACACGGTGAACGCGTCCTGGGGGAGCTGCGCGACGCCGAGACCGCGGTCCGCGCCTTCGCCGGGCACGAACCCGACCGTCTGTCCCTGGGCGCCTTCGCCAGCGCGGGCAAGGTCCTGCTGCCCGCCACCCTCGCCGCCTTCGGCCACGAGCACCCCCAGGTACGCCTGTCCCTGTCCGACATCGAACCCCCCGGCGGATACGGCCTGGTCGCCTCCGGTGACCTGGACCTGTTGCTGACCCACCGCTATCCGGGCGTGCCCCTGCCCCGCGCCGGAGGGCTGCACCGCGAACGCGTCCTGGTCGACCCGCTGCTTGCGGTCGCCCCCGCAGGACACCCCCTCGCCGACCGGGGCCTCTCACTGGCCGACCTGGCCGACGAGGAGTGGATCTGCGGCGCGCCGGGCATCCACAACCGCGTCAGCCTGGAGACCGCCGCCACCGCCGCCGGGGTGGACCTGACCGTGGCCTACGAGACCCGCGACTACGAGGTGGCCCTCGCCCTCATCGAGGCCGGGGTCGGCGTCGCCCTCGTCCCGCGCAGCATCCTGGGCTCCGCGCGCCGGGGCGGCTGGGTCAGCCGCCCGCTGCGCGGCACCAGCCTGGCCCGTGAGATCTACGCCGTGCACCGGCGCCGCCCGCCCGAGCCGGTTTCGGCCATGGTCGCGATCCTGCGCGAGGTCGCGGACCGCGCCTCGGGCGCCGACGGGCCTCACAGCGGCGGGGAACCGGGCGGCCGGGGCGCGTTCCACCGGTAGAGCAGGGCCAGCAGCCGCACGGCGAAACACAGGACGGCCCCCACCACGGCGATCCACCCCCAGGTCAGCCCCGCCCAGTAGGCGACGGCGACCAGGCCCGCGCCCAGCAGCGCGGGAATGGCGTACAGCCGCGAGTTCGCGCTGAGAACGGTCGGTACCCGGTTCAGCACGACGTCGCGGATGGTGCCGCCGCCCACGCCGGTGACGACGCCGAGCAGGGTGGCCTGGAGGGGGCCGAAACCCGTCTCCAGGGCCTTGGTCGCCCCGATCACGGCGAACAGGCTCAGCCCGGCCGCGTCGAAGACCAGGATCGGTTTGGCCAGGTGGTCGAGCTGGCTGCTGAGGAAGAAGGCGAGGGTCGCGCCCAGCAGGGCTGTGCAGATGTAGCGCCAGTCCTGGAAGGTGGCGGGGGTCTCGCCGAGCAGCAGGTCGCGGATGATGCCGCCGCCGAGGGCGGTCACCATGCCGAGGACCAGGACGCCGACGATGTCCACCCGCGCGCTGCGGATGGCGGTCAACGAGCCGTCGACGGCGAAGGCGAGGACGCCGACGAGGTCCAGGACGAGGAGCAGGGTCTGCGTGGACATGCGTGTGCGCCGGTGGCGGCGGTTCCTTTCGGGTGGGGCGGCTGGCGAGTGGGCCGTTCGGCCATTCGCGCACGCTGGTGTGGCGGGAGGGACCCATGTTCTCAGGGGCGGGGCCGATCCTCCACGACACCGCGGGGACGTCACGGGAGCCCCCCGCCTTCGCCCGGTCCAGGATCCGACCGCGTGAAACCCGGCGCCCGTCGGCGTGTCGTCCCCCTCCCGCGTCCCGGGCGGGGGACACCATCGGGAAAGACGCGGGACCCGGGCGGAACGAGGACGTATGGAACACGTGGACGCGATCGTCATCGGCATGGGACCGGGCGGCGAGACCGTCGCGGGCCGACTGCTCGCCGCGGGCAGGCGGGTGGCCGTGGTCGAACGCGAACTCATCGGCGGCGAGTGCGGGTACTGGGCGTGCATCCCCACCAAGGTTCTGCTGCGCCCGCCGGAGGTGCGCCGGGAGGCCGACGGCGCCGCCGGTGTCTCCCACCCGGACCTGGACTGGCCGCGACTGCGCGACTACCGCGACCAGATGATCCGACACCTCGACGACTCCGCGCAGGCCCGGGGCTACCGGGACCAGGGCGCCCTCGTCCTGCGGGGCGAGGCGCGCGTCACCGGCCGCGACCCGTGGCGGGTGACGGTGGGCGACACCGAACTCACCGCCGACCACGTGGTCGTGGCCACCGGGTCGGAACCGGTGCGCCCGCCGGTCGAGGGACTGGCCGACCTGGACTCCTCGGTGGTGTGGACCAACCGGGAGGCCACCACCCTCACCGAGGTCCCCGAACGCGCGCTCGTGGTCGGCGGCAGCGCGGTGGGGGTGGAGCTGGGCCAGTTCCTGGCCCGGACGGGCTCCCGGGTGACCCTCGTCCAGCGCGGCCCCCGCCTGGTGGACCGCGAGGAGCCCCGGCTGTGCGAACTCATCAGCGACCAGTTCGACCGCGACGGCGTCACCGTGCACCTGAACACCGAGGTCTCCTCGGTGACCCGGGACGGCGACGGGGTGAGCGCCACCCTGGACAACGGCCAACGCGTGCGCACCGACGTGGTGGTGCTCGCCACCGGACGCCGCCCCCGCGCCGACGGCCTGGGCCTGGCGGAGGCCGGCGTGGAACTGGAACGCACCGCCCTGCGGGTGGACGAACGCTGCCGGGCGGCGCCGGGGCTGTGGGGGGTCGGCGACGCCACCGGCCGGGCGATGTTCACCCACGTGGCCAAGTACCAGGGGCGCGTGGTCGCCGACAACATCCTGGGCGCCGGGCGGACGGCCGACTACACCGCCGTGCCGCGCGTGATCTTCTCCTACCCCGAGATCGCCGGGGTGGGGCTCACCGAGGCCCAGGCCCGGGACCAGGGAATCGACACGGTCACCGCCGAGGTCGACCTGCCCGAGACCCTCGCCCGTCCCTGGACCCACGACACCGAGCCGCGCGGCACGCTGGGCCTGGTCGCCGACCGCGGGCGCGGGGTCCTGGTGGGCGCGTGGGCGTTCGCACCCATGGCCTCGGAGTGGATCCACACCGCGGCGCTGGCCATCCGCGCCGGTCTGCCGATCGCGGTGCTGGCCGACTCCCTCCCGCAGTTCCCCACGTTCAACGAGGCCTACCTCGTCGCCCTGGAACAACTGGAACCGTGAGGCGGACCGGTCCGGCCAGCCGCTCCACGGAGCGTGCGCGCCGCACCGCGTCGCTGGCACGGGGCCGTCGTCTCCGCCGCCCCGTCCGTCGCGGCGGGGCGGTCAGCCGCCCGAAGAGGTCAGGGCGGCCTCCTCCTCGGCCTCCACACCGCGGTTCCACTCGGCCTTGGAGGCCTGCCAGCCGTCCTCGTTCCGTCCCAGGCGCCAGTAGCCGGAGACGGACAGCCGCTCCTTGGGCAGACCGTGCTCCACGCGCAGCAGGCGGCGCAGGTCGCGGACGAAGGAGGCCTCGCCGTGCACGAAGGCGTGGACGCGCCCCTCGGGGAAGTCGAGCGCGCGCACGGCGGGCACCAGGAGCGAGCCGACGCCGCGCTCGCCCCGATGCAGCCAGTGCACGTGCACACCCTCGCCGCCGCCGAGCCTGTGCTCCTCCTCGGGCCCGCTGACCTCGACGAACACGTGGGCGGTGGCGTCGGGGGCGAGCCCCTCCACGGCGGCGGCGATGGCGGGCAGGGCGCTCTCGTCCCCGGCCATCAGGTGCCAGTCGGCGTCGGGGTCGGGGGAGTAGGCGCCGCCGGGGCCCAGGAACCGCAGCCGGTCGCCCGGCCTGGCGTTCGCCGCCCACACACCGGCCAGTCCGGTGTCGCCGTGGTGGACGAAGTCGAGGGTGAGCAGCCGGGCGTCGGGGTCCCAGGCGCGCACGGTGTAGGTGCGGGTGACCGGCCACTCCTCCCGGGGGCGTTCGGCGCGCACACGCTCCAGGTCGAAGGGCTCGGGGTCCCCGGGCGCGGGCGGCGGGAAGAGCAGCTTGACGTAGCTGTCGGTGTGGCCCTCGGTGGAGAACGCGGAGAGGCCCTCCCCGCCCAGGACGACCCGGAGCATGTGCGGGGTGAGCCGCTCGACCGCCTCGACCCTTCCCGTGTGGACGGTTCTCTTCCTGCGCCCCTGCTGCTGTGCCACGGCGTCCCCCTCAAGCGGAATAGGTTAGGCAAGCCTAATTGAACCTACCGTAGGGGACGGTGACGACCAGGGCAAAACGTGCCCTCCTCGGATTCCGGACGCCGACGCCGTCCCGGTCCCCGGGCGCCGCCGTCGCGTTCCTCAGGCGGCGTCGGTGCGTCCGGGATCCCGGTCGGCCAGGGTGAACACCGCGTGCAGCCGCTGGTCGTCCTCCGGCGCCCCCGCCCGCAGGGCCGCCAGCCAGGCCGCCCCGCCCGCCGTGCACCCGGCCGTGGCGATCACCGCCCCGGCCGCGCCCAGCGCCAGCTTGCGGGTGAGCGCCGCACGCACCGGAGCGGACTGGGAGAGCACCCCGCCCGCCAGCACCACCGGAAGCCTCTCACCGGGGATGCGCACCTGGTGCACCGAGTGCGCCAGGTGGCCGGCGGCGGCCTCCACGATCACCACGGCCGCCGGGTCGTCCTGCGCGTGCGCCTCACTGACCAGCGGTGCGAGCGCGGCGAGCGTGACCGGGGGAGCGGCGGTCAGGGTCCGGGCGAAGTCGCGGGCGCGCTCCTCCGGCAGGCGCTCCCTCCCGTTCACCCGGTACAGGTCGGGGGTGATCCGCTCGACCACCGCGTGCGCCAGCGGGCTGAGCCCGCCGCCCCGGGCCAGCTGCCGCGCCGTCTCCCGGGCCGCCTGGTGCCCGAGCCAGAACCCCGAGCCCTCGTCGCCGATCAGCCATCCCATACCGTCCGCCGAACGGGTGCGCCTGCGGCCGTCGATACGGGTGGCGATGGCCCCGGTTCCGGCGATGAGCACCGTGCCGCCGGGGACCGGGGTCCCCGAGGCGAAGGCCACCTCGTCGTCACCGGTGAACACCGTGTTCCCCTCGGGAAGGCCGACCCCGGCCAGGGCCCGTTCCAGGCGTTCGCGCACCCGCGCGTCGCCCAGCGAGGACACCCCGGCCAGACCGACCACACCGGAGACCACGGACCCGCGCCCGCGCGCACCGGCCTGCTCCAGGGCGCCCGCGACCGCCTCGGCCAGCTGGTCGGCGGCCACGTCCGCGCCGTGGGCGTTGGGGTTGGCGCCGCCCGCCCAGGCCTCGCCCACCCGCTCCCCGGCGAGCGTGGCCACCAGCGCCCTGGTGGCGGTGCCCCCGGCGTCGACCCCCACGACGAGTCCACGCCGGTCGTCCGGCTGGTCGGATCGGGCCCCGGAGGAGAAGATCGCACGTGTCACAGGGAAGAGGTGCCCCGTGGTGCCGTGTGTTACTCACTACGGCTACGTACGGTGTTCGAACTGATACGAACGGAGGCGCGCCGGAAAACGGGTGGCGTCCGCTCCGGGCGGCTGAGAGGGTCACACCATGACAGGTGCGCGACAGCATGACTCCTCCCGCGGCGACCGTCCCGTGTGGACCGTGCGCGGCGGCACGGAGCGGGACCACCCCGAGGCCGTCAGGGTCTTCTCCGAGGCCCTCAACATCTCCGCCCAGAAGATCCTGGACGTCGAACGCGACCATCCCACGGCCGAACACGACCGCACCCTGCTGGCCCTGGACGGCGACCGGATCGTCGGCACCGCCCTGGCCTTCAGCTTCGAGATGACCATGCCGGGCGGTCCGCGCCCGGTGGCGGGGGTGACGGGCGTGGGGGTGTGGCCCACCCACCGCAGGCAGGGTGTGCTCAGCGCGCTCATGCGCCAGCAGCTCGCCGACATCCGGGCCCGGGGCGAGAACCTCGCCGTGCTGTGGGCCTCCGAGGGCGGCATCTACGACCGCTTCGGCTACGGGATGTCCTTCCGCGAGGTGTACGCGACCGTCCAGCGCGTCCACGCCCGTCTGCGCCCCGACGCGCCCCGCGACCCCTCACTCACCGTGGAGCTGACCGAGCCCGCCGCGGTCCGTGACGAGCTGGAGCGGTTGCACCGCCAGGCCCTGCCCGGACGCGTGGGACAGTTCGCCCGTACCCCCAACTTCTGGAGCATGCTGCTCAAGGACATGGAACGCTCGGGCGAGCGGCTGATGGCGGCCCTCGTGCGCGGCCCCGACGGGCCGCGGGGTTACGCGCTGCACCGCCTCGTCAACAGGTGGGAGGCGGGCTTCCCCCAGGGCCGGGTCGTCGTGCGCGAACTCGTCACCACCACCCCGGCCGCGCGGACCGCCCTGTACGACTACCTCCTGGACCGCGACCTGACCGTCGAGACGGTCTTCGAGAGCCTGCCCGAGGACGACGCCCTGACCGTCGCGCTGGCCGATCCCCGACGCCTGGTCCGAGGCCCCTTCGACGCCCTGTGGGTACGCCTGGTGGACGTGCCCGGAGCCCTGTCCGACCGCCCCTACAACACCCCGGTGGACACCGTGCTGGAGGTCGGCGACCGGTACGCCCCGTGGAACGCCGGGCGCTGGCGCCTGAGGGCCGACGCCGACGGCGCCCGCGTGGAGGCCACCGACGCCGCACCGGACCTGAGCCTGGACGTGTCCCACCTGGGCGCCGCCTACCTGGGGCGCCGCGCCCTGACCGCCCTCGTGGACGCGGGCGCGGTCACCGAGCACACCCCGGGCGCCGCCTCGCGCCTGGACATCGCCCTGTACGCGCCGCGCGCCCCCTTCTGCGGCACCGACTTCTGACGCCAACACCACACCCACCACCCGTGGCCGCCGCCGCGGCGCAGTTGATAGGCACTTGAGGTATGACGACCGATCCCGGCCCCCGCCCCGACTGGACCGTACGGGGAACCGACCGCGACGAGTATCCCGAGGTGATGCGCGTCGTCGGTGAGGCCCTCCTGACACCGGACCTGCCGGAGGAACGCGAACCCTTCATCCGACCCCTTCTCGACGCCGAGGGCTACGACCGCGTGCTCGTGGCCGTGGACGGCGACGAGATCGTGGGATCCGTCAACGACTTCGGCTTCGAGATGGCCATGCCCGGCGGTCCGCGGTCGGTGGCGGGTGTGACGGGTGTGGGGGTGTGGCCCACCCACCGCCGACAGGGCGTGCTCAGCGCGCTCATACGCCGCCAGTTCGCCGACATCCACGCGCGCGGGGACCGCTACGCGGCCCTGTGGGCCTCCGAGGGTTCCATCTACGGGCGGTTCGGCTACGGCCCGGCGGTCCGGGAGATGGAGACCACCCTGCGCCAGCCGCACGCCCGTCTGCGCCCCGACGCGCCCCGCGACCCCGACCTGCGGGTCCGTCTGGCCGACCCCCAGCAGGTGCGCTCGGACCTGGAGCGGGTGCACCGGGAGGTCGCCGCCGTCCAGGTCGGCCAGTTCCAGCGCGCCGCGCACTGGTGGGACCGCGCGCTGCGTGACCAGCCCCGGTTCCGCAAGGACAGGGGGCCGCTGATGGCCGTGGTGGTCAGCGGATCCGACGGGCCGCTGGGGTACGCGCTCTACCGCACCCGCAACGCGTTCGAGCGGGACGGTTTCCACGGCCAGGTGCACGTGCAGGAGGTCACCGCCACGACCCCGGCCGCCTGGACGGCCCTGTACGAGCACCTGTTCAACCGCGACCTGGTCGACGAGGTCGTCTTCGAGTGCGTGGCCATGGACGACCCGCTGCACCACCTGCTCGTCGACCGGCACCGCGCGGTGCCCACGCTCTTCACGTCCCTGTGGGTGCGCCTGGTGGACGTGCCCGGGGCCCTGTCCGAGCGCACCTACGCCGCGCCCGCCGAGGCGGTCCTGGAGGTCGGTGACCGGTACGCCCCGTGGAACGCCGGGCGCTGGCACCTGAAGGCCGACACCGGCGGCGCCCGCGTGGAGGCCACCGAGGCCGACCCCGACCTGAGCCTGGACGTGTCCACCCTGAGCGCCGCCTACGTGGGGCAGACGTCGTTGCACGGCTACCTGAACGCGGGCCTGGTCACCGAGCACACCCCCGGGACGGTGGAGCGCCTGGACGTCGCGCTGCACCGCTTCCAGGCGCCGTTCTGCAACCAGGTCTTCTGATCCGGAGTCCGGCGCCCGGGTGACGGCGCGGGGGGCGGACCCGGGCTCTCAGCCCCTGAGCGCCTTGACCAGGCGGTCCACGTCGGACTCGTCGTTGTACAGGTGGAACGCCGCCCGCAGCTTCCCGTTGCGGGCGGAGGTGGCGACGCCCGCCTCGGCGACGCGCCGCACGGCCTCCTCGTCGGCCGGGACCGACACGATCGCCGATCCGACGGGTTCCATGTCCAGGGCCTCGCGCAGGCGGTCGCCCAGAACGCCGTTGTGCTCCCCGATCGTGCGCACCCCGACCTCCTCCAGCAGGGCCAGGGACTCCTCCAGCGTGGTCCACGCCGACCACACCGGTGACAGGTCCAGGCGACGGGCCCGCCCGGCCAGTCGCAGCGGCCCCCCGTACAGCGACGTCCAGCGGTCCTCTCCCGCGTACCAGTTCGCCGCCCTGGGCCGGAGGGCGGCCAGGGCCTCGGGGGTGCCGGTGAGCAGGGCGGCGCCGCGTGTGCCCAGCAGCCACTTGTAGGTGGAGCAGACGGTGTAGTCGATCCGGTCCGCGTCCAGGTGCAGCCATCCGGCGGACTGGGTGGTGTCCACCAGCAGGCGCGCGCCGTGGTCGGCGCAGGCACGGACGAGGTCGTCCACGGGGGCGACGGCGCCGTCGGCGGACTGTACGGCGGAGACGGCCACCAGGGAGGTGGCGGGTCCGACCTCCTCGGGCAGGCGCTCCAACGGGACCTCGCGCACCCGTACCCCGTCCTCCTGGCGGGCCAGGAGGGGGAAGGCCACGGAGGTGAACTCGTCGCGCGCGAGCAGCACCTCGGCGCCCGGTGCCAGGCTGGCGGCGACCGTGCCGACGAACGGGGAGACGTGGCTGCCGACGGCCACGTCGTCGGCGTCCACACCGGTCATGCGGGCGTGGGCGGCGCGGACCCGGTCGATCCCGCTGTCGGCGTCGGCGGGGGAGAAACGGCCGGTGGCCACCTCCCGGGTGTGCCGCTCCAGGGCCCGCAGCGCCCGGTGGGGCGTCAGGCCGTGCGTGGCGGTGTTGAGGTAGGTGTTCTCCGGAGAGAACTGCTGCTGTGCGGCCCGCAGGCGGGCCCGGCTGGCGTCGTCCATGCGCTGATGCTCACAGCGCGGCGGGGCCCGCTCAAGGTCCATTGCGGGGCGAAGCGGACCGTGTTTCGCGCTCCGGGGCGGTCAGCTGCGGAACTTGGCCTTGGCCTCGGTGGAGCCCGCCATGAGCTTGTTGAGCAGACGCACCAGTTCCTGGCGTTCCTCGGGTTCGAGCGCCTCGGCCCAGGCGCTCTCGCGCCGGTTGTGCGCACGGAAACCGCCGAGGATGGCCCCGTACCCGGCCTCGGTGAGGCTGAGCTGGAGGGCGCGCCGGTCGTGGGTGGCGCGCTCGCGCACGATGAGCCCGTCGCGTTCGAGGGTGTTGAGCAGCGCGGACAGGGCGGCCCGGCTCATGCCGGAGATCTCGGCGGTGGTCTTGGCCTCCATGGGTCCGGCCAGCCACAGGGCGAAGATCACGCGGAAGCCGGGCCAGGTGAGCCCGCGTGGTCGGTGGACGGACGACTCCAGGTCGTAGACGACCATGCTCGTCGCCCGGTTCAGGGTCAGGACCATGCGCATGGCGTCGGCGTTGACGGAGGGCAGTTCCTCCTCGGCCTTGCGCACCGCGTAGTCCACGAATGACCAGAAGGTGAGGTCGCCTGGGGGAGCGGTGTTGTGGGTCACGCCGACCACCCTAGTACCTGCCGTACGGGCGCCGTTTACCTGGTCTTCCGGAAGACGCCCCGTCCTTGGAGCTGGTGGGGTCGGTGGGGCGGGTGCCGTGCGGCGGTCCGGGCGGGCGGAACCGTCCCGGAGGGCCGCCGGTTCTCCCCCCTCCGGGAGAGGGGTGCCGGGGGAGGGGGAGACCGCCCTTCGCCCGCCCCGCGCCAGCCCGTGCCCCGGCGCCTTCCGCGCCCCGGTCCACGGGTCCGTCCGGTCGTCCCCGAACGGGTGCGCCCGCACCCGGGACTCCCGGGCACGGCGTCCACCAACCCGGGACACCGGGGAACGGTGTGCACTCCGAAGATCCATGTGCCGGATGAGGTGGGGAATCGCCAGGTGAAGACCGATGCCCGCCCGGATCGCGACCCTGGGATGTGATCTGTATCACGCATATGCGGGCTCCACGCCTCTTGGTCCTGTGGCGTGGGGCACGTTATGGTCAGAATCATCAAACCTTTGATCAATTGGGTGGCGGCAGCCGCCCGGAGCGAGTGAAGGGTCCTTCGACCATGGCAGCCAAGCCATTCGCCTCATCCGCCGACACCGAGGCCAAGCAGCAGACCCTGGAGGTCCTGGCCGACGGGGTCTACGCCCTCACCGCCGAGGGCGACCCGAACGTGGGAGCCATCGAGGGAGAGGACTTCCTCGTGGCCTTCGAGGCCCTGGCCACCCCCGCGGCCGCCCAGGACTGGNCTGCGCGAGCACACCGACAAGCCGATCCGCTACCTGGTGCTCTCGCACTACCACGCGGTCCGCGTCCTGGGCGCCAGCGCCTTCGACGCCGAGATCATTCTCACCCACGAGAAGACCCACGAGCTCATCCGCGAGCGCGGCGAGGAGGACTGGGCCAGCGAGTTCGCCCGTATGCCCCGCCTGGCCAAGGACGCCGACTCCGTGCCCGGCCTGACCTGGCCCACCCAGACCTTCGCCGACCGCACCACCATCGACCTGGGCGGCGACCGCGGCGAGCTGGTCCTCCAGTACTTCGGACGCGGCCACACCGAGGGCGACATCGTCGCCTGGCTGCCCAAGCAGAGGATCCTCTTCGCCGGAGACCTCGTCGAGGCCCAGGCCGCCCTCTACACCGGCGACGCCTTCCACCACGACTGGTCCGGTGCCACGCTGGACGGCGTCAAGGCCCTGGGCGCCGAGATGCTCGTCGGCGGACGCGGTGCCGTCAGCCGCGGCCGCGAGGAGGTCGACGCCGCCATCGAGCAGACCCGCGGCTTCCTCGACGTCATGATCCGCGAGGTCGGCGCCGTCCACGGACGCGGCGGCACCCTCAAGGAGGCCTTCGAGGCCACCCACGCCGCCCTCGTCGACGACTACGGCCACTGGCCCATCTTCGAGCACTGCCTGCCCTTCGACGTCTCCCGCCTGTGGGACGAGTTCTCCGGCATCGAGCGCCCCGTCATCTGGACGGCCGAGCGCGACCGCGAGGTCTGGGACCAGCTCCAGGGCTGACCCGCCCCCACCGACCCCCGTCCCCCCTTCCCACGCCCGTACGGGGCGCCGACGCCGAACGGAGCCATCCGATGAGACCCCCCGCTCCACGCACTCCCGCGGACACCCCCGCCGAGCCCGTCCTGGTGCTCGGCGCGGGCCCGGTCGGTCAGACCGCGGCCCTGCTGCTGGCCCGGCGCGGCGTCCCCGTACTGGTCGTGGACGGGCGCCCCGAACGCGACGCCGTCGGCTCCAAGGCCATCTGCCAACAGCGCGACGTGCTCGACGTCTGGGACTGGCTGGGCGCCGGGACCATCGCCGAGGAGGGGCTGACCTGGGACACCGCCCGTACCTTCTACCGCGACAGCGAACTGTTCAGCGTCCGTCTCGCCGACCCGGGCGCCTCGCCCCTGCCCCCGTTCGTCAACCTCTCCCAGTCGCGCACCGAGGAGGTCCTCGACGCCCGCCTGGACGCCGCCGGGGTGCGCACCCTGTGGAACCACCGGGTCACCGGCATCGCCCAGGACGACCACGGCGTCACCGTCGAGTGCGCGACCCCCGACGGGACGGTGCGCCTGCGCGGCTCCCACGCCCTGTCGTGCCTGGGCGCCCACGGCGGCGTGGTCCGCGAGACCCTGGGCCTGTCCTTCGACGGCACCACCTTCGACGACCGCTTCCTCATCTGCGACATCCGCGCCGACCTCGGTGACTGGGAACGCGAACGCCGCTTCTACTTCGACCCCGAATGGAACCCCGGCCGCCAGGTGCTCATCCACCCCTGCCCCGACTCGGTGTACCGCATCGACTGGCAGGTCCCCGCCGACTTCGACCTGGACGCCGAGGAGGCCAGCGGACGCCTGGAGGCGCGCATCCGCCAGATCATCGGCGACCGGCCCTACGAGATCGTCTGGCACTCGGTCTACCGGTTCCACACCCGCGTGGCCGAACGCATGCGCGCGGGCCGCGTCCTCCTGGTCGGCGACAACGCCCACCTGGTCGCCCCCTTCGGCGCCCGCGGCCTCAACTCCGGGGTCCAGGACGCCGAGAACGCCGCATGGAAGCTCGCCTACGTCCTGGCCGGATGGGCGGGGGAGGAACTGCTGGAGAGCTACCACGCCGAACGCCACGCCGCCGCCCTGGAGAACGCCGACGTCACCAGCGCCACCATGCGCTTCCTCGTCCCCCAGGACGAGGAGGAGCACCGCACCCGCGTGACCGTCCTCGAACAGGCCCTCACCGAGGAGGCCGCCCGCGCCCGGGTCGACTCCGGGCGCCTGGCCGAACCGTTCTGGTACACCGACTCGCCCCTGACCACCCCCTGCGCCGAACGGCCCTTCGGCGGCAGGCCCCCGCGCGGGCGGACCCCCGCGCCCTGCCCCGGGGTGATCCTGCCCGACGCCCCCGTCCGCCTCCCCGGCACCGACGCCCCCGCGCGCCTGCGCCCGCTGCTGCGCGAGGGCCTGACCCTGCTGCTGGGCGCGGCCCCCGAAGGCACCGACCCCGACGCCCACCTGGAGGACGTCCGCGCCGCCGTGCGCCGGACCACCCCCGCCCCCGTCACCGCCCTGTACCTGGACGGGATCGACACCACCGGCGCGCTCGCCAGGGCCCTGGCACCCGAACCCGGCCAGGTGTGGCTGGTGCGCCCCGACGCCCACATCGCGGCCGTCGTCGCGGGCACCGACACCGACGCCGTGTGCGCCGCCGTGCGCACCGCCCTGGGGCTGGCCCCCGGCGTTCCGGCGCCCGCCGAGGCGGCCGCGCCCAGCGAGACCAAGGCGACCGACACGACCGCCGAGTCCGTCGCCGACGACACCCCCGACACCGACCCGCACGGCGACGAGCCCGCCCCGACCGCCTGACCCGGATTCCATCCCACACGGAGGGAGAACACCGCCATGGCCCACTACCGCCAGGTCGGCGAGGTGCCCCGCACCCGCCACACCCAGCACCGCACCCCCGAGGGCGGCCTGTACTACGAGGAGCTCATGGGGGAGGAGGGCTTCTCCGCCGACTCCTCGCTCCTCTACCACCGCGCCATCCCCTCGGCCATCGTCGACGCCGCCGAGTGGGAGGTCCCCGACCAGGCCCGCGTCCGCAACGCGCCGATGGTGCCCCGCCACCTGAAGCTGCACGACCTCTTCCCCGGCCAGGAGTGGAAGGCCGCAGACGTCGTGGAGTCGCGCCGCCTCGTCCTGGGCAACGACGACGTGCGCATCTCCTACGTCGCCGCCGGATCCCCCTCCCAGCTCTACCGCAACGGCATCGGCGACGAGTGCGTGTACGTGGAGTCGGGCACCGCGCGCGTGGAGACCGTCTTCGGCCTGCTGGAGGTCGGCCAGGGCGACTACGTCATCCTGCCGCGCGCCACCACCCACCGCTGGGTGCCCACCGGCGACGAGCCGCTGCGCGCCTACGTCATCGAGGCCAACAGCCACATCGCCCCGCCCAGGCGCTACCTGTCCCGGTACGGGCAGTTCCTGGAGCACTCGCCCTACTGCGAACGCGACCTGCGCGGCCCCTCCGAGCCGCTGCTGGCCGAGGGCGAGAACGTCGACGTGCTCATCAAGCACCGCGGCGACGGCCCCGGCGGCATCTCCGGCACCCGCTACACCTACCCCACCCACCCCTTCGACGTCGTGGGCTGGGACGGGTGCCTGTACCCCTACGTGTTCAACGTCGCCGACTTCCAGCCCATCACCGGCCGCGTCCACCAGCCGCCGCCCGTCCACCAGGTGTTCGAAGGGCACAACTTCGTCATCTGCAACTTCGTGCCCCGCAAGGTGGACTACCACCCCGGCGCCATCCCGGTGCCCTACTACCACTCCAACGTGGACTCCGACGAGGTCATGTTCTACTGCGGCGGCGACTACGAGGCCCGCAAGGGCTCCGGGATCGGCCAGGGATCGATCTCCCTGCACCCGGGCGGCCACTCCCACGGCCCCCAGCCCGGCGCCTACGAGCGCAGCATCGGCGCCGAGGCCTTCGACGAACTCGCCGTCATGGTCGACACCTTCCGCCCGCTCGACCTGGGCGAGGGCGGCACCGCCAGCGACGACGGAGTCTACGCCTGGACCTGGGCCGGGGGCAGGAGGGAGCAGCGGTGAGCGCCGTCCTGTACCGCGGTCTGTTCGACGACGCCGCGCTCTTCCCGCCCGGAAACGCGCCCATGGGCGGGGCGCTGCCCGCCCACCGCGACCACCGGGCGGGCCCGCGCGCCGAGTACGTCGGCCCCTTCCTGGTCTCCGACGCCCGCGTGGGGGAACTGCGCGCCGTCCTGGCGCGTGAGGAGGGCCCGAGCGAACCCCTCGCGGTCGGGGTCACCGTCCCCGGCGGCGCCGACGGCGTCGCGCCCGCCGTCGCGGCCGTCCTCGCCGACCCGGCGCTGCGCCTGGTCGCGGTGGAGGCCGCCGCGAAGCCCGGGGGCGCGGCGGCCGTGGCCGAGCGGCTCACCGCCCACCTGCCCGAGGGCGCCGAGGGATTCGTGGAGGTCTCCCGCCAGGGCGACGTGCACGCCGACCTGGAGTCGCTGACCGGAACCGGCCACAGCGCCAAGTTCCGCACCGGCGGACTCAGACCCGAGGCCCACCCCGGAGAGGAGGAACTCGCCGAGTTCCTGCACGCGGCCGTGGCACTGGAGACGCCCTTCAAGTGCACGGCCGGACTGCACCACGCCGTCCGCCACACCACCGCGGAGGGCTTCGAACAGCACGGGTTCCTCAACGTGCTGCTGGCCACCGCCGCCCTGATCGACGGAGCCACCGAGAAGGAGGCCGCCCACGTGCTGGCCGACCGCGACGGGCCCCGCCTGGCCGCGCTCGCCGCCAAGCTCTCCGACGCCGAGGCGGAGAGGGTGCGCCGACGGTTCCGCTCCTTCGGCACGTGCAGCATCACCGAACCCCTGGAGGACCTGGTCGTCCTGGGGGCGCTGCCCGCCTCCCGCACTCGCTGACCCGAGCACTCCACGGTTCCGTCCACTCCGAGAACCGTTCACCAGAACCCGTCCACTCCAAGAAAGCGAACGCCATGCCCGACAGCTGGCTCGACCTCGCCCCGGACGCGCAGTTCGGCCTGGCCACCCTGCCCTACGGCGTGTTCGGCACCGCCGACGACCCCGCCCCGCGCACGGGCGTGGCGATCGGCGACCACGTCCTGGACCTGGGCGCCGCGGCCCGCGCGCTGGACGCCCCCTTCGCCGACACCGTCGCCCAGCCCAACCTGGACGCCCTGATGGCCGCCGGACGCCCGGTGTGGGACCAGGTGCGCGCCGCGCTCACCGACTGGTTCACCGACCCCGCCCACGAGGCCGCCGTGCGCCCGCACCTGGTGGACCGGGACTCGGTGCGCATGCACCTGCCCTTCACCGTCGCCGACTACGTGGACTTCTACGCCTCCGAGCACCACGCCAGCAACGTCGGCCGCATCTTCCGCCCCGAGCAGGAGCCCCTCACCCCGAACTGNCGGCTACCACGGCCGCTCCGGCACCGTCGTGGTCTCCGGTACCGACATCGTGCGGCCCACCGGCCAGCGCAAACCGCCCACGGAGCCCGCGCCCGTGTTCGGGCCCTCCGTGCGCCTGGACATCGAGGCCGAGGTCGGCTTCGTCGTGGGCGCCGGGAGCCAGATGGGCGAGCGGGTCGACGTGGACTCCTTCGCCGACCACGTGTTCGGCGTGTTCCTGCTCAACGACTGGTCCTCCCGCGACCTCCAGGCCTGGGAGTACGTGCCGCTGGGGCCGTTCCTGGGCAAGTCGTTCGCCACGTCGATCTCACCGTGGATCGTTCCGCTGGCCGCGCTGGAGTCGGCCCGCGTCGACCAGCCCGCCCAGGACCCCGAACCGCTGCCCTACCTGCGGGGGAGCCAGCCCTGGGGCCTGGACCTGCGCCTGGAGGTGCGGCTCAACGGGCACCCGGTGTCGACGCCGCCCTTCGCGCAGATGTACTGGACCGCCGCCCAGCAGCTCGCGCACATGACGGTCAACGGCGCCTCGCTGCGCACCGGCGACGTCTACGCCTCCGGCACGGTCAGCGGCCCCGAGCCCGGCCAGCGGGGCTGCTTCCTGGAACTGACCTGGAGCGGCAAGGAGCCGCTGCGCCTGCCCGACGGCGGCGAACGCACCTTCCTGGAGGACGGCGACGAGGTGACCATCACCGCCACCGCCCCCGGGCCGGACGGGACCACCGTCCACTTCGGCGAGGTCACCGGGCGGATCCTGCCCGCCCGCTGACCCGGGCCNCGGCGGGGTCCGCCCGGTCGCGTGACGCGTCGCGGCGACGGACGGGAGGAGGGGCGCCAGCCCCCGTACCCCTCCTCCCGTCCGGGATCACCAGGGGACGACGCCCTCGTCGTCGAACCAGCCGCCGCGCGGCCCGTCGTCCGGCAGGGTGGCGAGCCGGATCGCGATCGCGGCACCCTGCTCCGGCGTCCGCGGCGCGTTGAAGCCGGTGAAGTCGGTCGCAACGTAGCCGGGGCAGGCGGCGTTCACGATGACGTGCGTGTCGGCGAATTCGCGGGCGTACTGCGCCGTGATGCCGTTGAGCATGGACTTCGACGGTGCGTACGCGCCCAGGATCGGACCGGTCCGCAGTGTCAGCGAGCCCATGTTGCTCGACATGTTGACGATGCGCGGCGAGCTCGCGCGGCGGAGCATCGGGAGCATCGCGTTCGTCACCCGGACGACCCCGAACACGTTCGTGTCGAGGACGGTGCGGACGACGTCGAGGTCGAGTGTCGTCGGATTCTGCGCGCCGCCGTCGCTCCGGCCGGAGATGCCCGCGTTGTTGACGAGCACGTCGAGCCGCCCCGCCGTCCGCTCGATCTCCTTCGCCGCCGCGGCGACGCTGTCATCGGAGGTGACGTCGAGGGCGACGCCGAACGCGTCGACGCCCGAGGCGCGCAGCCGCCCGACGGCCTCCTCGCGCCTGGCGTCGTCGCGGGCTCCCACCGCGACCGTGAAGCCGATCTCCCCCAGGCCCTGGGCGATGGCGAAACCGATTCCCTTGTTCGCGCCGGTGACCAGCGCGGTCTTCGTGTCGTTCACGGAATCCATGCTCGGCGAGCCGCGCACGCGCCGTCCAATACCGGGTCAGTCGGCTGTGATACCCGCCGGGTATCACCCGTAGGCTGCTCGCGTGGACGATCTCGAAACCCGCGAGCTTCGGTACTTCGTCGCCGTCGCCGAGGAACTGCACTTCGGACGTGCCGCCGATCGGCTCCGGATCGCGCAACCGCCGCTCTCGCNGCGCGCGACCCGCCAGCTGGAGCGGCGGATCGGCGTCCGGCTCCTCGACCGGAACCGCCGTGGCGTGGCGCTCACCGACGCCGGAAGGGTGCTGCTCCGGGAGGCCGGAACGGCTCTCGACGCGGTCGAGGCCGCCGCGCGCCGGACGCGACGCGCCGGGGACCCGAAGCGGCCGCTGGTGCTCGCGACGAAGGCCGGGGCCTCCCACGAGCTGCTGCGACGGCTCCTCGACGCGTTCGGGAGCGAACCCGGTGCGGCACCGGTCGAGGTCCTCCTGTGCGAGGTCGGCGAGCAGGCGGGGTTGCTCCGTGACGGGCGCGCCGACGTGGCGCTCATGCACCGCCCGTTCGACGACCTCGCCGGGTTCGACACCGAGGAACTCCACGTCGAGGGCCAGGTGGCGATCCTTCCCGCGGGGCATCCGCTGGCTTCACGCGACCAGCTCGCGCTGGCGGACGTCCGCGACGTGCCGGACCTGCCGATCGCCCGGTGGCCCCGGCTCGACGGGACCTACCCGGACGGGCCCGGGCCGGAGGTGCGCACCCAGTCGCAGCTCGCCCAGCTCGTGGCGCTCGGCAGGACGCTGCTCGTCATCCCCGCCTCCAGCCGTGCCTGGCAGTGGCCCGAACACGTCGCGGTGCCCGTCGTCGACGCGCCGGAGGTCACCACGGTGATCGCGTGGCCGCCGAACAGCCGTTCCCAGGCGGTCGCGTCACTCGTCCGCTCGGCGGTCGGGCTCCGCGACACCGCGCCGGACGGTGGTTCCGGGCCGCCGGGTCGGAACCCGTCGCGGTCCCACACCACTGCTGGAAACGGGTGAGGCGGCTTACCCAGCGGACGCGTCCAGGTCGTAGAAGGAGCTGGCCGTGTGGATCGGGACCCGCTCGTCTCAATGCCGTCGGTTCGTCCCGACCAGGTCGGTGGCGCTGCTGACGTCCATGCGGACATCCTGGAAGGGGCCGGGAAGCGTCCGCAAGTGGATTTCGCGCGCCTCGCGTCTCCGGTCCGGCGGACATGTACCCGCCAGTCGACCCCGTGACGGTCCCTCTCCCGGCGTCACTCCTGGAGGCCGCGTCCTCTGCGCCAGGGACCGGGGAGCGGGTTGCCCGCGCGAAGCCAGGCGTGGAGGTCGTCGAAGGCCCGATCGGCGGCGCGTAGCGCGTTGACCGCGTTGTCGGGCTCGTCCGGGGCGTGGCGCAGCACGGAGGAGAGCTCGTCGAAGAGGGCGTCGGCCCGCTCCTGGGCCGACGCCGATGCGGTTGAGTTGCGCTCCGGGCCCTGGCGGTACGGGTTCACTCGCTGTCTCCTTCGCGCGGAGGCGGCGCGGGTTTGCGCTTCCTGCGGGGTAGAGGAGGCTTGTGTGGCGGAGGGGGTTGGTCATCGGGTGGTGTGCGCGGCCTCGACAGCCGTGCCAGATCAGCGAGGGTGATGGCCCTGGGTACTCCGGGCTGGGGTACGGCGTTCATGGCAGCCTGCCCAGGAGTTCGCGTGCGATCTGTAGTGCGAGGGCGTCCTCGTTGCCGCGACGCGCGACGATCACGGTGGAGTCAGGGGCGCCCGGCACCGGCCGTAGCCAGTGGCCGCCGGTCAGCCTGACGACGACCTGACGGGCGCGGTACTCGGTCGCCACCGAACCGGGGAGTTCACCGTTCCGGGGATCGAGCCCCCGTCGTCGCAGCGCGGAGTGGAGTGCACACAGGTCGATGTCGTGTGTGTCGGACGGAGGACGTGTGGACGGCGGCATGTTCACCTCACGGTTGCACCTGGCTTCCAAGCCACAACCTTGGTGTTTCGTGTTCTGATCACGCCACTGCCTGGTGAATTCGCGAAACAGCCAGACAGATCTCGGGAGATGGACGTAATATTCCGAGCATGAGCGACCCCCCGTTCCGTGACCTCGTCACCACCTTCCGTGAGTTGCAGGGCCTCACCCAGGAGCAGTTGGCCGCCCGGCTGGGCTGTTCCGCAGCTTCCGTATCCCGTTGGGTGAACGGACAATCCCTTCCGCACCGTCCCATCGCAGAGAAACTGGACAAGGAACTCGGCGCCAACGGGAAGCTGGTCGCAGCGTGGCGTCAGGCCACGACCGGTCAGGCCCTGCCCGAGTGGGCTCGGGACTTGGCGGCCATAGAGCGTGCGGCGAGGCAGCTCACCATCGTGGCCCCGGCTCTTGTGCCAGGCCTGTTGCAGTGTCCGGAGGTCGCCCGTGGTGTGTTCCGTACGGCGCATCCGCTCGCGTCGGTGAAGGAGCTCGATCGCTTGGTGGCGCTGCGTACTGGAAGACTGGAAGAACTGCCTGAGCTTGAAGTGACGGCTGTGTTTCCTGTCGCGGCTGTGTCCGGCCTCCCTGGCGCCCTTCGCCGGGCACAGGTGTCGTACCTCATTGAGTGGATCGAAACGGGGCGGGTCGCGGTGCACCTTGTACCGGAAGGAACGACGCTCCTCGGCCCTTCGGCGCCGTTGATGCTCTTCCGCCTGGAATCAGGGGAACTCGCGGTCGTCAGTGATCACGCTGACGGTAACGTGTTTCACGAGGACGGCACGCACGACAGGCTGTCCAGCCAAGCCACGACCGCGCTGGCAGCCTCCCTGCCACTCGCGCTTTCGCTCGATGTACTGAGGAAGCTCACATGAACACCACCACCGAATGGCACAAGTCCAGTTACAGCGCCAACGGGGGCAACTGCGTCGAGGTCCGTGAGCACGGGGCTGGTTCGGATGTTCGTGACACCCAGAACCGCGCGGCCGGGCACCTGACCTTCGTCTCCGGGGAATGGGTGGCGCTGCTGCGCGGGGTGCGCTCCGAGTCCTGCTAACCCCGAACCTCTCTCGGCCCTTCGCTTCGGCGGAGGGCTTTTTTTATGATGAACGGGGAATCCCTGAACAATCCCTGTTAGGGGACTTCGCGGAAAAATCGGGAAATTCGGACTCTGGGTGTGCGTGATCTGAAGGGAGAATGTGCGCACTCGTATCCGTTGCGCTAACTTGGGTCGTGAAAAGAAAAATCCCGGTCGGTGCTACCAACACCGATCCGGGATTTGGTCGGCGCATGCGTAAACAAGCGTTCGACCGTGTCACCTACCCCAGGAAGGCGACCAAGTCGCCTCTCCCCTCTAACAAAGGAGACGACTCGCAATGGAGTCTACCCCTCCCTCCCCCCGTGTCACCACCGAACGCCGTGATTCGGCCCGACTTTCTGGCCCGAGGGAACGCCCTCGCGAGTCCATGAAGGGCATTGGGTTCATACCGGACCTTTGGGTCAACAAGGCACGTGAAGCCGGAATCTTCCCCACCCTCCGCTCGTTCCTCGCCGCCTCGATCATCGCCCGCGCCGCCGACCTCGACGGCCGCTGGTGCTACCTGTACCAGGAATCCATGGTCGGCCTCGCCGGTGGCCTGTTCGGTCTCTCCAGCGTCAAGCGCGGCATCGACGACCTCATCGGGGCGGGGATACTCCGCAGACTCACGCCCGAACAGACGCGTGTCTTCTTCGTCGAGGGCCTGGCGATCGGAAAGCGTTCCTTCGACGCTCTTCCCCTCGTCCTCGAACTCATGATCCCGGCCGAGGACTTCCCCGACCCGGTGCGCGAGGAGATCAACGCCGTCCGCGCGGGACTGGGGGAGGAGCTTCTGGACGAGACCACCCGACCCCGCCTTCGGAAGGCGGCGAAACCTCCGAAGGCGGCGACAGTTCAATCTGAATCGGGCGGCAGTTCAGATCGACCTACGAACCTGTTCCCCAATCACCTTTCTCCGAACGAACCCCCCGGTTCCGTCCGTGGGAGCTCCACCACAGGGGAAGAAACGGGGCGAAAGCCGACGGACGGACCTCATGGCCGCATCGCACGCATTCCCGACTGCCTCCTGTTCGATCCCGTCGCGGACCGGGCCGCCCTGGGCCGGGCGGTGGACGCCCTCGCCCGTCAGGGCCTGGACACCAAGGCCCTGACCGCACTGTTCCGGGGCATGGAGCACCTGGACAGGCCCTACCCGGCGCTCATGAGCCGCCTACGCGACCTGGACGCGGCCCGCGCCTTCCTGAACGGCGGCCTGGGCCGGGGCGTGTCCCCCCTGGGGCAACCGCTCGTCCCGCGGCCCCGTGCGGCGGGGGACGACGACCTGGACGCCTTCGCCCGCGTTCCGGAGTTCGACGTGGACGCACGCGGCACCGCCACGCGCACCTGCCCCGACCACCCCGGTGTGCGCAACGTGCCCGGTGGTACCTGTCAGGCGTGCGGGAAGCCCTGCCGGTCGGTGCCCGACGAACTCCTGCACCCACCGGCCCCGTCCCAGCCGCCCTCGTCCGGCGGGGGAGGGGAGTGCCCGGACGTCGAGGAGCCGCCGGGGGAGGAGGTCCCCGACCTCGACCCGGTTCTCACCCAGCGCGTGTTGGCCTCGCTCATGGCCGGTGGGTCGACCGCCGACGCGCCCGTGGGAGAGGCGCCCTCCGCGCACCCGCCCGCACGACAGGCGATCATCGACGGCATCCGCCAACGGCTCACCGCCTGACCCATCACCAGATTAAAATCTATGGTGTAAAGGCGGGGGTGTAAAACCTGCTCACCGCCGATCAGCCGCGTCGTCTCGTACACCCAACGCCCGAAGCAGGTAGGGCAGCAACCGGTCGGCGACATCGTGGCCGGGGGAGGTTTCGGGCGTGTGCGGGACGAGGAAGGTGTGGCTGACCATCGGCCCGATGACCATCTCCGCCACCACCAGGGGATCGGCCACCGGTGCGATCTCCCCGCGTGCGGCACCGCGCTCCACCACGGCCAGCACCCGCTCCTGGAGCGGCACCACGAAGTCACCGAAGAGCACGTCGGCCAGGGGCTGGTTGTGGGCGGCCTCGCCCAGCACCGCCCGCAGCAGGCGCCCGGAGGGCCCCTCCAGGGCGGTGGCCTTGTCATGCAGCAGCGTCGACAGGTCCGACCGCAGCGAACCGGTGTCGCGGTCGGGCCCCAGGTTCTCCGCCCAGGCCCGGGCGGCCCCCACCACCAGGTCCTCCTTGGAGCGCCAGCGCCGGTAGAGGGTGGCGGTCGAGACACCGGCCCGTCTGGCGACGGCGGCCGTGGTCAGGCCGCTGTACCCGTGCAGTTCGAGCTCGGCGAGGGTGGCGTCCATCAGCGCGCGGTCCCGGGTGGCGTCGCGCGGCCTTCCCCGCTGGGGAGCACGCGGCGCGTCCGGCAGATGGTCCGTGGTCATGCCTGGAATCCTATGCGAGGAACCCTATGGAAACGAAAGCGTTTCGTTTACTATCGCTCCATGACCAACACCCAGGCCGACCAGACCACCGCCCCGCCCTCCGGCGAACCGCTGACCCTGACCACCGAGATCCCGCCGACCGTCGCCCGCCTGCGCGCCGCCTTCGCCTCCGGGCGCACCAAGCCGGTCTCCTGGCGCCGCGCCCAGCTGGGTGCCCTGCGTCGCATGCTCACCGAGGAGACCGCCGTCCTGGAGCGCGCCCTCCAGGCCGACCTGGGCAAGAGCCCGGTCGAGGCCCACACCACCGAGATCGGTTTCGTCGTCAACGAGATCGACCACACCCTCAGGCACCTGGCCTCCTGGCTGCGCCCGCAGAAGGTGTCGGTGCCCATGGCCCTGGCCCCCGCCAAGGCCCGCCGCGTGCGCGAGCCGCTGGGTACCGTGCTCATCGTCGCCCCGTGGAACTACCCGGTGAACCTGTCCCTGGCGCCCCTGGTCGGCGCCATCGCGGCGGGCAACGCCGCCCTGGTCAAGCCCAGTGAACTGGCCCCGGCCACCTCCGCCGCCCTGGCCGACCTGGTGCCCCGCTACCTGGACACCGAGGCGGTCGCGGTCGTGGAGGGCGGCGTCCCCGAGAGCACCGCCCTGCTGGAGGAGCGCTTCGACCACATCTTCTACACCGGCAACGGCGCGGTCGCCCGCATCGTCATGAGCGCCGCCGCCAAACACCTGACCCCCGTGACCCTGGAGCTGGGCGGCAAGAGCCCCGTCATCGTCGAACCCGGCGTCGACCTGGCCACCACCGCCCGCCGACTGGCCTGGGGCAAGTTCACCAACGCCGGACAGACCTGTGTGGCCCCCGACTACGTCCTGGCCGTCGGCGACACCGCGGAGCCCCTCCAGCGGGAGCTGTCCGCCGCCATCACCGAGATGTTCGGCGCCGACCCCTCCCAGAGCGCCGACTACGGGCGCATCGTCAACGAGCGCCACTTCGCCCGGCTCACCGCCCTGCTGGAGAGCGGCACCGTGGTCACCGGCGGCCAGCACGACGCCGACCAGCGTTACCTCGCCCCCACGGTCCTGGCCGACGTGGACCCCGACTCCCCGGTGATGGCCGAGGAGATCTTCGGTCCGATCCTGCCCGTCCTGCGGGTACCGGACCTGGACGCGGCCATCGCCTTCGTCAACGAGCGCGACAAACCCCTGGCGCTGTACGGGTTCACCGACTCGGAGGAGACCAAGCGCCGCCTGACCACCGAGACCTCCTCGGGCGGCCTGGCCTTCGGCCTGCCCATGGCGCACCTGGCCGTTCCCGACCTGCCCTTCGGCGGTGTGGGGGAGAGCGGTATGGGCGCCTACCACTCCGCCGCCTCGGTCGAGACCTTCTCGCACACCAAGTCGGTGCTGGACAAGTCGCTGTTCATGGACACCATGAGGGTCGCCTACGCGCCCATCACCGACATGAAGGAGAAGCTGCTGCGCAGGCTCCTGTGACGGTCAGGAGAGTCGGGCGTCGGTGTAGACCCCGCCCGGCTCCAACACCTGGGCCGGGAAGACGTCGGTGACCGTGACGAAGTGGTAGCCCCGCCGGTGCAGACCCGCCAGGACGTCGGGGACCGCCTTCACCGAGCTCTCGTGGATATCGTGGAAGAGCACCACGCTGCCCGGCACGGTGTGTTCCAGCGCGTAGGAGCTGACGGCACCGGTGTCGCGGTTCTTCCAGTCCAGTGTGTCCACGTCCCACAGGATGAGGGGCTGGTCCACCGTCTCGCGCACCGTCTCGTCCAGCGACCCGTAGGGCGGCCGGATGGTCGGCGGGTCGGAGCCGGTCACCTCCCGCACGGCCTCGTTGGTGCGCCCGATGTCCTCCTCGATCTCCTCGCCCGACATCTCCGCCAGGTCGCCGTGCTTCCAGGTGTGGTTGCCCACCTCGTGTCCCTCCTCGGCCATGCGCTCCATCAGGGCGGGGAAGTCGTCCACGAGCGAGCCCAGCACGTAGAAGGTGGCGCGGGCGTCGTACTCCTCCAGGGTGTCCAGGAGTTCGTCGGTGTGTTCGCCGGGCCCGTCGTCGAAGGTCAGGGCCACGCACCTGAGCCGCTGGCAGTCCAGGGTGCGCCCCTGGTCGCTCAGGCCGTCCCCCGGTTCTCCCAGGGGGAGGTCGTCGTCGAGGCCGCCGTCGTTCAGGGCCGCCTCCCGGGCCCGGTAGCCCAGTCCGGACAGCAGGTCCTCGGTGTCCGCAGCGCTCACCGGCAGGAGTACCTCGTCGGTGCGGCCCGATCCGGGCACCTGGGATGGGTCCATCCGTACGGCCAGGCCGCCCGCCGTGCTGAAGGCCAGGTCCTCCAGGGGCGAACCGGTCCAGCGTTGGGCCGCCTCCCGGGCCCGTTCGGGGTCGGACAGGCCGAGCGGTTCGGGTTCCCCGTCCCCGGACGGGGCCGTGTCCGCGCTCGGGGACGCGGCGGCGTTCTCGGTGTCGTTCCCCGGCGCCTTCCGGTCTCCCCCGGCGACCTCGCCGACGATTCCGGGCAGCTGCCGGCCGGGCATGCCGTACCCCTCCTCCAGGACCTCGGCGAGGGCCAGGTGGGCCTGTTCGATCGCCTTCTCGTCGCGAAACAGCGACGTCCAGGGCAGGATCTGCCCGCTCTCGTCGTCGTACCACAGGGTGCGGGCCTCGAAGGTCTCCTCGCCGCCGGAGGAGGTGGTCGCGGTCAGCCGTACCCCCACCACCTCGGGGGAGGCGGCCAGGATGGTCGCGTCCTGGTGCAGTTCGGGCGTTCCCTCCCCGGAGAGCCTCTCCAGGAAGGCGGTCTGGCGCGCGGCCATGGCCGTACGGGTCTCCACCGTCAGCGGGTGTCCGCCGCCCAGGAGGGGGAAGCGGTAGCTCACCACGCTGTGCTCGGTGGTCACCGCCATGGTCCGTGCCCGCATCCCCGGTACGTCCTCGGGCGGGGTACGGAGGGCCTCCGCGTGGGGTGGCTGCTCCTCCACGGTATGGCAGCCGGACAACAGCAGCAGGGCCAGGACGGCGCTGACGGAGAGTTTTCGTCGTAGTGAGGTGACAGCCACGAGGGGGACCATATCCGAGCCCTCCACCTGCGGTCGCTTCGCCTCGCAACGGACACGCCACTCGGGGTGTTCGACGGGAACGAAGAGGGGGAAACCACGCGAACCCGGAAGCTGTAGGGTGCGTCTCATCCCGGCAGGGCGCTCGCTCGGACATCCCCGAAAGGCATTGCATTGAGTTACGGTCCCGGAACCGGTGGATATCTTCCCCCAGACGGTGGCAGCGGCGGTTACCCGCCTCCGCCGGGGGGTGGTTACCCGCCTCCTCCCGGTGGCGGCTATCCGCCGCCCCCGGGAGGGGGATACCCGCCCCCACCCCCGGGCGGAATGTACGGCGGCCCGGGCCCCCAGCCGCCCAAGCCCGCCAGTCAGGGCGCGGCGATCGGTGCGCTCATCGCCAACATCCTCGGCCTGTGCGGGTGCTGGACGCTGGCGATCGTGGGCCTGGTCCTGGCGATCGTCGCCGTCACCCAGGTCAACACCAACCCCAAGTCCGCCAGGACCTGCACCCTCATCTCCTGGATCCTCTTCGGCGCCGGGATCGCCATCTGGTTGGTGCTGTTCTTCGTCTACGGGGCGATGGGCTTCCTCTCCGTCCTGGGGAGTTCCTCCTCCTACTGACGGCCCCCATCGTCGGACGGGTCCGCCCCCCCTTGTGGGGGCGGTTCCCACGTCCGCGGGAACCCGCCGCGGGACGCCCGCGCGGGGAGGACCCCAGGGGGTGCCGCATGGTGCGGTGACCGGGAAGGTCCATCTGGTTCGTCGTTCCCGCACTCATGGCGAGGTCGGAGCGTCGAGCCTCGCCATGGGTACAAGATCAGCGCAGGTCGGGGCGCTCCAGTCGCACCGGCCGCGTCTCCGGTCAACTCACTGACGGCAGGCTGCGGCCACCGCGGCCACGATCTTCCGGACCTGGGTGAGGACCACCGCGTTCTCACCCAGGTCATCGACCCGGGGCAGGTGTACGTGCCCGGCGGGGATCTGGCGCCCCGAACGGTCCCGCAACAGCGTGTTGCGGTAGGCGATCTCGTTGGACAGGTAGCCCCCGCCGCCTCCGCGCCGCGACGCCGATCCCGGGGTGGGGCCGTCGGGGCGCACCACCGTCTCACCGCCGCCCGACGGGACCTCGGCCACCTCGGTGTTGACCACCACGGGGTAGGGGCCGTCCTCCGTCGCCGCCAGGATCCGCTCGTGGGGAAGCGAGGAGCGCGTCCACTCCGGGGCGTCGGGCCCCGGTACCGGGGCCCGGCCCGTACGCGACACGTCCAGGTTGTCCCTGCCTCCGCCGCGCCAGAGGCCGTTCCACTCCTCCAGGTCGAAACGGCCCGGCCGTCCCCGGCTGAGCGTGATGACCGCGTCCGCGCTCTCGTGCTGCTCCGCCAGCGCCTCCTCCACCAGCCCGTCGTCGAAGTCCGCCCAGCGGACCGGGAACACGGCGGTGCGCACCACTGCCGTACGCCCGCCCACGGGGAAGGTCCACCCGTTCAGGTCCAGCGCCGCCGCGCCCGAGGGGTTGGAGCACTCCGGGTCGTCCGCCAGCCCGAAGGGGTCGAAACCGGTCACGACCATACGGATCCACCGATCGCCCGGCGGGAAGTCGAGTTTGGTGATGCCCCGCGAGCCGATCTCCAACAGGTGCAGCAGTTCGCCGCGTTCGGCGTCGGACAGGGGGAAGTCGGGGTTCCAGGAGCGCAGCTGGGCGGACAGCGCCAGCCGCGCCCAGTACAGGGGGCGGTCGTCGACGCCGTCGCGGGCGGCCTCCGTCCACAGCCGGGAGGCGTGCGCGACGACCGTCTCGCGTGCCTGGGCGGGGTCGGCGCTCGCCCGCAGGTCGGTGCCGAACAGGGGTTCGGCGGCGTCGAAACCGGAACGGGACAGGATCAGGCCGACATCGGGGTGATCGGCGAGGTCCTCTTCGAAGGTGGTGTGGTGGTGCACGAAGTCGCTGTCTGTCCTAGGGGCGTTGGTTCCCCGGTGGGGGAGGGGCCAGCCGAGTCTAACGCCGGCCGGATCCGCCCGTGGTGGAGGGCGTCCGGCACCGCGGCGGACGAGACGTCGGGGGTGGACCGGCGGGGTCGGACTTGGCAGGGTGTGTAGTGACCACTCGATCCTCTCAACGGAGAGAGAAGCCCATGAGCACTTCCGCCCTCCCCGACACCGCGGCCCTCGCCGAGCGCGCGCGGACCGCCCTGGACCGGTGCCGCGTCGACCGGCCGCGTGAGACGGCCGGGGCCGCCGGCGCGGCGAGGACGCCCATCACCGGGCAGGAGCTCTTCCCCCTCGACCACGACGACACCGCCTCCGTCGACGGGGCCGTCACCGCGGCCCACGGCGCCTTCACCTCCGCCTGGCGTGACACGCCCGCGCCCGTGCGCGGGCAGCTCGTCCACCGGCTCGGCGCGCTGTTGCGCGAGCACAAGGACGACCTGGCCGAGCTGGTGACCATCGAGGCGGGCAAGATCCGCTCCGAGGCCCTCGGCGAGGTCCAGGAGATGATCGACATCTGCGACCTGGCCGTGGGCCTGTCGCGGCAGCTGTACGGGCGCACCATGCCCTCCGAGCGGCCCGGACACCGACTCATGGAGACCTGGCACCCGCTGGGCGTGGTCGGCGTGATCACCGCGTTCAACTTCCCGGTGGCGGTGTGGTCGTGGAACACGTGTGTGGCCCTGGTGTGCGGTGACACGGTGGTGTGGAAACCCTCGGAGCTGACCCCGCTCACCGCGCTGGCCTGCCACGGTCTGCTCATGCGTGCCGCGGCCGACGTCGGCGCGCCCGCGGACGTGCACCGGGTGGTGCTGGGCGGCCGGGAGGTCGGCGAGGCCCTGGTGGAGGACCGCCGGGTGGCCCTGTTGTCGGCGACCGGGTCGACCGCGATGGGTCGCGCGGTCGCGCCGAGGGTGGCCGCGCGTATGGGCCGCTACCTGCTGGAACTGGGTGGCAACAACGCGGCCGTGGTCGCCCCGTCCGCCGACCTGGACCTGGTGGTGCGCGGCAGCGTCTTCTCGGCCGCCGGCACCGCGGGCCAGCGCTGCACGACGCTGCGGCGCCTCATCGTGCACGAGGACGTGGTCGAGGAGGTCGCCCGGCGCGTGGTGGACGCCTACAAGCAGTTGCGTGACCGGATCGGTGACCCGTTCGAGGAGTCCACCCTGGTGGGTCCGCTGGTGGGGGAGCGCGGGTACACCGCCATGCGCTCGGCCCTGGAGCGGGCCGGGGCCGACGGCGGCGAGGTGCTGGTCGGTGGTGGGCGGCGCCTGGCGGAGGAGGCCGGGGACGCCTACTACGTCGAACCCGCGGTCGTGCGTATGCCCGGTCAGACCGAGGTGGTGCGTGAGGAGACCTTCGCGCCGATCCTGTACGTGATGTCCTATCGCACGCTGGAGGAGGCGGTGGAGCTGCACAACGGCGTGCCCCAGGGTTTGTCGTCGGCGATCTTCACCCAGGACCAGGCCGAGGCCGAGCGGTTCCTGTCCGCGGCCGGTGCGGACTGCGGGATCGTCAACGTCAACATCGGTACCTCCGGAGCGGAGATCGGAGGTGCCTTCGGCGGGGAGAAGGACACCGGCGGCGGCCGTGAGTCGGGGTCGGACTCCTGGAAGGCCTACATGCGTCGGGCGACCAACACGGTCAACTACGGCGGCGAGCTGCCGCTGGCGCAGGGTGTGCGCTTCCTGTGACACCGCGGTGCCCGCGTCCGGTCCGGGCGCGGGCACCGGCCTGTTCGCGGCACGTCAAAAAATTGGGTGCGATCATGTTGCACCCAATCGAAATTTGCTACGGTGGTGCCCGACCGACGGTCCCGCACGCGAAAGGAGGGAACACCGTGGCCGAAGCGGAAGGGGACAACCCCCTCGCCCTGGACAACCAGCTGTGCTTCTCCCTCTACGCGGCGTCCCGAGCCATGACCGGGCTGTACCGGGAGCTGTTGGGCGACCTGGGGCTGACCTATCCGCAGTACCTGGTCATGCTCGCGCTCTGGGAACGCGGAACACTCACCGTCAAGGAGCTCAGCCACGCCCTGCACCTGGACTCGGGCACGCTCTCGCCGCTGCTGCGCCGCCTGGAGGGTGTCGGACTCCTGACCCGCGCGCGCAGTTCCACCGACGAGCGCGTCGTCGAGGTCTCGGCCACCACCGAGGGCGAGGCCCTGCGCGCACGTGCCGAGGAGGTCCCCGGCCGCGTGCTGTGCGCGGCCGACCTGCCCCCGGAACGGGTCGAGGAGCTGCGGGAGGCGCTCGGCCAACTCACGCGTTCGGTGGAGACCGCGGCCCGCAGGCACGCCGGGTGCTGAGCGGACCGTCGTCCTTCCCCCGGACCACCACATCGACCACGGGTCGCAAACGAGAGAGGTAACCATGGCCTACGACGTGATCTACACCGCCAACGCCACCGTCACCGGCGAGGGACGTAAGGGGAGCGGCAGGACCGACGACCGTCGCCTTGAGGTCGACCTGTCCGTGCCCAAGGCCCAGGGCGGTGACGACGGCCCGGGCACCAACCCCGAGCAGCTCTTCGCCGTCGGCTACGGCGCCTGCTTCCACGGCGCCCTGAAGGCGGTCGCCCGCAAGGAGAAGCTCACCATCGACAACTCCACGGTCGACGCCCAGGTCAGCCTCGGCAAGTCCGAGTCGGGCATGGACATCGCCGTCGAGCTCACCGTCACCATCCCGGGTGTGGACCAGGCCAAGGCCGAGGAGCTGGTCGAGGGCGCCCACCAGATGTGCCCCTACTCCCGCGCCACCCGCGGCAACATCGAGGTGAAGCTGACGGCCAAGGCCGCCTAGCCGTACCTCTTCGGGCCTCCGCTTCGCTTTGGCCCGTGTCCGTGCGTCCTCAGAGGCGGGAACCTTCGGATCCTCCAGAACCCCGCCGACGCACGACCACCTCCTCGGGGCTCNCGTTCCTGGCGGGTCCGCGGCCGGAGCCCTTCGCGTGTCAGGGGCGCGGGTCAGTCCATGAGTCGGTCGAAGATCGATCGGACGTCCGCGTCCGAGTAGTCGGAGTCGTACGAGCCCGGCACCCTGTCGATGAAGGAGTGGGAGTCGTACTCGAGCGTCGCGGGACACGGGTCGCCGATCTCCTCGCTGTAGTCCTCCACCAGTTCGCCGGTCCTGAGCTCGTACGCCCTGACCGTGAACTCGGTGGCGTAGAAGTCGACCTCCGCGGCTCCGCCCAACATCTGATCCGCGCCCGGCTCGTAGTAACAGGTCTGCTGGAGGCTGCCCCGTTCGGGCCCCTCGACGCAGACCACCAGGACCGTGTCGTCGACGTCCACGGTCTGCCAGGAGTCAGGGAAGCCGTACTCGTCGGGGTCCATCCCGAGCATCCGCACCGCGTGCGGGCCGTCGCCCCCGTAGGCGGGAGCCGCGGGATAGGCGGCCGGGTACCCGCAGTACCCGACGTCGGAGATCAGGTTCTCTGCGGCCTCGTCCGCCAACTCGTGCTCGGGGTAGGCCGCCAGGAATTCCTGGTAGGCCGGCCCCGCCGTGTCCATCTCGGTCGTGTTGAGGACGTTCGCGCAGCGCATCATCCGTACCGGAACCTGGTCGGCCTCCGACGCCAGCGGTTCGGACAGCTCCGGCTCCTCCCAGGTCTGTTCGAACAGCCAGGCGTCGACCTCCTTGGCGTTGCAGGAGGGAGCCTCGGCGAGGTCGGCGAGGAAGGTCTCCACGACAGCTCTCACGTGTTCGCTCTGGCCGGGTGTGTCCCGGAGCGTCGTGGACAGTTGCGCGAAGGCGTCCTCCACCGGGGCCAGATCCAGTTCGTCGCCGTGCATCACCAGGTCGTCGCTGTCCACGATCTCCTCGAACAGGGTCGTGGCGCGCTCCGGGCCGGCACCGTCCCACAGGGCCCCGGGGTGGTCCATGTACGTGGCGNGGGGGGGAGCCGCTCGGCCGCCGTCGCCCGGCCCAGGGTGTCGAGAGCGGCGATCAGCAGCTCGCATGCCTCGCGCCCCTGTTCGCCGCGCGCCGTCACCGAGCCGTAGGTGAGGCTGTGGGGCACGCCGAGCCACCGCGACGAGGCCACCGCACGATCGCAGTCGCCGTCGGCGTGCGCGGCCTCGGCGTCGCGCACGATGATCCAGGCGTCGAAGCGGACCCAGGCGAACAGGAGGGGTACCAGGCAGGCGACGATGACG
>NZ_ANAX01000030.1:15478-22353 GCF_000341065.1 Nocardiopsis halotolerans DSM 44410 | reverse complement strand
CCGGGGCCCCCACCCGCCAGGTGTGGAGGAGAACGGCCGCCCACCAGACCGGAAGCAGCAACCTCCACGCCAGAACGTGCGGATAGAGGGCGACGAGCGAGAGCAGGGCGNCAGCGACACGGCCGCCAGCCGTGGACGGCGCGTCAGCATGTAGCCGATGCCGAGCAGGGTGGCGTTGCCAAGCAGCACGGAGAGCCGGTCGGGCGTGTGCTCCGTCGGGGGCTCGTCATGCGGCGCGGACGGGGGGTCCTGGGGGGCCAACGTGGGTCTCCGCTCGTTGTTGAGGGGTGACGGTCAAGGTGAGACTCGCCAGGGGCCTGGGGGGCGGTCCGGGGGCGTCCGTGCGACTCGTCCGGAGTCGTCTCGACTCAGGACCGGTTCGGTCGCCGCGGCGACGTCCCCGAAGAATCCGTCGGTGCCCTCGCCGTCCGGGGCTTTCTCACAGGCACAGTACTCTCCCGGACGGCCAGGGAAGGGACCGAGCCGGTCCGGGCGTCCCAACGACGAGGGGGCCGTGGGAAGGATCAGATCCTTCCCACGGCCCCCACCGNGCACCGCCTCAGGCGGCGGTGTCCAACAGCAGCAGACGGTCCAGGATGTCCTGGAGGGTGACCAGGCCGATCACCTCGCCGTCCGCCTCCACCAGGGACAGGTGGCTGCGGCTCTCGCGCATGATGCCCATCGCCGCGTACATCGGCGTCTCCGAGGGCAGGGTGAGCACCGGACGCATCAGGTCGGCCGCGGTGGTCCCCTCCGGGCTCGTCAGCGCCTCACGCACGTGCAGCACGCCGACGGGCTCGCCCCCGTCCATCACCACCAGCCGCAGATGCGTGGACTCCCGGGCCACCCGCTTGATCTCCTCCACCCCCGAGTCCGGGGACACCGACGCGATCTCCTCACGCCGGGTGACGATCTCGTCCAGCGGACGGGAGTTGACCTCCAACGCGGTGGCCAGCTGGTCACGGCGCTCGGGGTCCAGCGCACCGGCCTTGGCCGAATGTTCCACCAGCTCGCGCACGTCATCGGGGCCGTGCCCGGAGGACATCTCGTCCACCGCCTCGACACCGACACGGTGCAGGCACCAGTTGGCCATACCGTTGAGCGTCAGAAGGAGCGGCCGGGTGAACCACATGAACGCCCGCATCGGCACGGCCAGCAGGATCGCCGACCTCTCCGGGTGCGAGATCGCCCAGGACTTGGGCGCCATCTCACCCACCACCAGGTGCAGGAAGGTCACCACGACCAGCGACAGCACGAACGAGACCACGTACCCGACCGCCTCGGGCAGGGCCCCGAACAGGGGCTCCAGCAGGTGGTGGACGGCGGGCTTGGAGATCGCGCCCAGCGCCAGCGCGCACAGGGTGATCCCCAGCTGCGAACCGGCCAGCAGCAGCGACAGGTCGCGTGCGCTCCGGACCGCGGCCCGCGCCGAGAAGCTGCTCTCGGCGGCCTCCTCCAGCCGGTAGCGGCGCGCCGCCACCGGGGCAAACCCCCCCGCCACGAAGAAGGCGCTCAGCGCGATGATCACGACGGTCAGCACCAGCGCCAACCACACGGGCATGTCGCTCACGCCGACGCCTCCTTCGTCTCGTTCTCGGCCATCTCACGCAACCGCAGCTCCACGGTGTGCGGGATGTGCCGCTGTACCGCGTTGACGACCATCGTCAACCCCATGTCGGGGTCGTCGTCGTGCGCGCTGGCCGGGCGGGGCAACACGACGGAGACCGTGTCCCCGGTCTCGGGGAGCCGGTGCAGCTCGTGCACGACCAGGCCGCCCACGGTCTCGTAGTCACCCGAGGGCAGGTCGTGTCCGATCAGGCGCTCGACCTCGTCGATGTGCAGCGCGCCGGGAACCAGGTAGGAGCCCTCGCCCTCCAGGTAGGCGGGCGACTTCTCCTCGGGGCTGTGCTCGTCGGCGATCTCGCCGACCAGCTCCTCGGCCAGGTCCTCGGTCGTGATGACCCCGGCCAGACCGCCGTACTCGTCCACGACGCAGGCGAACTCCTCGCCCGCCTCGCGCAGCTGGTCCAGGGCCACCGGCAGCGGCAGCGACGCGGGGAGCATCGCCGTCCGCCTGACCACCTCGCGGACCTTGGTGGTGCTCAGGTCGCGGTCTCCCAGCGCGAGCACGTCGCGCAGGCAGATGACGCCGACGATGTCGTCCACGCCGTCGCCCAGGACCGGGAAGCGCGAGTGGTCGGAGGCCATGAGTTCCACGACCCGGCTGACCGGGTCGCCCTCCTCCACGGTGGCCACCTCGGGACGCGGGATCATCGCGTGCCCGGTGGTGCGCTCGTGGAAGTCCAGGGTGCGGTCCAGCAGGGTGGACAGCTCCGGGGGAAGGTCCCCGCTGGCCTTGGACTCGGCGATGATGCTCTCCAGGTCGCGGGCGGTCGCCGCGTGCTGGACGTCCTCCACCGGCTCGATCCGCACCGCCTTCAGCAGCAGGATCGCCGCCTGGTCGAACAGCCAGATGACGGGGCCGAAGATCCGCAGGTAGCCCCGCGTGGACAGTGCCAGCCAGCGCGCGACCGGTTCGGGCCGGGCGATGGCCAGGTTCTTGGGGAAGAGCTCTCCGAAGACCATCTGCACGACGGTGGAGAACAACAGGGCCAGAACGGTTCCCACGGCCACGCCCGTCCCCGCGGGGACTCCGGCCAGGCCGAGGAGTTCGCCGACGCCCTCACCGATCATGGGCTCGGCCACGTAACCCACCAGCAGGGCGGTCACGGTGATGCCCAGCTGGGCACCGGAAAGCATGAAGGAGGTCCGGTTCGTGACCTCCAGGGCCCGTTTGGCCCCGGCGTCACCGGCCGCTGCCCTCGCCCGCAGGCGCGAGCGGTCCACGGCCATGTAGCCGAACTCCTGGGCGACGAAGTAGCCCGTCGCCACGGTGATCAGGAAGACCACCAGGATCCCGAAGGCAATGCTGAGGATGGTGCTCGTCATCGGGCACGCACCACCTGGTTCCGCTTCGGGGACGGATCCCTACGAAGGTGCGCACCCTTCGGAGAAGGGGGCTCGTCGTCTGTGTCACAGCATCTGTTCAAGATGCTGCCGGTACTTCGGGACGGGTCCACTGTTCCTCTCTCTGCGCCTTGGCGCGTCGTGTGTGACTGGTGTCCACTGCGGATAAGGACGAACGACTCCGGGGAAATGTTCCCGGATGCTCAGTTTCCGGCGGGGGCGTCGGCCTCGCCGCCGAGGGCGGCCCACTCGCGACGGCGGGCCTCGGCGAGCGCGATCGCGGTGGCCACGGCCACGTTGAGCGATCCCACCCGTCCGATCTGCGGGACGTAGGTGACGGCGTCCGCGCCCGCCAGCAGGGCGGGGGAGCAGCCGTGGTCCTCGGCGCCCACGGCCAGGCACACGTCGGGTTCCAGGGGTGCCGCGTGCAGGGGGAGCGCTCCGGAGGCCAGCTCGACCGCGACCACCTTGTACCCGTCGGCGCGCGCGGCGGCCAGGGCGTCGGCGGTGGAGGCCGTCCGGGTGGAGTCCACCTTCGCGGCGGTGCCCAGGGCGGTCTTGCCGACCTTGGGGTCGTTGGGATCGGCGCTGTTGCCGGTGAGCCAGAGACGGTCGACACCGAAGGTCGCAGCGGTGCGCAGGATCGAGCCCAGGTTGTAGGGCTGAGTGACCGATTCGACGAGAAGGGCGAGCCGCCCCTCGGTGCGCCTGCGCCACTGGCGGTTCAGGCGTTTGACGTCCGTGGGACGCAACTGCGTGCTCAACTGCGGTGTGTTCCTCGGCGGGTGTTCCCGGGCTGTTCCCGGAGGTCGTCTGTTCGCCACAGAGTACAGGTCACTGTGCGTGGGTGCACGCATGACCCCGGACACATCATGGCAAAAGCCGTCTCAAGGCAGGGAACGCCGCACGGCGAGCACCCGGAACCCCGCCCGGGAGGCCACGCGTTCGGCGGGCAGCCCCTGGGTGTCCAGCCACTTCTGGAGCGAGTCCGCGCCCAGGTGGCGCTGCACCACCAGGTGGGCGACGCCCTCGGGGGCGAGCCGCCCCAGCCAGGTGCGCAGCATCGCGTGCAGGACCTCCTTGCCGACCCGGATGGGCGGGTTGGACCACACCGCGTCGAAGGGGCCGAGCAGGTCCCGGGCGCTGGGAGCTCCGTCCCCGGCGCCCTGGTCGGGGGCCGGTTCGCCCCCCGCCTCCACCACCGCGAACCGCGCGTTGTCCAGCCGGTGCTCGGCGGCGTTGCGCCGCGCCAGCCCCACGGCCCGGGCGTTGACGTCCACGCCCACCACCCGCGCGCCGGGCGCGCGCGAGGCCATGGTCAGGGAGATGGGTCCGTAGCCGCAGCCCAGATCGAGCAGGTGCCCGTCGGCGGGCGGCGCCGGGACCGTCTCCAGCAGCACCCGGGTGCCGAGGTCGACCTTGTCGGGGGAGAACACACCCCGGTCGGTGTGCAGCCGCAGGTGCAGGTCCGGTAGGACCAGGTCGGCGGTGGAGGGGCGGCTGGCGGCGCCCGGATCGGAGTCGAAGTAGTGCTGGGCCACGCCGTGACGCTACCAGGGGCCCGGCCGGGCGGCGTACCTGGCAAAAACCTTCCCTTACCGCGTCAACAAAAGGGTCAACCCTCCCACCCGTGAACCGCGGAGTGCCGAAGATGGAGGTATCCGACGTTTGTGGGGGAACCCATGCGAGCACAGGTAGGAGACCGGCTGGTCGTCGAGAGCCCACGTGACGACACCCACCGCCGGACGGGCGACGTCACCGAGGTCAGGGGGAGCGACGGATCGCCCCCGTACCAGGTGCACTGGCACGACGCCGAGCGGGGCCACGACGATCTGGTCTACCCGGGGCCGGACGCGCACATCGAACACCCGCCCGGCGGTACGGGCGCGAACGCGGAGGGGGCTGAGGCCATGCACACGATGAAGCGCTGGAACGTCGACGTCGTGGTCGCCGAGGAGAGCGAGGGCGACAGTGCGCGCACCTGGGCCGAGGTGGGTCTGGTCGCCGACGACGGGACGGCGCTGCGCGGACACGGGATGGCCCGCAAGCATCCCACGGACCTGGACGTTCCCGAGATCGGGGAGGAGCTCGCGGTCTCGCGCGCCCTGTCCGACCTCTCGCGCCAGCTCCGTCAGGTCGCCGCCGAGGACATCAACGACAACGCCGGCTCCCCGTGGCGCCCCACCTGAGCCGGTGGCGGCCCCCGCGGCGCGCCCCACGGGTGGCGGCGGGGGAACACGGGCGCGGGCCCGGACCGGCACCGGTCCGGGCCCGTGAACGTCCACGGCCACGCCGCGTCTCCGCCACATCACGACGGGGGCGTCGCGCACGGGTCCGGGCCAGCACCCCCAACGGTCGGCCTCCGTCCCCGAGGACCGGGCCCGGGACCGTCACTCCGAGCCGGTCAGCCCGGCGTGGACGGTGAGGGACGCGGGGCCGCCCCGCACCGGATCTCCCCATGTCCGTATCCGTCGTTGTCGGGGTTTCGCGGACAGATGTGGCCGCGCCGACACCTGGTGGACCGGAACCGGCCATGTTCGCCATGGGCCGTTTGCGCCCGGTGGTCACCGGGATCGTGCACACTCGGAAGTCGGACACGACCTTCGCCCCGGTGCCGGGGGGGTGTCCCGGCCCAGGAGGGGCCGGAACGCCGCCGTGTCCGACCAGGGCCGCGACGGGGGAGGATGCGCCAGCCGGGCACACGAGGTCCCGCCGTCACGTCCCGAGGTACCGCTGTGCTTTTGCCGGAGGCGTCCGGGGAAGGGAGCGCTGCCGCCCGGCGGGAGCCGGGAGTACTCACGCAAGGGAGACCCGTTGACCACCTCCTCCTCCGGACCACAGACCGGACCCGCCCGCGTCCTGGGCACCGTCGACGCCGTCGCCATCGGCGCGGGTGCGATGCTCGGCGCAGGGGTGTTCACCGTCTTCGCCCCGGCCGCGCTCGGCGCGGGTGCCTGGCTGCCCGTGGCCATCCTCATCGCGGGGGCCGTCGCCTACTGCAACGCCGTCTCCTCGGCCAGGCTCGCCGCACGCCACCCCGAGTCCGGCGGTGCCTACGTGTACGGGCGCGAACGCCTGGGTGAACTGTGGGGATACCTGGCGGGCTGGTCCTTCGTCGTCGGCAAGACCGCCTCCTGCGCCGCCATGGCGCTGACCTTCGCCGCCTACCTCCTCCCGGGCTGGGAGAGGCCCGCGGCCGTGGCCGTGGTGATCGGTATCACCGCGCTCAACTACCGCGGGGTGCGTCGCTCCACACTGGTGATCAAGATCCTGCTCGTCTGCGTCCTGGCGGTCCTGGCCGCCGTGACCGTGACGATGGCCCTCAGCGGGTGCCTGGCCGCCGTCGCCGAGGTGGAGGGGCTGGGGCCCTGGCCGGGGTCCTTCGGTGTGCTCGGCGCCGCCGGGATGGTCTTCTTCGCCTTCGCCGGGTACGCGCGCGTGGCCACCCTGGGCGGTGAGGTCCGCGATCCCGGGAGCACCATCCCCCGTGCCGTCAACCTGGCCCTGGGCGGCGTGCTGCTGCTGTATCTGGTCGTCGGCACCGGCCTGCTGATCGTGCTGGGCCGCGAGCGCCTGTCCACCACCGACACCCCGATGGTCGACGCCGTACGGGTCGCCGGGTTCGACTGGCTGGCCCCGGCCGTGGTCGCCGGTGCCGCGGTGGCCAGCCTGGGCGCCCTGCTCTCCCTCGTGCTGGGTGTCTCGCGCACCACCGCCGCGATGGCCGCGGACGGGCACCTGCCCCGGTCCCTGGCCGCGGTCCACGAACGCTACGGCGTGCCCCACCACGCCGAGATGCTGGTCGCCGCCGTCGTCATCGGCCTGGTCCTGGTCACCGACCTGCGTGGCTCGATCGCCTTCTCCGCCTTCGGCGTCCTGGTGTACTACGCCATCACCAACGCCTCGGC
>NZ_ANAX01000030.1:0-15471 GCF_000341065.1 Nocardiopsis halotolerans DSM 44410 | reverse complement strand
GCCCCGACGAACCCCGTCCGCCGCTGCCGGTGCCGCTGACCGGGTTGGCCGGGTGCGTGGTCCTGGCGTGCAGCCTGCCGCTGCCCACCGTCATCACCGGCATGGTGGTCCTGGCCGTGGGTGCCGGGCTGTGGTGGCTGCGGGAGCGGTTCGCACTGCGCTTCTGATGAGCGGTGTGCGCCCGGGGCCTCGCCCGGCCGCCACCCTCCCCGTCACCCCGACGACGGGAGTACCCGCGCCCGGTGCGGGAGCTCCCCGAAGCGGGAACCCCGCGGCGCCCGAGCGGCCGGGTCGTGTTCTTTGGATCGTTCCGTGCACGCGCCCCCGCTGTGCGATGCCGCCGAGCCCGCGAGGCAGTGCGCAGCAGGGGCGAGGGCCGCTCGCGGTGCGTCGGCTCCGCCGACAGGGGCGAAAAGCATCCAGGAGAACACTCCCTAGGCGTCTCCGAGCAGGTGGGCCATCCCCTGCCTGGCCGTCGTGGACAGCCGCAGCCCGGCCACCTCCTCAAGGGTGAACCAGCCGCAGTCCGCGGTCGAACCGTTCTCCTCCAGCACCCGGGCCGGGCCCGGGTCGGGGACCAGGACGCGGAAGAACACCCACACCGCGTAGATGTCGTGCCCACCGGACCGCTCCCGCCGGTGGCTGGAGACGGTGATCAGGTCGCCGATCCGACCGTCCTGGCCGGTCTCCTCCACGACCTCGCGCCGCAGCGCGGACCGCACGTCCTCCCCCGCGTCCACGCCGCCGCCCGGCAGGTGCCAGGTCCCCGCGGCGGGGAAGCCGTCGGCGATCAGGCTCAGCAGGACGCGCCCGTCCGGGTCGGTGACGATCCCGTAGGAGGCGAACCGGCGCAGCCGGGGCGGCCCGCCCTCGGGCACGGTCTCCTCGTCAGCCAGGTCGGCGGGGGAGGGCACGAGCCCGCCCCCGCCGACCGATGGCCAGGCCGCCTCCGCCCCTGCCTCGGCGAACACCACGCGGTCGATGTGCAGCGAGGTGCCGTCGGGGGCGTGTGACAGCTCGGTGAGCACGTCCAGCGGGCGCAGCGGGGTGTCGGGGGCCAGGCCGACGTGGCGGCGGACCACGTCGGCGGGGTCCTGTCCGAACAGCACACGCGCACCGGGCACGCTGGAAGCCCCCGGCATGACCAGGTGAGCGGTGACGCGCCGCCCCGGTGTGCCCGGGGAGGCGGTGGTCACAGCGATCCGGCGGCGGGGGCCGCGCTGGGCAGGCCGACCAGACGCAGCAGGTCGTCCAGGTTGGTGACGGTGGTCACCGACTCGAAGTGCTGGTGGCCCCGGCGGTCCATCATGACCGGACGCATGCGCGCGGCCACGGCTCCCACGCCGTCGGCCTGGATCTGGTCGCCAACGTGCCAGCAGGCGGCGGGGTCCACACCCATGCGCTGGGCGGCCGTGTGGAAGATGCGCGGGTCGGGCTTGCCCGTTCCGACGGTGTCGGCGCACACCACGGCGTGGAAGTAGGGGGTCAGCTCCAGCGCCTGCAACTTGGCGTGCTGGAGGGACTCGATCCCGTTGGTGACCAGGGCCAGGCGGTACCCCGCCGAGGCCAGGGCGTTGAGCGCGGGGATCGTGTCGGGGAAGAGCTGCCACGCGGAGCGGTGGGCGTCCAGGTAGAGCCTGTACAGGTCGTCGCAGTGCTGGTCGGCGATGTCGGCGTGACCGGCCTGGACGGCCAGGGCACGGATGCGCTCACGGCGCTGCTGCTCCAGGTTCAGGTGTCCGCGCAGGTAGGAACCGAAGGAGATCTCGGTCTGCACGTCCCACAGACTGCGTGCGGCCCCGAAGTCCGGGTGGCCGAGCCGCTCCATAACCGCGCGGAGCCCCGTGGACGACGCGGCGAGATCGTCGATGAGGGTGTCGTCCAGGTCGAAGCAGAACGCCGTCGGCGCTGCGGGTGTGTTCGGCATTGGTCCTCAAGTGGATGGGCATGACAAAACATGCCAACGCTAACCCGTGGACGTAACAGGAACGGTGTAAACCCCACCCAAAGGGATGTGTCGCATATCACTTGAATGTCGGGCATGAGGGTGTCGTGGGATGGCCTCCGACTCACGGGAGCCGCTGGAACCACAGCAATGACGTCACCGCGGTGGCCATCGCCAGGACGATCGCCACCAGCACGAAACGTGTGACGATTTCCTCGTGCACCAGCTCGGTACCCAGCGACGATCCGATGTCCTCGTAGACGTCGTCCAGCTCCGTCTCGCTCGCCGCCTCGTAGAAGTGACCGCCGGTGTCCGCGGCCAGACCGCGCAGCGCCTCCTTGTCGATGTCGGCGGGCACCTGGTACCCGTCGATCTCGATCATCGCCGCACCCGTGCCGAACGCGATCGTGGACACGGGCACCTCCTGCTCGGAGGCGGCCACCACGGCCTCGGAGATGGCGCGCCCGCTCGTGTTCTCCCCGTCCGAGAGCAGCACGACAGCCGAGGGCGGCGGGTTCTCCTGGGACTCCTCGTCGAAGCTGGTGATCGCCTCCAGGGAGGCGAACACCCCCTCGCCGATCGCCGTCCCCGGCCCCAGCTGGAGGTTCTCGATCGACCCCAGCACCGCCCGGTGGTCGTGGGTGGGGGAGGAGACCACCGTCGCCGTCGAGGAGAAGGCCACCAGGCCCACGTTGAACCGGTCCGGCAGCGTCTCCACGAACCCCTGCGCCGACTCCTTGGCCGCCTCCAGGCGGTTGGGGTCGATGTCGTTGGCCGCCATCGACAGCGACACGTCCACCGCCACCATGATCGTCGCCCGCTCGCGCGGCTGCTCCACCGGCATCGCGGGCACGGCCATCGCGGAGATGAGCACGCCGATCGTCAACGTGAACAACACCGCTGGCACGTGTCTGCGCACGTCCGGCCGGTGCGGCGCCACCTGGTCCAGCAGGGCCAGGTTGGTGAAGCGCATCGTGTACTCGCGTCGCCGGGTCTGCGCGAACACGTACGCGGCGACCAGTACGACCACGAGGAGCAGCCACCACAGGCGCTGGGGTTCCGTGAAGGTCATCTCAGTCTCCCCGTACGTCGGCTCTGCTTCCGCGGGTCCGCGCCCGCGCCCTCGTTCGGTCCCTTGGCGGGGCCCGTCGCGCTCACCGGGGCGCTCCCGGTGTGTGGCGGGCCAGGTGGTGTGCGGTACGCCTCTGGTGCATGACGAACCGTGCCGTGTCCAGTACCCAGTCCCGGTCCGTTCGTAGCACCAGGTGGTGGACTCCGCACCGGCGCAGCGCGTCACGCACCGCCCTGCGCTGCTCTCCGGCCGCGTGGCGGTAGCGTTCGCGTACCGCCCGCGTCAGCCGCACGTCGCGCACCACACCCGTGCGGGGATCGCGCAGGGTCACGTCGCCCACCTCGGGCACGTCCAGTTCACGCGGATCGATCACCTCCACCACCAGCACCTGGTGGCGTGAGGACAGCTGCCGCAGCGGACGCTCCCAGGTGACCTCGCCACCGAAGGCGGGTGTGTCCAGGAAGTCGGAGATCACCACCCGCAGGCCGCGGCGGCGACGGACGCGTACCAGGTCGTCGAGGGCGTCGGCCAGGGTGGCCCCGTGCGGGGAGGGGACGCGCTCGTCGCCGGTCGGCGCCGCGGCCACCGTGGCCAGCAGCGCGAGCAGGGCCTCCTTGCCCGAACGCGCGGGCCAGCGCCGGACCGTGCCCTGGTGCAGGAAGTGGGCGCCGAACCGGTCGCCCACCTTCTGGGTGAGCAGGTTGGCCGCCACCATCGCGCCGACCGCCACCTCGCGCTTGGAGCGCAGGCCCGTACCGAAGTCCATGCTCGGCGACAGGTCCAGCAGGGTCCAGCTCTCCAACTCCCGGTCGGCGACCAGGTCGCGCACGTGCGGGGTGTCGGTGCGGGCGGTGACCGACCAGTCCATGAGGCGTACGTCGTCCTCGCCCGGCTGGTACAGGCGCGCCTCGGCCGCCTCCGAGCCCGGCCCCAGACGCAGACCGAGGTGGTCCCCGTGCAGGAGCCCCTCCAGGCGGTGCACGATGCGCAGGTCCAGGCGGCGCAGCGCGGCGCGCAGCCTGGGGTCGGTACCGAGAGCGGGTGTGGTCACGGGCTCACCTCGGGGAGGCGAGGGAGGCGGTCTCACCGCTGGGCGGCTCGTCCCAGATCACCCGCGGGGCCAGCACGGTCGACAGGATGCGGTCGACCACCTGCTCGGCGGTGATCCCGTCGGCCAGGGCGTCGAAGGTGAGCACCAGGCGGTGGGCGATGACGTCGTGGGCGAGGACCCGTACGTCGTCGGGCAGGACGTAGTCGCGCCCGCGCAGCAGGGCCAGGGCCCGCGCGGCCGAGACCAGGCCCAGGGTGGCGCGGGGGCTGGCCCCCATCTCCAGCACCTGGCGCAGGTCCGGCATCTGGTGGTTCTCCGGCTCGCGTGTGGCCATGACCAGCCTCACCACGTAGTCGGCGATGAGCTGGTGGACGTGGACGCGCTGGGCGTCGGCCTGGAGCTCCCCCAAGGTGACGGGGTCGAGCACCTGGTGCGCGGTGGGCGGGGTGGTCGACATCCGGCGCAGGATCTCCATCTCCTCGTGGGCGCGCGGATGTCCGACGTTGACCTTCATCAGGAACCGGTCGCGCTGGGCCTCGGGCAGCGGGTACACGCCCTCGGACTCCACCGGGTTCTGTGTGGCGATGACGATGAAGGGGGAGGGAAGGGGGTAGGTGGTACCGCCGAGGGAGACCTGCCGTTCGGCCATGACCTCCAGCAGGGCCGACTGCACCTTCGCGGGGGCCCGGTTGATCTCGTCGGCGAGCACGAAGTTGGCGAAGACCGGACCCAACTCCACGTCGAACCGCTCGGTGGAGGGATGGTAGATGCGCGTGCCGACGATGTCGGAGGGCACCAGGTCCGGTGTGAACTGCACACGGGCGAACGAGCCCCCCGTGACCTTGGCCAGCGTGGACACCGCCAGGGTCTTGGCGATGCCGGGGACGCCCTCGATGAGGCAGTGCCCCTGGGCGACCAGGGCGATCAGGGAGCGTTCCACCATGCGTTCCTGGCCCACGATGACCGTGGACACCTCGTGCAGCGCGGCGCGCAACAGCCTGGTCGGCTCCCCCGGCGCGCTCTCCGCGCCCGAGTGGGGCGCGGAGCCGTTTCCGGTCTCTGCCATGTCCCGCCTTCCTAGCAGGGAGCCCCGACGCGGGGCAGCCGGATAGGTTGTAGATCACTCACCTGTGGTGACACTACCCGCTCCGCGGGCGCCAGTCCGGTACACAACGCGGCGAAGCGGACGGACGGTGCGGGAGGGGAAGGGGGATGACATGGCGGTTCCCACGATGGGGCTGAACGAGGGTGATCCGCGTCAACTGGGCGGCTACCGCCTCGTGGGACGGTTGCGCGAGTCCTCCCTGGGCGTGGTCTACCTGGGCAGGGACGCCTCGGGGGACCAGGTGAGTGTCGCCGTGCTCGACTCCGGCGCAGCGGGTGACGGTGAGGCGCGCAAGCTGTTCGTGGAGGCGGTGCGGAGCAGTCCCGACGTGGTCGCGGCCCGTACGCAGGGGCGTTCGGCGCTGTGGGTGGCCGTGGCCCACGACGGTTCCGGTGCGGGGGCGGAGTACTTCCTGAGGGAGGCCTCCCGGTCGGGGCGGGCGGCCGCGAGCGGGCCCGTGGTGATGCCGCACTGGGCGGGGTCGCGCGGATCGGCCTCGGTGCGGTGGGCGCCCTGGGCCGCGCGTCGGCACAGCGCGGTGGCGGCGGGGGAGAGCAACTGGTGGCTGATCGGTGGGTTGGGCCTGGTCCTGGTGCTGCTCCTGTTGCTGGTGTCACTGTTGTACTGGTGGATGCTCCAGTTTCCTCCGCCGGAGATGCCCGCCTCGCAGCCCTCGCAGGGGCAGGAGAGCCCTCAGGGCCAGCCGGGGGAGGGAGCCAGCCCGGGTGAGGGTGAGGAAGGCGGGGGAGGGGAGAACACCCCGGTGATCCCGACGCCGGGCGAGGGCGACGGTGAGTGGGGGAACGACCCCGAGGACAACCTCTAGTCCGCAGGGACGGAGAGGGATGTGTTCGTGGGGCCCGTGTCGACACGGGCCCCATCTCTTGCCCAGTATAAAATCTACGCCGTAAAGGTGCGTGAATCTTTCTATAAAAACCAGAACCAAAGAACAGTCGTGCGGCTACGCCGCACCTTCTTCCCAACCTCCGTCTCCGAAAGGGGTCGGCGTGTCGCGGCGGGACCTGTGGGTGTCTGGAACGTGTTCAGCGTCGTTTAGCAGGCCCGGTGGGAGACGCTGGTGGGGGCGGGTAGGGCCGAAACGCTCCCTCGCTTCTGTGTCCGGTTCAACGCCGTGCCTCCGAAGGGCGGTACGCGTACACCCCGGGTGCTGCCTATGCTGGTCCGCGTGCTGAGAAAGGTGATCGCGACGCGGTACGTGTTGCCGCTGCGCGAAGGAGGTTCGCTCCCGGGGCTGGTCGAGGCCGATGACCTGGGGATGTACGTGGTCAAGTTCCTCGGGGCGGGCCAGGGGCGCAAGACGCTCGTGGCCGAGGGCGTCGCCGGTGAGCTGGGCCGCGCCCTGGGACTGCCCGTTCCCGAGCTGGTCACGGTGGAGTTCGACGCGGTGATCGGCCGCAGCGAACCCGACCCCGAGGTGCAGGAGCTGCTCAAGGCCAGCGATGGGCTCAACCTGGGGATGGACTTCCTGCCGGGCTCGTTGGGCTTCGACCCCCTGACCTTCGAGGTGGACCGGGGGTTCGCCGGGCGGGTGCTGTGGTTCGACGCCCTGACCGGCAACGTGGACCGCTCCTGGCGCAACCCGAACATGCTGCTGTGGCACGGACACCCCTACCTGATCGACCACGGTGCGACGTTGATCTTCCACCACAACTGGGCCAACGCCGACCGGTTCGTCCACCGCGCCTACGACGCCTCCGACCACGTGCTCTCGGCCGCGTCCCCGGACCTGGCCGCCGCGGACGCGGCCCTGGCCCCGTTGGTGGAGGAGGATCTGCTGCGCCGTGTGGTGGGCCTGGTGCCCGACGAGTGGTTGGTGGACGAGCCCGGGTTCGACGCCCCTGAGGACGTGCGGGAGGCCTACGTGCGCTATCTGCTGGACCGGGTGGCCGACCGGTCGTGGCTGCCGGAGGTGGCGGCGTGAGCGGGCCCAGGAGGTACAGCGACGAGGTGACGACCGGTCGTGTGGGCGAGGTCCGCGACCGGGCGGTGTTCGAGTACGCGCTGTTGCGGGTGGTGCCGCGTCTGGAGCGCGGTGAGTGCGTGAACGCCGGGGTGATCGTGTACTGCCAGGAGCGTCGGTTCCTGGCGGCCGGTTCGGCGTTGGACGAGGAGCGGTTGTTGGCGGTGGATCCGCGGGTGGACGTGGCCGGTGTGCGGCGTGCGCTGGAGGCGGTCGAGGTGATGTGCCGTGGTGGTGTGGAGGCCGGTGCGGCCGGTCGTGAGCGCCCGGGCCAGCGGTTCCGGTGGTTGACGGCTCCTCGGAGCACGATCGTGCAGCCGGGGCCGATCCACGGGGGACTGACGGAGGACCCCGAGGGTGAGGTCGGACGGTTGCTGGACCGACTCGTAAGGTAACGGTCCGGGTCGTAACGGACATCACAGGTCTTCGGGGCGATAAAAAGGAGGCGACTCACGGGGTCGGGATGTTGGTATGGAGTGTCCACCGTCGGTGGGAGCTCTCCCGGCCGACTCTCCCCTTTCTCGAACTGGAGCGCCTGTGCAGTCCCCGAACACCCCCTCCAAGGCCCCTGACCAGGGGGAATCTGAGAGGAGACCGGACACGACCCCGAATCCGGCCCCGATCCAGCGTTGGCAGCCCACGCGTAAGGCCGTGGCGTTGCTGGTGATGGTCCTGGGCGTGCTGACGGCGACCGGGCCGTTGGCGACCGACATGTACCTTCCCGCGCTGCCGGAGATCGCGCGGGAGCTGGGGACGAACGAGGCCCGGATCCAGCTGACGCTGACGGCGATGATGCTGGGGCTGGCGGTGGGCCAGTTGGTGATCGGGCCGTTGAGTGACGCCGTGGGTCGGCGTGGTCCGCTGCTGGTGGGCGTGGCCGTGTTCACGGTGACGTCGGTGTTGTGTGTGTTCGTGCCGAACGTGACGGTGTTCATCGGCTTGCGGTTCGTGCAGGGGGTGGCCGGTGCCGCTGGTGCGGTGATCGCGCGTGCGGTGGTGCGTGACCTGTTCAAGGGCGATGACGCGGTGCGGTTCTTCTCGCGCCTGGCGTTGGTGATGATGCTGGCCCCGATGCTGGCTCCGCTTGCGGGTGCGCAGTTGCTGCTGGTGGGTTCGTGGCAGTTGAGTTTTTGGGTGTTGGCGGCGATGGCGGCGTTGAGCTTCGTGCTGGTGCTGCTGTGGTTGCCGGAGAGCCTTCCCGTTGAGGACCGTCGTCGGCGGGGGCCGCGTGAGTTGCTGTCGACGGTGGGGGGTCTGCTGCGTCAGCCGCGGTTCGTGGGTCCGGTGCTCACGCTGGGGTTGAGTTTCGGGATGCTGTTCACGTACGTGTCGGCGTTCTCGTTCGTGTCGCAGACGGAGTTCGACGCCTCTCCGCAGACGTACGCGTGGCTGTTCGCGATCAACTCGGTGGGGATGATGGCGGGGACGCAGACCAACGGCCTGTTGGTGGGTCGTGTGGAGACGTTGCGGCGTCTGGGGCTGGGTCTGGTGGCGGCGTTGGTGTCGGTGGGTGTGCTGGCGGTGCTGGCGCTGACGGGTGTGGCCCAGTTGTGGATGGTCGTGGTGTTGTTGGCGTTGACCATGTTCAGCGTCGGGTTCATCATGCCGAACGCGACGGTGACGGCTCTGGACGGGCAGCCCACGTCGGTGGCGGGTACCGCCTCGGCGTTGATGGGGGCGTTGCAGTTCGCCCTGGGCGGTTCGGTGGCGTCTTTGGCGGGGTTGACGGAGACGGGTGAGGCCTCGTTGGTGAGTATGTCGGTGGTGATGGTGTCGGTGGCGGCTCTGTCGTTTTCGGCGTACGTGTGGTCGGTGCGTGCCAAGACCCGGTGATGCGGGGGTTGGCGCGGGTGTGTGGTTCTCGGTTCCGGGTTGCCGTGTGGTGGCGAAATGGGCACAGTAGGTCGCGATTCTCCTGATTGATGTGGGCCCGTCCGGGCCCGTCTTCCGAGCGGCAAGAGGATGAGTGGGTATGGGCGAGCCGAGTGTCTCTCCTGGTGTGTGGGCTCGGGGTCTTTCCGGGCTGAGTGACCTGGTGTACGGGGCGGCCACGGAGGAGGCCCATGCCGAGGTGTTCTCCGTGCGGGGGGAACGGGGCCGTTGGGAGCGGGTGTCGGCTGGTGGGTTCGCCACGGAGGTGACGGGGGTCGCCAAGGGTCTGGTGGCGGCCGGTGTGGGCGAGGGCGACCGGGTCCTGGTGGTGGCGGACTCGCAGCAGGAGTGGGTGCGTCTGGCGTTCGCCGTGTGGTCGGTGCGGGCTGTGCTGGTGCCGTTGGCGACGTCGGTGTCGGTGGAGCGTGTGGTGCATGTGGTGCGTCAGACGCGTCCGGCGGCGGCGGTGGTGCAGGGTGATCGGTTCCTGCGTGTGGTGTCGGGGTTGCAGCGTGAGCTGCCGGATCTGGGCCGGGTGTGGTCGATGGAGGCGGGCCTGGCGGATGTGGTGACGCTGGGTGCGTACATGGACGCTTCGTCGGTGCGGTTTCGGCGGGACGGGGCGATGGCCGAGGACGCGGCGGTGGTGTTGTACCCGCTGAGTACGGTGTCGCGGTTGACGCGGGGTGTGGTGCTCTCGCATGGGGCGTTGCTGTCGGCTGCGGCGGATCTGGTGGATCGGATGTGGCCGCGGTTGTCGGAGTTGCCGGCGGGGCGTGCGAGCACGTTGTTGGATCTGCCGTTGTCGCAGATTTCGGGGTTGGCGTCGTTGGTGGCGTGCATGGTGGGTCGTGTGCGTGTGGGGTTGGCTGGTGCGTCGGGGTTGATGCGTCAGGTGGAGGCGTTCAAGCCGACGGTGTTGGTGTGTTCGGCGGGGGTGTTGGAGAGCGTTTTCGAGGGGGAGCGGGGGAGTGCGCGTTCGACGGGGTGGGACTCGTTGGGCACGTTCAATGCCGCGGTGGATGCGGCGGTGCAGTTCGATCGGGCTGTGAAGAGGACGGCGTGGCAGCGGTTGTCGCGGTCGATGTATGACTGGCAGTTCTCGCGTGTGCGGGAGATGCTGGGTGGCCGTGTGCATCTGGCGGTGTGCTGGGGCGGTGGGTTGTCGGCCCGGTTGGAGTCCTTCTTCGGTGGTGTGGGCGTGCCGGTGGTGCAGGTGTTCGGTACGGCTGAGTCCGCTGGGGTTTTTGTGGCTGGTGCTGTGGGTGATCGGGTTCCGGGGACGGTGGGTCGTGCTCTGGAGGGCCGTGAGGTGTGGGTGTCTCGTGAGGGTGAGGCCCATGTGCGTGGTGGGGCGGTGTTCTCGGGGTACTGGGGTGATGGTGAGGCTTCGCGGAGTGCGTTCCGTGAGGGGTGGTTGGCGACGGGGTTCGCGGCGGAGGTGGACGCGGACGGGTTCGTGACGGTGGTGGGCCGGGTGCGTGCTCAGGCGGCGACGGTGGAGGTGCCGGGGCGTTTCGTGGCGCGTGCGGTGGAGGCTTCGCGGGCTGCGGTGGATGTGGAGGCCGTGGAGGGCGGCGGTGCTGTGGCTGGGCCGGTGGAGCCGGAGCCGGTGGGTTCTGCTGGGTCTGTTGAGGCTGTGGCGCCGACTGAGGCGTTGCCTGTGGTGGCTGAGCGCGGGGACGCGGAGTTGGTGGCGGAGTTCGAGGCGCGGTTGCGTGCGCATCCGTTGATCAGTCAGGTGTTGGTGATCGTGGAGGGGCGGCCGTTCGCGAGTGCTTTGGTGACGTTGGTGCGTGACCAGTTGGAGTATTGGCGGTTGGTGAACGGTCGGCCGTTGTCGATGGCGCCGGAGGAGATCGCGGGGGATCGTGATCTGCTGCGTGAGGTGCAGGGGTTGGTGTATGAGGCCAATCGGAGTGTGCCGCGGCATTTGGCGGTGCGGTCGTTCCATGTGTTGGCTGAGGAGTTCACGGTGCAGTCGGGGTTGGTGCAGCCGTCGGGGGAGTTGCGTCGTGAGGCGGTGTTGCGGGCGTTCTCGGAGGAGATTGACGGGTTGTACCGGCGTCGTGAGTAGGTGTGGGTAGAGGGTGTTGTGTGGCCGTGGCTCCGACCGTGTGGTCGGGGCCACGGTTTTTTGTGTGGGGGTTCGGGTGGTGCCAGGGTCTGTGCGCGGTGGGTTGTGGGTGCTGTCTAGGTGTTGGTGGTGTCTTGGCCGTTGAGGTAGGCGAGGACGGCGAGGACGCGGCGGCTGTCGTCGGAGGAGGGGGGTAGGTCGAGTTTGGTGAAGATGTTGTTGATGTGTTTGCTGACGGCTTTTTCGGTGATGTAGAGGCGTCCGGCGATGGCGGAGTTGGAGCGGCCTTCGGCCATTTCGGAGAGGACTTCGCGTTCGCGTGGGGTGAGTTGGGCGAGGGGGCCGCTCTGGTCCTGGCGGGCGAGGAGTTGGGAGATTACGGCGGGGTCCATGGCGGTGCCGCCGTCGGCGACGCGTCGGACGGCTTCGATGAACTGGCCGATGTCGAAGACGCGGTCTTTGAGGAGGTAGCCGACGCCTCCGGTGTCGTCGGAGAGGAGTTCGCGGGCGTAGAGCTGTTCGACGTGCTGGGAGAGGACGAGGATGGGCAGGCCGGGGATGTGGGTGCGGGCGGCGATGGCGGCTTGGAGGCCTTCGTCGGTGAAGGTGGGGGGTAGGCGTACGTCGACGACGGCGACGTCGGGTTTGTGTTCGGTGAGGGCGGTGTGGAGGTCGGGGCCGTTGTCGACGGCGGCGACGACGGTGAATTCGTGTGCTTGGAGGAGGCGGATCAGTCCGTCTCTGAGGAGGGCAAGGTCTTCGGCGATGACAACGCGCATGGGATCTCCAGGGTGACGATGGTGGGGCCGCCTGGGGGGCTGGTGATGTTCATCGTGCCATCGAAGGCGTCCAGGCGCCTGTGGATTCCTGCGAGGCCGCTGCCGGGGGTGGGGGTGGCTTGGCCGGTGCCGTTGTCGGTGACGGTGATGACGAGGCGGTTGTGGCCGTGGTTGATGTGGACCCAGGCGTGGGTGGCGTGGGCGTGTTTGGCGGTGTTGGTGAGGAGTTCGGCGATGGCGAAGTAGGCGGCGGATTCGACGGGGTCGGCGGGGCGTCCGGGGAGGTTGATGGTGACGGTGATGGGGAGGTGGTGGGTGAGGGCGAGGGCGTGGACGGCGCCGTGGAGTCCGCGTTCGACGAGGACGGGTGGGTGGATGCCGCGGACGAGGTCGCGGAGTTCGGTGAGGGCGTGGCGGGTGGTTTCGCGGGCTTCGGCGAGCATGGTGCGGGCGGTGGTGGGGTCTTGTTCGACGATGTGTTCGGCCATGCCGAGGTTCATGCCGAGGGCGACGAGGCGGGCTTGGGCGCCGTCGTGGAGGTCGCGTTCGATGCGGCGGATTTCTGCGGCTTGGGTGTCGATGGTGTTGGCGCGGCTGGTGGCCAGGTGGGCGACGCGTGCGGTGAGTCGGGCTTTTTCTGAGGGGGCGAGGAGGAGGCGGTTGAAGCGTAGGTAGAGGTTGGTGGTGGGGGGGAGGAGGAGGTATCCGAGGGTGAGGAGGAGGGTGGCGGGGGCGAGGGTGAGGAGTTGGTGGATGGGGCCTGGGGTGTAGGTGCCGTAGAGGGGGTGGGTGGTGAGGCCGAGGGAGAAGAGGAGTTGGTAGGTGCCGTGGAGGAGGGGGATGAGGGGGAGGGAGATGAGGGTGATGTTGGCGGGTCCGGAGATGAGCCAGAGGAGGTCTTTCCAGGTGGCGGGGTCGGTGATGATGGTGGCGCCGCGGCGGGTGATGCCTGTTGGGGGGATGGGGCGGTAGGCGGAGGGGAGGGGGTTTTTGGGGTGGAGTTGGTGGAGGGTGCGGCGTTGGCTGTTGGCGAGGGTGCGGAGGAGGGTGCCGGTGAGGATGACGAAGGGGAGGCCGATCCAGAGGAGGGTGAGGATGGCGGAGGTGATGATGAGGGGGAGTAGGAGGAGGGCGGCGATGTTTTGGGAGAGCAGGAGGAAGATGTAGGCGAGGGTGGTGAGGCGGCCTGCGCGGTGGTGGGTTGCGGTGGCCATGGGTGGTTTCTTCCGTTCCTGCGTTTTGGGGTGGTGGGTTGGTGGGGGTGGGGGGTTGGTGTCTATTGTGTCGTGTTCGTGGGTGGGGTGCGGTGGTGGTGGCTCCCCTGTTGGTGGGGTGGGCGCGTGGGGCCATTATGCGTTATTGTGATGGTTTGTTCACTCGGGGTGATGGTTCTGGGGTTGGGTAGTTGGGGTTTTGGCGCAACTCGCCGTCGACGATTTCCCGTGTCTTGCCACGACCTGTGATGATCAGGAGTGTGTGGCGTGAACTGATCCTGGAGATGTATCCCGAGGCCGATCTGAGTGATCCGGCCGATGAGGTGACCCTGACCGAGGTCGAGAAGCACCTGGTGCTGCCCCTGCCGTTTGAGCTGGCGTCCTTGTTGCGGGAGACCGACGGGGTGACCAACGAGTACGGGGACGCGGTGGTGTGGAGTGCGCGGCGTCTGGTGGAGGACAATCTGGCGATGCGTCGGGAGCCGGACTATCTGGAGTTGTACGCGCCTTTCGACGAGATGATCTTCTTCGGTGACTCCGATATGGGGCCGCAGTTCGCCTACGTGCACACGGACTACGGTCCGGGGATCGTGGTGTGGGACCATGAGAGCGATCGGCGGCGCCTGGTGGTGGTGTCGTTGCGTGACTATCTGGCGCGGTGTTTGATCCAGGGTAATTCCTGGTTCCGTTGACCCGTCGTGGTTGACCTGCCTTTTCGTGCTATTTTTCGGTGGTGTTGGTGGCGCGGGCGCCACTGTTTGTCTCCCCGAGTGTGTTGTGAGAGTAGGACCATGTCGGAGCAGTCCAGGCCTGCCGAGGTTGCCGCCGTCGTTCAGGGCCGGGAGGTCGCGGACTTTCCCGAGTGGGCTCCGGAGGCGGCGCGGGGCCGGGTGCGGCGGATCACCGTGACGGGTGAGGAGGTGCTGCATCGGCGTAACGCCGACGTTGACCCTCGGATGTTGGGTGGGGCGGAGTTGGCGCGGCTCATCGATGACATGTTCGTGACGATGTACGCGGCTGAGGGTGTGGGGTTGGCGGGCAACCAGGTGGGTGTGGATCTGCGGTTGTTCGTCTATGACTGCCCTGATGATGAGGGTGTGCGCCATGTGGGGCACGTGATCAATCCGGTGCTGGACGAGCGTGATCTGGATGATCCGGTGGTGGTGGAGTCGGAGGGGTGTTTGTCGGTGCCGGGTCCGCACGCGGACCTGGGGCGGGCCGAGCACGCCACGGTGCGGGGTGTGGACCGTGAGGGCAACCCCGTGGTGGTCAGTGGTAGCGGGTACTTCGCCCGGTGTTTGCAGCACGAGACCGATCACACGTTGGGTCGGGTGTATGTGGATCGGTTGAGTGCGCGTGAGCGCAAGCGGGTGTTGAAGAAGATGAACGAGATGGCGGGCAACGTGTTCGCGCGCCGTGAGGAGCGGGCCGCGGAGTTGGCGGAGGAGCTGGCTGGCTGATCGCCCGTGTGGGGAGGGGCGCCCGGTGGGGCGCCCCTTTTTTCGTGTGCGGGGTGGTGCGGGCATGGTGTGTGTACCCGTCCGCTTCCAGGAGGTCGCCCTGTCCCAGGCCCCTGGGGGTCTTGGTCACGCCTGTGTGAGAGTGGTTGGTGGGGTTGGGGGTGGGAGGGGCCTTTGGTTGGGTTGGCGGGCCGAAGTGGTGGGTGTGGGGGTTCCAGTGGGGCTGTGTGGCTCTGTTTTTGGCCCCGTTGGGGTGGGTTGTGGCCTTTTCGTGATCGTGGGGGGCGGTAGATTGCCCGGCATGCACAACGGGGACGAGGTCGGCCTGGAGCCGACGCAGCGGGTGATCATCTACACCGATGGGGCGTGCAGCGGCAACCCCGGCCCGGGCGGGTGGGGTGTGTGGTTGCGCTATGGCGGTCACGAGAAGGAGTTGTACGGCGGTGAGGAGCAGACCACCAACAACCGGATGGAGTTGATGGCGGCGATCCGGGGGTTGGAGAGCCTGAAGCAGTCCCTGCCGGTGCTGGTGCACACCGACTCCTCCTACGTGCGCAACGGGATCACCTCGTGGATGCACAACTGGAAGCGGCGCGGGTGGCGCACGGCGGACAAGAAGCCGGTCAAGAACGTGGATCTGTGGCAGCGCCTGGACGAGGTGGCTTCCCGCTACGAGGTGGAGTGGCGGTGGGTGCGCGGGCACAGCGGTGACGAGGGCAACGAGCGTGCCGACGCGTTGGCGCGGCGTGGGCGTGATGAGGCCGCTGGTTTGTAGCGGGTTGGTGGTGGGCTCTCCCCTGGAAGGGGGAGGGCCCTTTTTCATGGGGTGTCGGTGTCGGCTTTGAGGGCGTCGACCATCAGGCGGTGTGGTCCGGGGCCGGAGGAGGCCAGGGTGTCGTCGGGGTTGGACAGGGT
>NZ_ANAX01000029.1 GCF_000341065.1 Nocardiopsis halotolerans DSM 44410 | reverse complement strand
AGTTCGGTGCGCCACTGTTGGGAGAGGCGGGCCCAGTCGGAGCGGGTGGGGGTGCGGTTGTCGGGCAGGGTGTCCAGGGCCTGGCGGATGCGTGCCAGGGGCATGCCCACGCGTTGGGAGATGCGGATGAAGGAGACTCGGCGCAGGGTGTCGCGGCGGTAGCGGCGTTGGTTGCCCGCGGTGCGGCGGCTGTGGATGAGGCCCTGGCGTTCGTAGAAGTGCAGGGCGGAGACGGCGACTCCGGCGCGCTCGGCGACCTGTCCGACGGTGAGTTCCTTGACGATGGGTGACACGTGCTCATCCTAGGACGTTGCCCGTGGTGCGGTGGGTGCCGGTGAGGGCGTACAGGCGTGCGTAGGCGCCGCCGCGGACGAGGAGTTGGTGGTGGGTGCCGGTTTCGGTGACGCGTCCTTTGTGGAGGAGCAGGATGCGGTCGGCGGTGCGGGCCTGGGTGGGTTGGCGGGTGAGGGTGAGCAGGCCGGTGTCGGGGGTTGTGGGCGGGTGGTGGGTGGGTGGGTCGGTGAGGAGGAGGAGTCGGGTGTTGGTGTGTTGGGCGTAGAGGGCGCGGGCCTGGTGGACGCGGGGCAGGAGGTGGTGTGGGAGGGCGTCCAGGGGTGTGTGTAGGTGGGTGGGGTCGAGGTTGGTGTGGGTGAGGGTGTGGGTGAGGTGGGGGTCGTCTGGGTTGGGTGTGGTGTGGCCGGTGATGGTGTGGGCGAGGGTGGGGTGGGGTTGGAGGACGTGGGTGTGGGTGTGGGTGGTCAGGCGGCCGTGGGTGGGTGTGGCCTGGCCGGTGAGGAGGCGGGTCAGGGCGGTGGTGGCGGTGGTGGACAGGCCGACGAGGGCGACGTGTTCGCCGGGGTGCAGGGTCAGGTCCAGGTGGTCCAGGAGTCGGGTACGGGCCTGGGTGAGGGACACGTCGTGGAATTCCACGAGGGGTGGGGTGGTGGGTGGGGTGTGGTCGGGGTTGCGGCGTAGCTTGCCTCGGTTGGAGATCCTCACGGGTGTCCGTTCGTGTGGTGCTGGTGTCACCAGCCTGGGATTGTCCTGCGCGGGTGAGAGTTCTCGTGATCTGTTCGTGTCCTTGGTCTCGGTGGGGGGAACGGGTGGTGGGGTTGGTTGGTTCCCGCCGGGGTGGATGGCAGGAAGGGTGGGGTGGGTGACCTTGCGGTCATGGGGTGGGGGCGGTGGGATGGGGGCATGGGGCACGAGGTGGTCATCGTCGTCTTCGACGGTGTGCAGAGTCTGGATGTGACGGGTCCGTTGGAGGTGTTCTCGGGTGCCGGGGGCGGGTACCGGGTGCGGACGGCCTCGCTTGGTGGTGGGCCGGTGACCTCGTCGAGTGGGTTGGGGTTGGCGGCGTCGGTGGCGTTGGAGGAGGCGGGGCGGATCGACACGTTGGTGGTGCCTGGTGGTGAGGGGGCACGGCGTGGGGATCCGGGGTTGGTGGGGTGGTTGCGTGAGCACGCCGCGGGGGTGGGGCGGGTGGCGTCGGTGTGCACGGGGGCGTTTTTGTTGGCGCGTGCGGGGGTGTTGGACGGGTTGCGGGCGACCACGCACTGGGCGCACTGTGAGCGGTTGGCGCGGGAGTTTCCGCGGGTGCGGGTGGAGTCGGAGCCGATCTTCGTGCGTCAGGGGCGGGTGGTGACGTCGGCGGGTGTGTCGGCGGGGGTCGACATGGCGTTGGCGTTGGTGGAGGAGGATCTGGGGCGTCGGGTGGCGCTTGGGGTGGCGCGTGGCCTGGTGGTGTTCTTGCGGCGTCCGGGGAACCAGGCGCAGTTCTCGGCCCAGTTGTCGGCGCAGATGGCGCAGCGGCCGCAGGTGCGGGAGGTGCAGCACTGGGTGGTGGAGCATCCGGAGCAGGATGCGTCGGTGGAGGCGTTGGCGCGGCGGGCGGGGTTGTCCGCGCGGCAGTTCGCGCGGGTGTTCACGCGTGAGGTGGGGTGTACGCCGGGCCGGTATGTGGAGCGGGTGCGGTTGGAGGCGGCGCGGCGGTGGTTGGAGGACGGTGACGCCGGGGTGGTGGCGGTGGCGCGTCGGTGTGGTTTTGGTACGGCTGAGGCGATGCGGCGGGCGTTCGTGCGGGTGTTGGGGTGTGCTCCGTCGGAGTATCGGGCGCGGTTTCGTCCTGGTGGGTGAGGGAGTGGTGTGGTGCGTGCGGCGATCGTGTTGTTTGAGGGTGTGACCCTGTTGGACGCGGTGGGTCCCTATGAGATGTGGGTGGGGTTGCCGGGTGTGGAGGTGGTCTTCGTGGCCGCTGAGCGTGGGCCGGTGCGTGCTGCTGGTGGGAGGGGTGCGCTGGTGGCTGATGCGTCCTTTGCTGAGGTGGAGCGGGCGGATGTGGTGTGTGTGCCTGGTGGGCCGGGGCAGGCGCGGCACATGGGCGGTGGTTCGTTGGTGGAGTGGGTGCGGCGGGTGGACGCGGGGAGTCGGTGGACGACGTCGGTGTGTACGGGGTCGTTGATCTTGGCGGCGGCGGGGTTGTTGGAGGGGCGGCGGGCCACCACGCACTGGTTGGCGAGGGGGCAGTTGGCGCGCTGGGGTGTGTTCGTGGTTCAGGAGCGGGTGGTGTTCGATGGTGGGTACGTCACCGCGGCGGGGGTGTCGGCGGGGATCGACATGGGGTTGGTGTTGGCGGAGCGGTTGACGGATCGGCGGACGGCGCAGTTGGTGCAGTTGGCCGCCGAGTACGATCCGCGGCCTCCCTTCGACGCGGGTTCTGAGGTCACGGCGCCGCCGGAGGTGGTGGCGGCGGCGCGGGCGCGTTCGCGGTTTTCGGTGGAGGGGGCGGGGTGAGCACCGTCACGGGGCGCTCAGGCGCGGGGCGGGGTAGGACCAGGGCACCTGTTTCCCCCGAGGTGTGAGGAGCGTTGGCTGTGGAGCGTGGGGCCGCTGTGGGTGCGGATGTGGATCGTGTCGTGGCGCGGTATCTGGGTTTCGCGGATAGTTGCGCGGCTGGGAGCGCTCCCGCGTATGCGCGTATCGCCCGGGCGTTGGCCGCTGACGAGCAGGTGTTGGGGTTGGTGGCGTCCCTGCCCGCCGGTAACAAGCGCCAGCCCAACCTGTTGTTGGGTGCGGTGCGGTTCCTGGGCGGTCCGGTGCGGGACTGGGAGGAGTTTCGGTCCTGGTTGGTGGAGCACTGGGAGGCGGTGCGTGGGGTGGTGCTGGAGCGCTACACCCAGACCAACGAGGTGCGCCGGTGTGCGACCCTGCTGCCCGTCCTGGCGTCGTTGGAGGGGCCGTTGGCGTTGGTGGAGGTGGGGGCGTCGGCGGGGTTGTGCCTGTATCCGGATCGGTACCGGTACTCCTTCGACGGCGGTGCGCCGATCGGTCCGTCGGAGAGCCCGGTGCTGTTGGAGTGCGCGACCTATGGTGGGGTTCCGGTGCCCGAGCGGGTGCCTGAGGTGGTGTGGCGGGCGGGGATCGATCTGAATCCGTTGGACGTGCGCCGTGAGCAGGACGTGCGGTGGTTGGAGGCGTTGGTCTGGCCGGGGCCGTGTGAGGTGTCGCGTCGGGAGAGGTTGCGGGCGGCGGCGCGGGTGGCTTGTCAGGATCCGCCCGTGTTGGTGGCCGGGGATCTGGTGGAGCGGTTGCGTGGGTTGGCTGATCGGGTTCCGGCGGGGGCCCGGTTGGTGGTCTTTCACAGCGCGGTGTTGGCCTATCTGGACGCCGGGGCGCGTGGTGCGTTCGTGGAGACCGTGCGGGGGTTGGAGGGGCACTGGGTGTCGAATGAGGGTGCTGGGGTGTTGCCGGGTTTGGAGGGGCCGCGTCCGGAGGCGGCCCATGACTTCGTGGTGGCGTTGGACGGGCGTGTGGTGGCCTTCGCCGGTGAGCACGGGCAGCGGTTGGCCTGGGCGCGTTGAGGCCGGTGTTGGTGGGCCCCACCCCCCTGGCGGGGGTGGGGCCCTGGTGTTACCAGGGGTCGGGGTGGGCGTCGACCTCGGCGATCAGCTGGGCCTTGCGTTCGGGGGGCAGGAAGGAGGCGGTGAAGGAGTTGCGGGCGAGTTGGCGTAGTTGGGTGGCGTCCAGGCCCAGGTGGGTGTGTAGGGCCTGGTAGTTGTCGTGGACGTAGCCGCCGAAGTAGGAGGGGTCGTCGGAGTTGACGGTCACGAGTAGTCCGGCGTCCATCAGGGCGGGGAGCGGGTGCTGGTCCAGGGTGGGGACGGCGCGCAGGCGCACGTTGGACAGTGGGCACACGGTCAGCGGGGTCTGGGTGGTGGCCAGGTGGGAGACCAGGTCGGTGTCGTCCAGGCAGCGGATGCCGTGGTCGATGCGTTCGGCGCCCAGGAGGTTGAGGGCCTGCCAGATGTAGGAGGCGGGTCCTTCCTCTCCGGCGTGGGCGACGCGGTGTAGGCCCAGGTCGCGGGCGGCGGCGAAGACCTCGGTGAAGTTCTCGGGTGGGTTGTCGATTTCGGCGGAGTCCAGGCCGACGGCGCTGATGTGGTCCAGGTGGGGGCGGGCCTGGTGGAGGGTGTCCAGGGCTTCGGTGGCGGGGCGGTCGCGTAGGAAGCACAGGATGAGGGTGGTGCTGATGCCATGGGTGTCCTGGCTGGTGGCGAGGGCGGCGGTGAGGCCGTGGATGACGGTGTCCAGGCTGATGCCGCGGTTGGTGTGGGCTTGGGGGTCGAAGAAGATCTCGGCGTGGCGTACGCCTTGTTGGGCGGCGCGGTCGAGGTAGGCGCGGGCCAGGTCGGTGAAGTCGGCTTCGGTGCGTAGGACGTCCATGAGGGCGTAGTACAGGTCCAGGAAGGACTGGAGGTCGGTGAAGGAGTAGGCGCGTTTGAGGGCGTCGACGTCGGTGTGGGGCAGGGTCAGGCCGTTGCGGTGGGCGAGGGTGAAGGCCAGTTCGGGTTCGAGGGTGCCTTCGATGTGGATGTGGAGTTCGGCCTTGGGGATGGGCATGGTGGTGCTCTTTCGGTTGTGCGTGTGTGGCCATTGTGGCTGATGGGTGGGGTGTGGGGCACGTGCGTGGGGGTGGGGGGTTGTTGGGTGGGTGCGTTGCGGGGTTGTGTGGGTAGGTTCGCGGCGGTTGTTGTCGTTTTGGAAGGGTGTTGGGGATGGGTGTTGATGTGGCGGCGGTGCGGGCGGACACGCCGGGGGCGCTGGAGGTGGCGCATCTGGACAACGCGGGCTCGTCGTTGCCGCCGCGGCCGGTGGTGGAGGCGGTGGTGGACCACCTTCGGTTGGAGGCGCGGGTGGGTGGTTATGAGGCGGCTGAGCGCGCGGAGGGGGCGCTGGAGGGTTTCTACACCGGTGTGGCGGCTTTGGTGGGTGCGCGGCCCGAGGAGATCGGGTTCGTGGAGAGTGCGACGCGGGCGTGGGAGTTGGCGTTTGGTTCGGTGGTCTTCTCTGAGGGGGATCGGGTGTTGACCACGGCCAGTGAGTATCCCAGTAACGCGTTGGGGATGGTCAAGGCGGCCGGGGAGCGGGGGGTGCGGGTGGAGGTGGTGCCTGATGACGCCTTCGGGGTGATGGATGTGGGGGCGTTGGAGCGGGAGTTGGATCGGGGTGGGGTGCGGGTGGTGGCGGTGAACCACATGCCCACGCACAACGGGTTGGTCAATCCGGT
>NZ_ANAX01000028.1 GCF_000341065.1 Nocardiopsis halotolerans DSM 44410 | reverse complement strand
GGGCGGGGGTGTTGTTCGTGTTGGACGCGTGCCAGTCGGTGGGGCAGTGGGATGTGGACGTGGAGCGGCTCGGGTGTGATGTGTTGGCGGCCACGGGGCGTAAGTTCCTGCGGGGGCCGCGTGGGACGGGGTTTGTGTACGCGCGTTCGGGTGCGGGGTTGGGTGAGCCGCCGGTGGTGGATGTGACTTCGGCGCATTGGGAGGGGCGTGGGTACCGGGTGCGCCCGGACGCGCGTCGTTTTGAGAGTTTTGAGCGCAACGTGGCTGGTCAGATTGGTTTGGGGGTGGCCGTGGACTACGCGTTGGCGGTGGGGTTGGAACCCATCCGGGAGCGGGTGGGGGCGTTGGCCGAGCAGGCCCGGGACCTGTTGGGGCGGGTGGCGGGTGTGCGGGTGTTGGACCGGGGGCCGGTGCGGTCGGGGATCGTGACGTTCGCGGTGGAGGGTGCGTCGGCGCGGGGGGTGTGTGCGGCTTTGGGGGCGGCCGGGGTGCGGGTGAGTGTGTCGCGGTTGTGGAACCAGGTGTGGGAGCGCGAGGAGGGGGTGGACGAGGCGGTGCGGGCCTCGGTGCACTACTTCAACACCGGGGCTGAGGTGGAGGCGTTGGTGCGCGCGGTCGAGCGGATGTAGGGGCGCTGGGGGTGTGGACCCTGACACGGGGTCAGGGTCCACACTCGTGGCCATGAGCGTTTCATCGCCCCGGGTGGGGTGGGGGGAGTTGGCGTGTGTGCGCGGGCTCTGTCCCCTGGTGTGGTTGTTGGTGTCCCAGCGGG
>NZ_ANAX01000027.1 GCF_000341065.1 Nocardiopsis halotolerans DSM 44410 | reverse complement strand
GGCCGGTCCGGCTGCCGTGTGTGGCGGGGGCGGGTCGGGGATGAGCGGTGTGGAGCGGGTGCGGCGTTGGGCCAGGCACACTCCCTACACCGATCCTGGCCGGTATGCGGCGGTGCTGGAGGGGCTGCCGGGGGACGTGGAGGGTATCGGGCGCGCGGTGCGGGGGGTGTTCACCCACTACCGGGCCGGGGGCGGGAGTTCACCGGTGGCCGGTTGGCCGAGATCGACCACCGGTGGGTGGAGTCGATGCTGGCCACCGATCAGGCCCGCTGCCCGGGCCCGTGGTCGGTGGGCAGGGATCAGCCGTTGGTGGGGTGCTGTCGGGACTTCGCGTTGGTGACGGTGGCGGCGTTGCGTGCTCGTGGGGTGGCGGCGCGTACCCGGGTGGGGTTCGCGTCCTATCTCGCGGGCGGGTTCGGGGTCGATCACGTGGTGGCTGAGTACTGGGACGGTGGCCGGTGGGTGTGGGCGGACACCCAGTTGGATCCGGCGGGTGTGTGGCCGATGCGGGTGGGCGACATCGGACGCCGTGACGGTGTGGTGGGGGCGCCTTTCGCCAGTGCGGCACAGGTGTGGTTGGCCCACCGTGCGGGGGTGGTGGACGTTTGGCGTTACGGGGTGGCGCCGGAGTCGCCGTGGCGGGGTGAGCGGTTCGTGCGTTCCTATGTGTTGTTGGAGTTGGCGCACCGTCAGGGGGATGAGGTGTTGCTGTGGGACACCTGGGCGGGCATGGAGGAGGCTGGTGATGGTGTGTTCGACGGGGTGGCCCGTTTGTTGGTGGCGGCTGATGAGGGGGATGGGGCGGCTGAGCGGGAGTTGGCCGCCTGGTACGCCCGGGACGACAGGTTGAATCCGGGGGGTTGGGTGGTGTGTCGGTCGCCGTCGGGTCGTCGGGAGCGGGTGGATCTGGTGCGGCGGGTGGGTGAGCCGTGGGTGTGAGCGCCGCCGCCGGGGGTCGTCGGGTTCGGTGGCGCCGACGTCCTCTCGTGGAGTTGGTGGGTGGTCTGGCCGGGGGGCGGTTCAGGGCCCGTTGCCGACCCTGGGCGTCTGGTTCCGGGTCAGGGGTGGGTCAGGGGTGTGTGTTCGCGTACGAGGGGGGTGGGTTTGCCGGTGAGGGAGCCGGCCAGCAGACGGCTCAGTCCCGGCAGGCGGGTCAGGTGTAGTGCGGCGCGGCGCGTGAGTAGTTGGGTGCGGTTGGTGGGCAGGAACCAGTGGGCGGTGCGGCGGGCGGCGCGCTGGCGTTGTTCGACCTCGGGGCGCCACTGCCGTTCGTAGTTGCCCAGTCCCTCCTCGATGGTGGGTGCGGAGGCCAGGTGTTCGGCCAGGACGAAGGCGCCGCCCACGCCCAGGGAGGCGCCCTGGCCGGCCAGGAGGGAGACCGCGCCGCAGGCGTCGCCGATCAGGACGGTGCGTCCGCGGCTCCAGCGGGGGGCGATGGTCTGGGCGACCTGGTCGTAGTAGAGGTGTGTGGGGTCGGGGCAGTGGTGGAGGGCTCGGGGGACCAGCCAGCCCAGGTCGGCGTGGGTGCGTTGGAGTTCGGCGCGTGGGTCGGTGGGCAGGTCGGGGGTGGGGGCGCGGTGCACGGTGAAGGCGGCCACGCGGCCGTCGCGGAGTCCGTACAGGCCCATCTGGGCGCCGATGGTGTCGGTGAGGTAGAAGCCGCCGGTGACCTGGGCGTGGATGTGGGGGTCGTCGAAGATGTAGGCGGCGGTGTGCAGGCCCAGGTAGCGCAGGTGGTCGGTTTCGGGGCCGAAGAGTTGGGTGCGCACGGTGGAGTGGATGCCGTCGGCGCCCACGAGCAGGTCGCCGTGGAGGGTGTGGCCGTCGGCGAGGGTGACCTGGACGGTGTCGTCGTGGTCGTGGACCTGGTGTAGGTGCGCGTCGTAGCGCAGGTGGACGTCCTGGGGCAGGGTTTGGCGTAGGACGCGTTCGAGGTCGGGGCGCATGAGGGAGACCACGCCCATGTGGGAGAACTGTTGGATGCCCAGTGTGGCGCGGGTTTTGCCCTGGTGGTTGACGAAGGTGGCGTGGTCGATGTGGTAGCCGACCTCGCGTAGGTGGGGGAGGAGGCCCATGAGGTGGGCGGCCTGGTAGCCGGGGCCGAAGAAGTCGATCATGTAGCCCTGGGTGCGGGGTCCGGGGGCCTGTTCGAGGACGGTGACCTGCCAGCCGTGGGCGTGTAGGCGGTGGGCGGCGGCGAGTCCGGCGATTCCGGCGCCGCAGACGAGGGCTCTCATCGGTGTGCTCCCTGGTGGGTGAGGAGTCGGGCCAGGATGGGTTCGATGTCGGTGGAGGCCAGGTCGGGTGTGAGTGCGCGGTGGAGCAGGATGCCGTCGAGGGTGGCGGCCAGGACGGTGGCGGTCTGGTGGGGGTTGGGGACGTCGTTGGCGGTGAGCCAGTGGGTGAGGTGGTGGCGCATCAGGTTCAGGACGTCGGTGATGGCCTGGCGTAGGTCGGGGTCGCGGGTGGCGGCGAGGTAGGCCTCGTGGACCAGGCGGGAGGCGGGGTCGTCGCCGGGGTAGCGGTCCAGTTCGCCCAGGATCAGGGTGAGGCCCTGGCGGGGTGTGGTGGTGGGTTGGAGGAGTTCGGCGGCCTGTTCGACGACGGTGTGCAGGGTCTGGGTGGCGGCGTGGATGCGCAGGGCCTGGAGGGAGGGGAAGTGGTAGTGGACCAGGCCGGGGCCGACTCCAGCGCGTTCGGCGAGGGTGCGGGTGCTCACCGCTGACCAGCCGCGTTCGCTGATGAGTTCGACTGCTGCCTGTGTGAGGCGGTCCTTGACGTTGGCGCCGCGTGGTGGCATGCCCTCCCACCCTTTCTTGGTCGAATGCCTTGGGCGTTTGCCTTGGTCGTTCGCCCAATTTCGAGGATGGCACAGTGCCCGACCCCCTGGCAAGTGCCCGTCGCGGGGATCAGTCGGCGTTGAACGCCTCCGCGACGGTCAGCGTGTCCTCGTACAGGTGCATGCGGACGATCCGGTTGTCCTCGATCCCCAGGTGCATGGCCGCCGGTGTGGTGAACTCCTTTCCGGTGGCCGCGACGGTGTGCGTGAAGACGGCCAGTAGTACGACGTCACCGCCGTCGACAATGACGCGCTCCAGTGCGACCCTGCTTTGGTCGTGCGCGAAGTGGGGCCACATCGTGGTGAAGTACGGTGCGACCTGTTCCCGGCGGGTGCGGCGCCCGGTCCAGGGCAGCGCGTCACTGCCGGGGACGTGCCAGTCGATCTCCTGGGCGAACAGTTCCTGGATGCCGTCGGGGTCCTGCCCGGCGAGGCGTTCCACGAACTTCTCGGCCACGGTCCGCGAGGTGTGGGTGTTCGTCGCCATCGTCCTCGTCCTTCGTTCGTGTGGGGTGCTTCGGTGGGGTGTCGTTCCTGGGGCGGGGGTGCTCGCCGCTCAGTGGTGTGCCCTCGCGTGGCGCGTCGAGGTCGTTCGGGGAGAACCCGGGTGCGGTCGGCGGCCGTGTGAGGGTGGTTTCGTGGCTTGGCTGTTTCGTGGGGTTTCCCAGAACTTTGATGTAACCGTTTTTGTTACATCGTTGGGTGTGGGGTGCGGCCTCCTCGGTCAGGGAAGTCGATGGTTCCGGGTCAGGCGGCCTTCAGGACGTCGCGCAGCACGTCCTCCAGCGTGGTCCTGGCCAGTTCCCGGCGCAGGGCGGCCTCCACGCCGTCGTACACGGCGGTCAGCGCCGGTCCGATGCCGTGGCCCACGACGCACTCGGGGTCCGGTGCCGCGCGATGCAGGGCGAAGACCGGCCCCGGTTCGAGGGCCTGGTAGACGTCGAGCAGGGTGATCGCCGCCAAATCCCGCGCGAGCGTCCAGCCCGCCCCCGCCCCCCGCCGCGAATCGGCCAGGCCGGCCTTGCCCAGCTTGGCCAGCAGACGGCGGATCACCACCGGGTTGGTGTTGACGCTGGTGGCGATCTGCTCGGAGGTGGCGACCTCGTGGCCACGCCGCTGATACAGCCCGATCCAGGTCAGGGCGTGCGCCGCGATGGTCAGCCTGCTGTTGGCACTCATGTGGGACTGCGCCTTCCCCTCGACCCTGGTCGTAACCATAGTTGTTACGACTGCGTGCGGCAAGACCTTGTGGGGTGGGCCGGACCGGCCTCGCCAACCCGCCTGGCGCGTGTACCCGACCTTTCCCTCCCACGGCGGTGTGGGCGCGGGCACCCTCGGCGTCCGATCGCGTGGCCGCGGTGAGGAGGCCACCGGGGCCGTCGGCGGCGACGGGCGCGCGAGCGGGGTGGCGCGTCTGGCCGGTGTGGAGTCTCGCGGCCGCGGGGGTCAGCGGGCGCGGGCCAGGGTGATGATCTCTCGGCTGTCCGCGCTCAGGGGTGAGCGGTCCCAGTCCCCGAACCGCTCGGTGGCGGCCAGGCCGGCCCGCGCCAACAGCGTGTCCAGGTGGGCGGCGTCCATGAAGCGCAGGGTGCTGTGGGTGACCAGTGTCCTGTCCCAGTCGGGACTGCTGGTCGTGCTGGTGAAGGAGACCAGACCCTCGGGGGTGGGTGGGGCGGCATCGTTGACGTCGGTGATACGCACGCCCCGGGCGGTGGTGGCGTGTTGAGGGTGGACGGGGGTCCACTTCTCCCACGGGCGGACGGCGGGGTTGCGGGTTTCGAAGGCCACCAGCCCTCCTGGGGCCAGGGCGCGGCGCATCGCGCTCAGCGCGGCGGTGACCTCGGCGTCGGCGCGCAACTCCTGGAAGGCGTGCCCGGTCATGGTGACCAGGTCGAACTCCCCGTGCCAGGTGTGGGTGCGCAGGTCACCGTGGACCCAGGTGATGTCGGTGCGGGTGCGGGCCACCTCCAGCATGGCCCTGGCCGGGTCCAGGCCGACCAGGCGGCCGGTGTGGCCACGGGCGCGGGCGTGGTGCAGTAGCTGTCCGGTGCCACATCCCACGTCCAGCACCGCGTGGGCGCCCATGACCAGGTTCAGGTAGAAGTCGTCGCTGGGCGCCCAGGCGTTGAGGGCGTCGTAGAGGGCGGCCACGTCCGGGGAGTCGTAGGGGGAGTCGCTCATGGGGGGTGAGTGTGCCAGCGGCGCCGGGGGTGGTCATCTGGTTTTCGCCCGTGTGGGGTGCGGGGGCTCCGGCCCGGGGCCCCGCACCCGGCCGGTCAGGGCGCCAGGAGGGCCTTGGCGGCGTGTTCGGCGTCGTCGATGGTGTTGTACAGGTGGAAGGACAGTCGGGTGCGTCCTTCGCGCTGGGTGGTGGCCACTCCGGCCCGGGCCAGGCGGTCGGCGGCGTCGGGGGAGTCGACGCTGGTGATGGCCGAATGTCCCGGTTCCTGGCCCAGCAGGGCGCGGAAGTGGTCGGTCAGGGTGGTGTTGTGGTGGTGGATGTGTTCCACTCCCACCTCCAGCAGGACCCGGGTGGAGGTGGCCGCGGCCACGGCCGCGAACCAGTTGGGTGAGGTGTCGAAGGCGCGGGCGGTGTCGGTCAGGTCCATGTCGGTGGCGTACATGGCCGTGGCCACCTCGCGGGCGGCGGCGGGGCCGGCGTTGTTGGGGCGTAGTCGCGGTCGCAGGGTGGGGGACAGGTAGGCCAGGGCCAGGCCGCGGGGTGCCATGAGCCACTTGTAGGCGGAGGCGATCAGGGCGTCGAAGTCGGTGGCGCGCAGCGGGGTCCATCCGGCGGCCTGGGTGGCGTCGGCCACGACCAGGGCGCCTGCCGCGCGGGCGGCGGCCACGATCTGGCTGGTGGGGGCCAGGCGGCCGTTCGCTGACTGGACGGGGCTGAAGGCGACCAGGTCGGTGTGTTCGTCCACGGCCTGGGCCAGTTCGTCCAGGGGGACGGCGCGTACGGTGACGCCGCGGTCGGCCTGGGCGTGCCAGGGGAAGACGATCGAGGCGAAGTCGCCCTCGGGGACCAGGACGCGGGCGCCGTCGGGGAGGCTGGCGGCGATGGTGCCCGCGATCTGGGAGGTGCTGGTGCCCAGGGTGAGGTCGTGGGCGGGTGCGTCCACCAGGGCGGCGAGGTTGGTGCGGGCCTGTTCCAGTTCCTGGCCCCAGGCGGCGGGGTCGCCGGTGGCGGTGTGCCAGGTGTGCAGGGTCTGGGTCAGGGCCTGGTGGGTGGGTGTGGGCGGGATGCCGTACTGGGCGGTGTTGAGCCAGACGGTGTCGGTGTGCCACAGGTCGGGGATCGTGTTCATAGCGTGGAAGTGTGTCACAGGGCGGTGGCCCGGGGTGGTGTGGAGGTGGTGAGGGGGGCCGGTGGGCGTGGGGTTCCGTGTGGCCGGTGTGGGGCGGGGAGGTCCGTCCGGAGGTGTTGGTCACCGGTGCGGTCGGGGACGTCTTCTCGTGTCATCCCTTCCTTGTGCGCTCCGCGCAGTCGCACCGGGTACGGTTGCGCGTTTCATGGCTCAGCCGCCGTTGTTGCCCGTGGGTGGGTTCGGTCTCCACGCGCAGCGGCCCTGCCCGGTCGAACGTGCGGTCGTTGAGGCGCTGCGCGGGAGCTGATTCGTGTCGTGGCTGGTTGGGGTGTGGTCGTCAGGCGTGGTCGATGGGGGTCAGGACGCGGGAGAGCAGGGTGGCCAGGTGGGTGCGTTCGTCGGCGGTCAGGGGGTGTAGGAGGTCGGCTTCGCGGTCGAGTTGGTGGGTGAAGAGGGTGTCGGCCAGGGCCTTGCCGCGTGGGGTGAGGTGGACCTGGATTTCGCGGCGGTCGCGTTCGAGGGGGGTGCGGGTGAGGAGTCCGGCGGCTTCCAGGCGGGCGAGGCGTTTGGTGGTGGCGGCGCCGGAGGAGATGGTCTCGCGGGTGAGTTGGCGGGGGCGTAGTCCTTGGGGGGAGCGGCGTAGGGCGGCCAGGACCTCGAATTCGGGTCGGGTGACCTCGGCGTCGGCGAGTGCGTTCTCGGTGATGTTGTTGGCCAGGGCGGCCAGGCGCAGGATGCGGCCCATGGCGGCCATGCTGGTCAGGTCCAAGTCGGGGTGAAGGTGTGACCAGCTGTCGAGGAAGCGGGAGACGGCGTCGCTCATGGTGTCCTTGGGGTGGGTGGTGGGTGGTGGGTGTTCTTGCTGTTGGCGGTGTTGTGTGGGGTCTGGGGACCACCCTAAGATAGTTTACTTGTGAATTACTTTTATTCGTTGTTGGTGTCGTTGCGTCCCACCCTCGGTGTGCGTGGGGTCTTCGCGCCCAGGCCCGTGCGGGGCAACATCGTCGTCACCGCGGTGCGCGCCGGGGTGTGCGTGGCCCTGCCCCTGCTGGCGTTGCACGCCCTCGGGCGCGCCGATCTGGCCCCCTACGCCGCCATGGGTTGCTTCACCGCCCTGTACGCGCGTGATGACACCTACGCCCGTCGCGCGCGGATCCTGGCCCTGGTCGGTGCCTGCCTGACCCTGGCCGTGGGCCTGGGCGCGCTGACCTCGGCGGTGTTGGGCCACCCCCTGGCGGCCATCACCGTCGTGGCGTTGGTGGCCGCCGTGGCCAAGTACCTCTCCGACGCCCTGGGCTTCGGCGCTCCGGCGGGGTTGATGTTCGTCTTCGCCGCGGGTGTGGCCTCCTACGCCCCCCCAGACGCTGGAGGCGGTGCCCGTGGTGGTGGCCACCACCGCCGCCGCGGCCGCCCTGTGCTGGGCCCTGGCCCTGGTCGGTGTCGTGTTCCACCCCAGCGCGCCCGAGCGTTTGGCGGTCGCGCGCCCTGCACGCCCTGGCCCGTCATCTGCGCACACCCTCCCCCGCCCACCGGGTTGGGGCCGAGGGCGCCCTCCAGCACGCCTGGCGCACGTTGCTGTCCGGCCCTGGGCGCACCCCGGCGCACCAGGGGTTGGAGGTCCTCACCGCCCGCGCCCAGAGCCTGCTCACCGGTACCGGGAGCAGGGTGGGGGATGCCCGGGTGGCCGCGCAGATGGGCGAGTTGGCTCGGCGTGTGCGCACCGAACGCCTGGTTGAGCCCCTGGTCGAGGAGCATGAACGCGACGCGTTGGCCCGCGAGGTCGCGCACCTGCGCCGCCACCACACCGTGCCGGGACCGGGTCAGCGTCTGGGCGCCGCGCTGCGCCCGCCCTCGCCCACTCCGGTGTCGGTGGTGCGTATCGCCCTGGCCTGTGTGCTGGCCGGCGTGTTGGCCTGGGTTCTTGGTATGGGGCACGGGTACTGGGCGGCCGTGTCGGCCGGGTCGGTGTTGCAGGCGGTCAACGTCACCACCACCTGGCATCGCGCCCTGCAACGCGGTGCGGGCACGGTCGTGGGGGTGGTGTTGGCCCTCGCCCTGTCGTTCCTGGGCTACTCCCCCGTGGGTGTCATCGCGTTGGTCGTGGTGTGTCAGGTGGCGGCGGAGTTGGTGGTGGCCACCAACTACTCCTACGCCATCGTGTTCGTCACTCCGCTCACCCTGGCGTTGTCGGGTCTGGCCCACCCCGGTGCGGGTGCGCAGGGGTTGGCGGCCGAACGGTTGTGGGCGACGGTGCTGGGAGCCGTGGTCGGGTTCGTGGTGTGCGTGGTGGTGGCCAACCGTCGTGCCGGTGAGCATGTGCGGGCCGCCCTGGCGGCGTGTGAGCGGGCCGGTCGGGAGGTGTGGGCGTGTGGGGGCGCCGACGCGGCCGCGCGTCAGCGGCTCGCGTGCACTCTGGTGGCGTTGGGTGAGTCCCATGCTCTGGCCGCGGGGGAGCCCTGGGCGCGGGGGCCGGGCCTTGAGGAGGTCGAGGGCGTCCGTCGTCGTGCCCGTGCCTTGTTGGACGGCGCCTTGGCCTAGTGGTGTCGCGGGGCTTGTGGGGTGGGGGTTGGTTTCGTGTCGGCCTTCATGCGGGGGGTGTCAGTGGGGTGTGGTGGTGTCCAGGCCCAGGAGTTCGCGCCAGGCCCGGTGGCCTTGCTCGGTGACGCGCAGTGCCCGGCCCGAGCCCACGCGTTCACACCAGTGTTCGTTGAGGGCGTGGTGGCACAGTGCGGCTCCGGCCGCTCCGGCCAGGTGGGGGCGGCGTTGGGTCCAGTCCAGGCAGGAGCGGACCAGGGGGCGTGTGCTCGTGTGCGGGAGTGGTATGCGGTGGTCGGTGAACCAGGATCGTCCGGCTGGGGTGAGGGCGAATCCGCTCTCCTGGGTCAGTAGGCCTTGTGCGGTCATGGCTTCGGTGATGGCGCATCCCAGTTCTCCGGCCAGGTGGTCGTAGCAGGTGCGTGCCCTGGCCAGGGCCTGGTCGGCGCGGGCGGCGCGCAGGGTGCGTGGGCGTTGGTGCTGAGGCGGGGGTGGGGTGTGCGCGGCCAGGGTTTCCACCAGGTGTGCCGTCGTCTGGTCGGCCAGACGTAGGTAGCGGTGGCGGCCCTGGCGTTGTTGGGTGAGTAGTCCGCCCTGGACCAGGCGGGTCAGGTGCTCGCTGATGGTGGAGGGTCCCACACCGGTGTGGCGGGCCAGTTCACCGGCGGTCCAGGCGCGCCCGTCCAGTAGGGCCAGGCACACCTGGGCGCGGGTGGGGTCGGCCAGCAGGGCGGCCAGGGAGGCCAGGTGGGTGGCGTGTGGCGTGTGCATACCCTCCAGGATGGCCTGGCCGCGGTGCGGTGGTGGCCGACGTGTCAGCGGGTGCCGGTGAGTACGGTGGCTTCCCTGTCGGGGCAGGTGGCGACCGTGCAGGACAGGCCGCCTCGGGTGAAGGCGTGGCGGGCGGCGGGGATCTGTTGCTGTTCGACTTCGACCAGGAGGTGTCCGCCGGGTGCGAGCCAGTGCCGGGCCTGGTCGGTGACGCGGCGTAGTAGGTCCAGGCCGTCCGTGCCGCCGTCCAGGGCGCGGCGGTGTTCGTGCACGCGCGCCTCCGCGGGTAGCAGGGCGATGCGGTCGGTGGGGACGTAGGGCACGTTGGCGACCAGGACCTGGATGCGGCCGCGCAACCGGGTGGGCAGGGCGTGGTAGAGGTCGCCGTGGTGGACGGTGTGGCCGGGCAGGTTGCGTCGGGCGCAGGCCACGCTGGCGGCGTCGATGTCGGCGGCGTGCAGGGTGATGTCGTGGCGGGTGTGGGCCAGGGCCGCGCCCAGGGCGCCGGAGCCGCAGCACAGGTCCACGGCCAGGGCGCCGGGGGTGAGTAGGGCGGCGGCGCGTTGGGCGAGGAACTCGGTGCGGGGGCGGGGGACGAACACGCCCTCGTCCACCTGCACGCGTAGTCCGCGAAAGAGTGCCCAGCCCAGGACGTGTTCCAGGGGTTGGCCCGCGCAGCGGCGCGCGACCATGTGGTCCTGTTCGGTGGGGGTGCGCGCGGTGGTGGTGATCAGGTGCGCTTCCTGCTCGGCGAAGACGCAGCCCGCCTGGCGCAGACGGTCGATGAGGGCGGGGACCGGGGAGTGTGGGGATGCCACGGAAGCCTTTCGGGTGAACCGTCGGGCGTTGTGGTCAGGACGTGGTGGTGTGTCCTGTGTGGTGGGAACGCCCGGGTACTGGCAGGGGGATCGTTCTCACCTCCTCGGTCGGTGCTGCCTTGTGCCCGGTCACTCTATCCCATGCGGGTCAGGAGTCGCGGGCCGGTACCGGGATGCGTTGCAGGTCCTGGGCCAGGGTGAGGGGGCCGTCGAACTCGGCGGCGGCCTGGGTGAGGAAGTGGGTGTCGTCGTGGTGTTCGTAGCGTTCGGACAGGTGGGTCAGGACCAGGCTGCGGACCTGGGCGTGGTGGGCGATGCGTCCGGCCTGGCGTGCGGTCAGGTGGCCGTGGGCGTGGGCCAGGTGCTGTTCGGTGTCCAGGTAGGTCGATTCGATCACCAGCATGTCGGCTCCGCGGGCCAGTTCCACCGCCTGCTCGCATTCGGCGGTGTCCATGACGAAGGCCATGACCTGGCCTCGGCGGGGTCGTGCGCACTGGGCCAGTGTGACCTGGCGTCCGTCGTCGGTGGTGACCGAGCCCTCGCGTTGGAGGCGGCCGATGAGGGGGCCGTGGATTTCGTGGGCGGCCAGTTGGTCGGGCAGCATCCGCCAGCCGTCCGGTTCGGTGAGCCGGTAGCCGTAGGTGGGGGTGGAGTGGCGTAGTGGGAGTGCGGTGATGTGTAGGTCCTGTTCTCCCAGGAGGCAGGTTCCGGTGCCGCCGACGGGTTGGGGCAGGACGACGTCGGTGTCGTGGAAGGCGGTGGCGTGGCGCAGGCGCTGCCAGTAGTGGTGGCCCTGGTGGGGGTAGGCGGCGCGCACGGTGTGGGGGACCTGGTCGCGGGCGATGCGTTGGATGGTGCCGGGTAGGCCCAGGCAGTGGTCGCCGTGGAAGTGGGTGATGCAGATGCGGGTGATGTCGGTGGCGGCCAGGCCCGCCAGGCGCATTTGTCGTTGGGTGCCTTCGCCGGGGTCGAACAGGACGCCGTGGGTGTCCCACCGCAGGAAGTAGCCGTTGTGGTTGCGGCGGCGGGTGGGCACGGCGCTGGAGGTGCCCAGGACGACGAGTTCGCGTACGGACATGAGGGGGATCCTGCCACAGGTGCGGGGTGTGGGCGCGGCCGTGCGGGCCGGGCGTGGTGGGGGGTGCCTCGGCGAGGGGGTTTCGCTTGCGTTGGGTGGAGGGGTTCGTGCCGGTGTGTGTGGGTGGTCGCCGGGTCTGGAGGTGCCGTGTTCTGGGGGGTGGGGCCCGTTGTGCCCGGTTGGCGGTCCCCGTGTTGGTGGCCGTGTCGTGTGGATACTTCTGCGGTGGCCGCCTTGCGCGGTCTGGAGGAGGGGGGACGTCCGAACGGCGGTCCGTGCGCTGCTGAGGGAGCAGGGAGCGGGGTGAGGTCGCGGCGTGGCAGGGTGTCGGTGCTTTCCTGTGGGTGGGCGATCGAGTCAGTGGGCGGACGCGGCCAGGTTCAGGAGTTGGTCGTGGAGACCGGGTCCTGCGAACAGGGCGGTGCCCGTGTCGATGCGCCGTTGGCCGGTCAGGTCGCTGAAGACCCCTTTGGCCTCCTCGACGATGGGAACCAGCGCGGCGATGTCCCAGGGGCCTGCTCCCATCAGGAGGAAGGCGTCCACCTGGCCCGTCGCGACGAGCAGGCCGCCGTGGCAGGTGCCGGATCCGGCGGATGGTTTGCGTGGGAGCGGTGTACCGGGGTCGGTCCTCGACCAGTCGAGGGTGGGGATGGTCTGTGCCACCTGGGTGTTCCACACGTTTTCGTTCATGGCCTCACAGACCGACCCCTCCTCGTCTCGTGGGGCTAGCGGTTTTCACCTGCGCCGCGTCGCTTCGTACTCGGGGCCCTGCTCCGATGATCGCTCAGGCGGAAGGGGCCTGGAACCGCTACGCTCCCAGCGGTGCCGAGGGGTGACTACCCGGGGAGAGGAGGACACCGACTACTCGGTCACCGGCCTCCACCAGGATCGTCCCCGGTGCTCGAACCGGCGGTGGTCCTGCCGCCCGCGGCCGTGTACCGGGCGCGCAGATGGCGCAGGTAGGCGTCGGCGCAGAGGTGGCGCCGGTCCTGTGCGCCATGCCGGTGCAGACGTAGCTGTCCTTCGCCGGTGATTCGGACCGTGGTGGTGGCCCGCCTGCGCGTTTCCCCGACGGCAGGGTTCGCCCACCCGGGGCCCGGCCGTTCCAGGACGGGTACGGCGGCGGGGAACATGGCCAGGGCCTCACCTGTGGTGGCGGCGGGCGGGTGGCCGGTGCGGTTGGCACTGCTGACGTAGAGCACCGGATGGTCGTCCAGGAGCGGGCGGAGCGGTTGCCAGCGGGTGCCGAACAGTAGAACCCACCCGTCCTTGACGGCCGGTTCCAGCCAGGCCGGCCGCTCGGTTTGCGCGTGCAGCGGTAGCAGGACGGTGAGGTGTTCCTCGGTCAGCAGGCGTCGCGCCAGCATACGGTCCTCGTAGGTGAGGGCCCAGACGCCGTCGAGGGTGCGCAGGGTGTCGGGGTGGTGTGCCCACAGGGCGACGGGCTGTTGGGGGGCACGGCCCTTGGCGCGGTTGACGGCGGACGCGGTGGTGGCGGTGATCACGTGGGTGAGGGGCGCGGGGTTCGGCAGCACGATCGCCGTGTCGCGGCCCAGGGCCTGCCGGGCCTCGGCCAGGGTCACCGGTGTGCGGGGCCGGGTGCCGTCGTCAGGGCTCACGAGGCGCTCCCGGCGGTGGTGTGGGTGAGGCCGTCGAGGTAGTCGGTGAACGCGTGGTCGTCGACCACGGCCCGCCCGGTGCGGAAGGCACGGGACTTCACCCATGCCATCGCCGCGGAGGTCTGTTCGCGGTTGAGGGTCCTGCCCAGGCGGGAGGCCACGGCGGTCACCACGCGGGCGCTGGCCAGGTGGGTGAGGACGACGGTCGGTTCGATGCCGAGGAGCTGTTGGGGGTCGTAGGGCTGGAAGAGCCGCGGGTGGACGAAGGGGGTGCCGGTGGAGATCGTGCCCACCCCGGTGCCGACGACGGGCGTGGTGACGCTCAGCGGGACCCCGGTCTCCTCGACCACCAGTCGCGCGATCCCCGGCAGACGGGTCAGTTCCGGTTTCCTCCACCACAGTTCGGCGTCCGCGCCGAGCAGCTCCGTGCCGTGGCGGGCGAGGAGGAACAGCAGTTGCTCGGTGGCGACCATGCCCGCCCGTTCGGCGATGCCCAGCCACGAGCTGGACACCACCCGCACCCCGGTGGCCATCGCCTGCAGGGTGTTGGTCAGCCCGAGTCCGAGGTCGTTGTGTAGGTGCGAGGCGAGGACCACCTCGTCGCCGGCGCCCGCCCGTACCCGGGAGAACATCTCCCGGCAGTCATGGGGTAGCTGTGCTCCCACCGTGTCGGCCAGAACGACCAGCCCGGCCCCGGCTCCCGTGAGCTCCTGCGCGGAGTGCGCCATCAAGGCGTGGTCGGCACGGGAGGCATCCGCCAGGCACACGTCCACCGCGACCCCGTCGTCGAGGTCACGGGCATGCTTGACCAGGTCCACTCCGGCCGCGAGTGCCTCCGCCGCAGTGCGATGGACCATCACCTGGGCCATGGCCTCCGAGGCGGGTACCACCACCATCACCCGGGCGTGACGGCTGCCTTCCACCGAGGCGACCGCCTGCTCCACGTCCCGGCGGGCTCCTCGGCACACCGCCGCCACGCTCACCGCGTCCTGGGCCTCCGACGCGACCCGGCGTACGGTTTCGAACTCCTCATCGCACACGGCCGGGAAGCCGGCCGCGAAGACGACTTGACGCGGGCCGTCGGCACCGAAGGTCTGGCCGGTCTCCTGGGCCAACCGCACCCTGGCCGCGGGCGGGATCAAGGTTTTGGCCTGGGCTCCGTCTCGGGCCGACTCCTCCCACAACACCACACGACCCGCCAGCGCAGACTCCCGAACCACGTCCACGGACGTCACTCCAATCGTTTTCTGCATCATGCTTACCGTGCCTTCAGCGGAAAACGATCGTCCGCCCGTGTGAACGCATAGCTTTCGCCGGTATGAGCGGGCGCGACCAGCGGTGGAACACCCCGCGTCATCGTGCGACTCCGCGCAGCCCGCCACCCGGTTCGGAGCGCCGGAGCCGTGCGGCTGGTCCGGCTACCGCGTCGAAGGTGTTCCGCCCCCGGCCGTGCGCGCACCGGGTCTGGAGGGTTCCGGGTCGGTGGCGCGCGGACCCAGTGGGGTTGCGGCGGTGCGGCCGTGGTCGGGGCGTCCGGCCAGGCCTGATCCCCATCAACCGTTGGTCGAGGCGATGCCGCACACCGATCTGGACGCGCCCCGCAAGCAGCGCCACACCTCTCAGAGGTCGGCTTCGGCGCCCCCGGTTCCCGAGGTCGGCACATCAGTTATTGACTTATAGGTACAGAAAAAGCTAGTGTCTGTCCCATGGCAAGGCCCAAGCAGTTCGATCCGGAGACCGCCGTCGACCAGGCCATGGAGGTGTTCTGGAGGCAGGGATACGCCGCCACCACTCCCCAGGACCTCGTGGACGCGCTCGGCATCGGGAAGGGAAGTCTCTACAACGCGTTCGGCAGCAAGCAGGAGCTCTTCCGGCGGGCGCTGCGCAGGTATCGCGACAGTCAGACCGCCGCTCTGGTGGAGATGCTCGAGCGGCCCGGTCCGGTCAAGGTCCGCCTCCGCGAGGCGTTGACGGCCCTCGCCGAGATGGATTTGGCCGATCCGGACCGCCGTGGCTGCATGGCGGTGAACACCACCGCAGAGCTCGCGGGAGTCGACGGGGAGGCGACCGAACTCGTCCGTCGCATGCTCGACCTCACCGAGGACGCCTTTCGGGGGCTGGTCGAGGAGGGGCAGCGGGCGGGAGAGATCGCTCCCGGGCGTGACTCCGCCGCCCTGGGGAGCCTGCTCATGAACACCGTTGTGGGGATGCGCCTGGTGGCACGTGTCACCGAGGACGCGGGTCGGCTCGACCGGGTGGTCGACGCGACGATCGACTCCCTTTGACCTGAACCGCAGCACATGTTCCGTGCGGGCTTTTGCCTGCCTTAGTTCTGTACCTTGAGTTCAAAAACTGGAGGAAAGACCATGAACACCCCACTCACCACGACCCCTGGCGTCACCGGGAAGTACGAGGGCAAGAAGGTCGTGATCACGGGAGGCAGCAGCGGGTTCGGCCTGGCCACCGCGCGCCTGCTCGTGGACGGAGGAGCACGCGTGCTGATCACGGGGCGCACCCGGGCCACCCTGGACGCCGCCCGCGACCAACTCGGCGACAACGCGATCGCCGTCCGCAGCGATGCCGCGTCGCTGGCCGACATCGATGCGCTGGCCGACCGGGTCAAGACCGAGTTCGGCACGGTCGACGCCCTGTTCGCCAACGCCGGCGTCAACGGTTTCGCGCCCTTCGAGGCGACGGGTGAGGAACTGTTCGACCAGATGCTGACCGTCAACGCCAAGGGCCCCTACTTCACCGTGCAGAAGCTGACCCCGTTGCTGACTGGCGGCAGCGGGATCGTGCTCACCACGTCGGTGGCGAACGTGCTGGGCCTGCCGACGCTCAGCGCGTATGCGGCCAGCAAGGCGGCGCTGCGCTCGATGACCCGCGGTCTGGCCCGCGAACTGCTCCCGCGCGGGGTCCGCGTCAACGCGGTCAGCCCCGGCCCGATCGACTCCGGCATCCTCGACAAGTCGATGCCACGGGAAGCCGCCGAGCAGACCAAGGCGCAGATGGCGGCGGACAACCCCATGTCGCGTATGGGCACCCCGGCCGAGGTCGCCAGGGCGATGGTGTTCCTGGCCTTCGAAGCCACCTACACCACCGGAGCCGAACTGGCGGTCGACGGTGGCGGCTCGCAGATCTGACCCCCGGTGTCGAGGGGGGACGAGTTGGGTCCGGGGGTCTCGAGGACCCGACAGCGGGAAGGCGTGCGGCGGGTAGGTCCTCCTGCTCATCCCTTCCGGTGAACGTCGGGACGGAATCCGCCGCCGAGCACGGGGGCCGTTCCGACTCGTTCTCCCCTCACCACGGACGCGGCGAAGGGCGTCCGGGGCGGTGCGTGCCGCACCGCCCCGGACGTGCTCGCGACCTGGACCGTGTGGACCTGAGGACCAGGGGCTCTTGTCCGTGGGGGGACGAATACGGGGCGAGCTGGGCGTATACGGATGCTGACCGGCTCACAGAGAGCTGACGGGGCTCTTCGCCGAGGATGTTCGTCCATGACACGGTCGCCGTTGGTGTCGACCTCGGTGCGCTCTCCCTCATGGGGTGAGGTGGCCACCGAGCCGGTCGACGTGGTCCTGGTGGCCGGTCTGGTGGGCCACGCCGACCTCAACACCATTCGCCGCTCGGCCCTGCCCACCGACGCCGACAAGGCTTGCGCCCCGGAGGCGCTCACCACCGGCCGGTGAGCCGGGGAGGGTCCAGCGCTGAATCCTGTAGTGATCCTCCTCGACCCCCTTCAGGCGCGACGAACCTGAGGTCACCGCACCCGTGTGCTGGCCCCGCGCGAGCGGAAGCGGTTCCCGCACGCCGTGGGGAAGCGCTTGATCGCGCGGGGTCGGGCGATCGGACGGTTGCTGTTGTGCTCCGGGCTGCGCGTGGGGGAACTGGTCGCCCTGGACGTCGAGCCCGGCCGGGTGTGGGAGCAACAGGTTGAGGGGAGGGCACACCGCGCCTCATCGCGGGTGGGGAACGGGGGCCTTCCGGTGGTGGGCACAGAGTGGGTACAGCCATGGCTGTACCCGTCTCGTTTTCGACCGCCGCTGACNTTTTCGCCCGCCGCTGACCTGGGGCGAATAACGTTGTGGCTTCTCGCTGCCCGGTGAGGGCGCGTGGGGCACCCCTCTCGGCCTCACCGCCGGTAAGGCCCACTTATCGGAGGTCAGGATTGGGGGGTCTCGGTGCGGTATTTCGTTGGCGCTCATCCTGTTACGTTATTTAGTAACGTAATTCTCAAACGTTATTCGGGGGTGGGGTGGTTCTCGGGCGGAGCGGGCCCCTGCCCGAGCTGAGGCGGGGGGATCGCGCCCCGGCGCCGGACCGGCGGTGCCGCCCTCCAGGCCGTGCTGGTCTGAAGGGCGGCACCGTGTCGGTGGTCCTCACCCCCGGGGCGAGGACCACCGCGGCCGCGTTCCCGTCAGTCCCCGGCCAACACGGTGAAGGTGAAGCCGGTGCTCACCGGGCGGCGCAGCGAGATGTCGCACTTGACCCGGCGCGACACCTCGCTCCTGCTGAGGCCGAGCCCCCGCGCGATGAGCCGCTCCGGGCGCACCGGCACCGGAGCCTCGAAGAGGACCTCCATCCGGGTCGGCCACACCTCGTCGAGCGCTACCGGCGGGGCGTCCAGCCGCCAGGCCCCCCTCCAGTCCAGGGTGAAACGGTTACGCCGGGCGAGCAGCGGATCCAGCAACGTGGACGCCACCAACTGCGGATCGTTGGCGTGGTAGCCGTCGAGCTCGCACGGATCGAGGGACCTGACCGGCACTCGCTCGTGCACGGTGAGTTTGCTCGTCCGCCCGCAGGACACGCAGTGAACCAGCAGCCACACGTCCAACAGTTTGCCGTTGGCGTTGACGCGGAACCTGCCCTCGCCGGTGGTGGCCGCCTCTGACCGGCAGTCCACGCACCGCGACGACAGCAGAGGCAGCCTGGTCTGGCGAACGACCCAGGGCAGCACGGTATGGGGTTGTGAAGACATGATCTCTCTGGACCTGACACGAGGCCGATTGCGCGCGGCCTCAGACGCTGGGTGACCGGGCGCGCATGGGCAGCCCGGCAGAGCCGACGTCAGGGTCGGCTTGGGGGTGAGCGAAAGGTGTCAGGTCTAAAGAGCAGGCGGGGTCACGCGGTTGTGTCCTTCGTCCTCACTGTGCTGGGGCCGTGGGCAACCTACGGGAAGGCGAGGGGAGAACTCAAAAGGTTTTCCGGCGGCGGCGCCCCTCATCCCCGGGACGCGCACCCGGACCGTGAGCACATCGCGCTTCCTGGCCTGGTTCACTCCCCGTCGGGAGGTCGCTGAGGCGGACCACTCCCGTGGCCAGCGACGTTGGGCGGTGCCGGTCAGTTGCGGTAGCGGGTGGCGAGTTCGGGGCCCTGTGCGTGGAAGGCGGCCAGGTGGGCTTCGAAGACCGTGTCGAGCAGGGTTGGGTCGTCCACGCCCGGCGCGACGACGACCTCGCCGAGTTCCAGTCCGCGCAGGCTGGCGGTGACCACGTCCTGGGCGCTCATGCGCGGCACGGTGCTCAGGTCCATGCCCTGACGTGTGTGGAACTCGGTGGCGACCACACCGGGGACCAGGGCTTGGACGCGCACACCGGAGTCCTCCAGTTCGGCGGCCAGGGTCTGGGACATGGTGACCAGGCCCGCCAGCGCGCCGGCGTAGAGGGCGCGGCGCGGCATCACCGGGTTCGGGGCGGGCCCGCTGAACGCGATCATCCCGGCGACGTTGACGATGGTGCCCCTGCGGCGCTCGTGCATGCCGCCCACCGCCGCGCGGGCGAGCATCGCGGGTGCCACGGTCTTGACGTGGAGCAGCTCACGGGCCTTGTCCGCGGGCAGGTCGGTCAGGGGCATGTAGTGGGCGACGCCGGCGTTGTTGACGAGCAGGTCCAGTGGCTCGGTCGCGGCGACGTCGGCGACCGTGTCGATGCCGGCCTCGGTGGACAGGTCCGCGACCAGGGGGCGGATCGCCGCCTCGGGGTGGGTCTGGTCCAGTTCCTTGAGCCGGTTCTCGTCGCGTCCCACGGCCACGAGGTCGTATCCGTCGGTGGCCAGGCGCTGGGCGAAGGCGTGGCCGATGCCGGAGGTGGCGCCGGTGACGAGTGCGAGTGCGCTCATGGGTGTGTCCTCTTTTCGTGGTCGTCCGTACGACGGTCTGGGTGCTGTCCCCCGTCGGGTGGTCGATGACGGCCCGCCCGGTTCGGCGAGCCGTCATCGATCATCGGGGGGAGGGTCGGTGTCGGCCAGTGCCCTCGTCTTCCTGGGGGTGGCAGGGCCAGGCACGGACCGGGCGTCCGTCTGTACGGTCGTGGTATGTCCGACGAACCGAATCTTCTCGGCGACTACCTCAGGGCGCGTCGTGCGCTCGTGACCCCGGAGTCGGCGGGGTTGACGCCTTTGGGAGTGCGGCGGGTGCCCGGGTTGCGGCGTGAGGAGGTCGCCATGCTCGCCGGGATCAGCTCCGACTACTACGTCCGTCTGGAGCAGGGCCGGGATCGCGGTCCGTCACGGCAGGTCCTCGCGGCCCTGGCCCGGGTGCTGCGGCTCGACGAGGACGGCACCGCCTATCTGATGTCCCTGGGTGCCGGCCGGTCGAGGCCGGCCCGGCGGCGTCCCCGTCGGGAGGTCGTGTCGCACGGGGTTCGTGTGCTGTTGCGGACGCTCGGCCTGCCCGCGTTCGTGGAGGGGCGTGCGTTCGACGTCCTCGCTGCGAACGAGCTCGCCGCGGCCGTGTCCCCGCGGCTCGTTGCGGGCGGCAACCGGCTTCGCGACGTCTTCCTCGATCCCGCGGAGCGGGATCTGTATCCGGACTGGGAGGAGTCGACCCGGCAGCTGGTGGCGGGGTTTCGGGAGTCGGTGGGCGCCGACGTCGACGATCCCCACGTCGTGGAGCTCGTCGGTCGGCTCTGTCTGGCCAGTCCCCGGTTTCGTGAGCTCTGGGCCCGCCACGACGTTCACAAGCATGAGGGTGCCGCCGTGACCCTCGCCCATCCCCAGGTGGGCCCGCTCACCCTGAACCGTGAGAAGCTCGCGATCGCCGGCACGGATGGACAGCTGCTGACGATCTACCACCCCGAACCCGGGACCGACGGCGCCGACAGGTTCGCCCTCCTGGCGTCGTTCGCCCTTCCCGTGCATGAGCGCTCCGGCCAGGATGGCGCGCCGGGCCGTTGGTGAGCGGCCCGGCCGACGTGGTGTCAGTGGTCGATCGCCTGGTAGAGGGTGGTCCAGAAGTCGTGGATGAGTCGTGCCGAGTCCGGGACGGACATTCCGACCTGGGTGAGGAGGAGTCCGGTGAGTTGGTGGTTGGGGTCGGCGTAGGTCGAGGTGCCGCTTCCGCCGTCCCAACCGAACTGGCCGATGGGCGCGTAGTCGCCGCGGTAGGTGCGTACCGCCATTCCGAAGCCCCAGCCGCCGTGCTGTCCCTGGCCGAACGACACGTGGACGTTGTCGGCGGCCATGGTGTTGCGGAGGGTCTGCTGTTGGGGGGTGAGGCGGTTGGTGGTCATCAGTTGGACGGCGGGGCGGGACAGGATCCGCTCGGTTCCGTGCGTCCCCTGGTTCAGCAGCATGCGGAAGTAGGCGTGGTAGTCGTCTGCGGTGGAGACCAATCCTCCGCCGCCGCCCTGGAACGCGGGGGGTGTGCTGTGGCGTCCTGTTTGGGCCTCGTCCCACACGAGGAACTCTCCGGTCCGCGGGTCGGGGGCGTACAGGGGCGGCAGCCGGTCCGTCCTGTCGGCGGGTACGTGGAAGCCGGTGTCCTTCATGCCCAGGGGTGCGAAGAGGCGTTCGTGTAGGAAGGTCTCGAACGGTTGGTCGGTGACCCTGGCGACGAGCACGCCGAGTAGGTCGTTGCTGATGTGGTACTGCCAGCGTTCTCCGGGCTGGTGCGTCAGCGGGAGCGTGCCCAGGCGGCGCATCCACTCGTCTGGTTCGGGCATCGGTTCGGGCAGGTCGGGTGTGAGTCCCTGTTCGAGGAGCGCGTCCATGATGGGGGTGCCCAGCAGCGTCCTGTCGATGCCGAGCCCGAAGGTGGAGGTCAGTACGTCCCGCACGGTGATCGGTCGTCGGGCCGGGACGGTGTCGTCCAGTGGGCCGTCGGTCCGCTTGAGCACCCGTCGGTCGGCGAGTTCGGGCAGCCACTGTTGCACCGGGTCGTCCAGTCGTAGCCTGCACTCGTCGAGCAGGATCATCGCCGCCGCGGTCGTGACCGGTTTGGAGGTCGAGGCCATCCGAAAGAGTGTGTCCCGGCGCATCGGGGGGCCGCCGTCATGGCGCATCGTTCCCATCGTCTCGACGTGTGTCCGGCCGCCCCGGTCGATGAGGGCGACGAGTCCGGGGATCCTTCCGGAGTCGACGTGACGTGCGAGCACGTCGCGTATTCTGCGCAGTCCCGAGGTGGGGAGTCCGTTGTTGCCGTGGTCCATCGTGCGTCTCCTTCGGTGTGGGGGTGGTGGCCGCTGGGGTGCGTCCTCCCCGAACACCTGGTGTTTCCGAGGCTGGAAACGCTACGTTGTGTTCAGTGATCTCACAACTTGTTCTCTGCGAATCAACTGCGTTTCCGCAGGCAAGAGTGGCAGTTTTGTTGCGAAGGGTGTGAATCTAACGCAACGGAGGGCGCCTCATTCGTTGCATTGAGTTGGAGTTAACGCTACGGCGGCCCCACCGGGGAGGGGTTCAGGAGTCGGTGGCCGGGGCGCGCATGGCGTCGGCCATCCAGGCGTAGAGGGAGTCCTCCACGTGCTCCTCGTACTCGGTACCGTTGATCGCCGCCACCAGGGACAGGTACCGGCCGTGGGTGTGGCCGTACACGGGGTCCTCGGAAGCGGCCTCCTCCTCGGCGATCTGGCGCGTGAGGTCGGGGATCCGCCGGTAGGCGTCGGCCATCCGGTCGCGGAGTCGGGGGGTGAGCGGTGTGTCGGACACCGCCGCGGCCGCCTCCATGAAACGCGTGACGGTGTGCTGCGCCCGGGGGGAACGAGGGGGTTCACCGGCCCGGTAGACGGCCAGGACCTCCTCCACGAGCGGGACCCCGCTCTCGTACATGAAGTCCTGGAACCGCGCGCTCGCCACCTCCCTTCCCACGTCCGTGGAGTAGGTCTGGTACAGGTAGGTGCGGACCGCGTCGCGAAACGCCGGGTCCCGTACCAGGTCGCCCAGTTCGATCCACGCCTCCAGTTGGGCGGCGGTGGGGTCCGCGGGCAGGACCGGCCGCATCGTGCGCAGCCGGTCGACGAAGCCGTCGGGGACGTCGAGGCCCTCGCCGACGTCGTTCCAGAAGTCGTCGATGGTCTGCTCGCGTTCCTCGTCGGTCATCGAGACGAGTTTGTGCATCAGGTCGGCTTGGGCGGTCGTGCCGCCCTGGGTGATCAGGGTCCTGAGCACCGCCCTCCTGGCCCGCAGGGTGCGCTCCTGGCGTTCGACGATCTCCAGGTGGGTGGTGAGCAGCTCGTGCAGGGTCGTTCCCCCTTCGAGCAGTCGGCGGATCTCGCCCAGGTCGGTGTCCAGCTCGCGCAGGGTGCGGACGAGTTCCAGTCGGGCGATGGTGTCGATGTCGTAGAGGCGGTGGCCCGCCTCGTTCAGGCGCGTGGGTTCGACGAGCCCTTCGTCGGCGTAGAACCGGACGGCGCTGACGCTCAGGCCGCTGCGGCGCGCGGCGTCTCCGATGGGGTACAGCTCCTGGTTGTGCATGGGAGCCACTGTGGTGCCTCAAGCCGCTTGAGACGCAAACCGGTGGGCTCGGGGTCCGTGGACGGAACGCTCAGCCGCGCAGTCGCGTGTTGAGTCGTGCGGCCTGCCGGGTGAGGTGGTCGCGTTCGGCGAGGTTGGGCGCGGACCGGGCGGCCTCGGCGTAGAGCCGCGCCGCGGTGACCGGGTCGCCGTCACGTTCGTGCAGGTAGGCAGCGGCGGCGGTGTGTCGGGGTAGGGAGGGGTCCAGTTCCGCCAGGGCGGCCAGGCCGACCCGCGGGCCGTCGGCCTCGCCGACCGCGACGGCCCGGTTGAGTCGGGCCACCGGGTTGTCGGTGAGCCGCACCAGTTCGTCGTACCATTCGACGATCTGCGTCCAGTCGGTCTCCTCGGCCGTTGGGGCGTCGGCGTGGAGCGCGGCGATGGCGGCCTGGGCCTGGAACTGGCCCAGGCGGTCACGCGTGAGGGCCCTTTGGAGCACGTCGACGCCCTCGGTGATCATGCGGGTGTCCCACAGGCCTCGGTCCTGCTCGGCCAGGGGGATGATTCCGCCGTCGGGGCCGGTCCGGGCCGGGCGGCGTGCGTGGTGGAGCAGCATCAGTGCGAGCAGGCCCGCGACCTCCTCGTGGTCGATCCCTGCCGCCAGTTGGCGGGTGAGCCGGATCGCCTCGCTGGCGAGGTCGACGTCACCGGAGTAACCCTCGTTGAAGACCAGGTAGAGGACGCGCAGCACGGTGGCGGCGTCGCCGGGTTGGTGGAACCGGACGCCGGAGAGGGTCCGTTTGGCCCGGCTGATGCGCTGGGCCATGGTCGCCTCCGGTACGAGGTAGGCGTGTGCGATCTGGCGTGTGGTCAGGCCGCCGAGGGCGCGCAGTGTGAGCGCGACGGCCGAGGTCGGGGTCAGGGACGGGTGTGCGCACAGGAAGTACAGCTGGAGTGTGTCGTCCACCGTCTGGCCCGGGCCGGGTGCGGGTTCGCTTTCGACGCGTATCTCGCGCTGTCGTCGGGAGGTGTCGGCGCGGGTGGCGTCGAGGAACCTGCGCCAGGCCACGGTGACGAGCCAGCCCTGGGGGTCTCGTGGCGGGTCGTGGGGCCAGGTGCGCACGGCTTCGAGCAGGGCGTCCTGCACGGCGTCCTCGGCCGTCGCGAAGTCGGCTCCGCGGCGGACGAGGACGCCGATCACCGTGGGGGTGAGGGCCCGCGGCAGGGCTTCGTCCACCGTGTGTCACTCCGTGATGGTCGGGGGCTGGGTCAGGAACGGGCGTACCTCGAGCCATTCGTGGACCGGTCGTCCGCCCGCGCCCGGAGCCGCGGACAGTTCACCGGCCAGTTCGAGCGCCCGCTCGTGGGTGTCGACGTCGATCACCATCCAGCCGGCGATGAGGTCCTTGGTCTCGGCGAAGGGGCCGTCGGTGACCGGCGGCCGCCCCTCGCCGTCGTAGCGGACGAAGGTGCCCTCCGGGGAGAGCGCCTGGCTGTCGACGAACTCGCCGGTGCCCTGGAGCCGGTCGGCGAAGTCCTGCATGTACTGCACGTGTGCCGAGATCTCCTGTGGTGTCCACTGGTCCATCGGCACGTCGTTGTCCGGTGTCGGCGCGCCCCGGTAGTGCTTGAGCAGCAGGTACTTGGCCATCGTGTTCTCCTCGGTGCGGTACGGCCCCTCGTGGCCGTGTTCACTGCGGGGACGGAGCCGAGTGCGGGTTCTCGACGTCCTTCCGGGATTTTTCCGGCGGACTTTTTCCGGGGCTCGTCCCGCTGCCGGGTGTGGCCCGGTGCCTGGTGGCGGGGTGGCGTCTTCGTCCGGCCGTGGGACCTTCCATGGTCGGTGTTGGCCCCGCGTCCCCGCAAGGGTTGGTCGGCGCTGTCACGGGTGGGTGTGGTGGTCGCCGACTGGGGGGTGGTCCGGCAGCGCTCGTGTGAGGACGGCTGGCCGTGGGGGCGCGGTGCTGGGGGTGGAGGGGCCCGTCCCGCGCCGTGGTGTACGGGTGGCGCGGGACGGGCTGGTGGTGTTCACCGGTGTCGGCGGGCCCACAGGACGGAGTCGTGCAGGACGACCTCGCGGCCGTCGGAGGCGGCGACCGTGCGGGTCCTGGGTTCGGCCACGATGACCTCCCACCGGTCGGGGTCCAGGTGCGCGGCGGTCTCCTCGGCCCGTACGTGGGATCCGGGTATCGGGCCGTGCGGGTCCGCGTTCTCCTCCCGGGTGGGTTGGTGGCCCACGATGAGCAGTGTGCCGCCGGGTGCGACCGCCTCCGCCAGGCGTTGGAACAGTGCCTGGTCCGATCCGTGGGTGTGTACGTAGTGGGAGCAGACCAGGTCGAAGCGTGCTGCGGGCGGTTCCCACGCGGCCAGGTCGGCGCGTTCCCACTCCACCCGGTCCGCGACCTCGGTTCCCAGGTCGCGGGCGTGGGCGCGGGCGCGTTCCAGTGCGGACGAGGCGATGTCGACCGCTTTGACCCGCCAGCCGTGGGAGGCGAGCCAGAGGGTGTCGGCGCCCTCGCCGCAGCCCGCGTCCAGTGCCGTGCCGGGTGTCAGGTTCCGGGCCGCGTCCATCAGGTGGGTGTGGGGTTGGCGTGTGTGGGCGCCGCCGTGGCCGTGGTAGCGCTCCTCCCAGAAGTGCCGGTCGAAGGTGTGGGACATGGTGGTCTCCCTGTCGTTCACAGGCCGTGGCGGCCCGGGTGGGTCACACGCGCGCTCACGCGTGCCTCGGAGGCGGCCGAGAACGGGTCCCGGTGGGCGGCGACCGCCAGGCGGGTCTCCTCGGTGATCAGGTCGGCGTTGATCTGGGCTCCCGCGTTCGCGCCCGAGGAGGCCGCGGCGCCGACCTGGGCGGCCAGGTCGGTGACGTTGCCCGCGGCCCAGACTCCGGGCGCGTCGGTGCGGCCGGTCGCGTCGCAGGGGAGGTGTTCGCCCATGCCGGACGGGTGTGGGACGGGTGTGAGCCCGAGTGGGGCCAGGAACGCGGCGCGGGCCACCATGCGTGGGGCCACGGCCACCGCCTGGCGGTGGATGATCGTGCCGTTGGCCAGGCGTAGTCCGGTGATGTGGTCGTCGGTGGTCTCCAGGGCGCTCACCTGGCCGTCGACCACGGTGATGCCGCGTGCGGCCAGTTGTTCGGCCTCCTCCTTGGTGGGTGGTGCCATGGTGTGGGTGAAGAGTGTGACGTCGTCGCTCCACTGGCGAAACAGCAGCGCCTGGTGCACCGACATCGGTGAGCTGGCCAGGACGCCGATGGCCTGGTCGCGGATCTCCCAGCCGTGGCAGTAGGGACAGTGCACCACGCCGCGGCCCCACTGTTGGCGTAGTCCGGGGATGTCGGGCAGTTCGTCCACCAGTCCGGTGGTCACCAGCAGGCGGCGTGCGCGGGTGTGGCGCCCGTCGGTCAGGGTCACCGTGAATCCGTCGCGGTCGTTGTCGCGGGAGGCGGCCTGGACCTGTCCGGTGACCAGGTGGCCGCCGTAGCCGTGGACCTCCTGCTGGCCGCGGCGGAGCAGTTCGTCCGGTGGTGTGCCCTCGCGTCCCAGGAGTCCGTGTACGGCCGCGGCGGGGGCGTTGCGCGGGGTGCCCGCGTCGATCACCGCCACCGAGCGTCGTGCCCGGGCCAGCATCAGCGCCCCGTTCAGGCCTGCGGCGCCACCGCCGATGACCACCACGTCGTAGTCGTCCTTCAGTTGATCGCTCACCTCGATCACCTCCGCGACCACTATGCGAACCTCTCCCTCAGTGCCGCAAACTTCTTTGCCGCTATGGCAAAGTGGGAGGTATGGATGGTGATCTCGATCAGGCGCTCGACGCGGTGGGGCCCCGGTTGCGTGCGTTGCGGCAGCGGCGTGAGACCACGCTGGTGGCCCTGTCGTCGGTGACCGGTATCTCGGTGAGCACCCTGTCCCGGTTGGAGTCGGGGGCTCGCCGGCCGACTCTGGAACTGCTGCTTCCCTTGGCCAGGGCGCATGGTGTCACCCTGGACGAGCTCGTGGACGCCCCTCCCACCGGGGATCCGCGCGTGCACATGCGTCCGGTCACCCGCCACGGCATGACCATGATTCCCCTGACCCGTCGGGCCGGGGGGATCCAGGCCTACAAGCTGGTGATCGCGGGCGGCGGTGGTCGGGCCGAGCCCGATCCGCAGACCCACGAGGGGTACGAGTGGCTCTACGTCCTCAACGGGCGGCTGCGGGTCGTTCTGGGGGAGCACGACCTGGTGCTCTCTCCTGGGGAGGCGGCCGAGTTCGACACCCGTGTGCCGCACTGGTTCGGTTCCGCCGACGCCGAACCGGTGGAGATCCTCAGCCTGTTCGGTAGGCAGGGTGAGCGGGCGCACCTGCGTGCGCGTCCCGGGGAGCGGCGCCCGCCCGGGTGAGTGCCCCTGGTGTGGTGGCCGCTCGGTCACCGCACCAGGGGTTGGTTTCAGGTGGGGTCGGGGCGGGAGGAGACCATGTCCTGGGCCTGGCGGACGATCTGGGCCAGGCGGGAGTGGTGGGCGCCGGGCCAGTACACCCGGCCGCAGGAGTCGCAGCGCGCGAACGCGTCGTAGTTGGCGCGGGTGCCCGGTTCCAGTCCTTCGCGCACCTCCTCCTTGGACACGTGGGAGAGTTCGCCGTTGCAGGCCAGGCAGCGTGTCCAGGGGCGCAGGGGCGGAGCGAAGCGCTGTAGTACCTCGCGCAGCTGGTCGGCGGGTTTGTCCTGGCGTACGTGGCCGCCCGCGAGCAGGCCGCTGCGGCTGAGGAGCCCGCGGTCGCGGGTGAGTAGTACGCGTTCCTCGGCGTTGGCCTGGCGGTACAGGGAGGGGTCGTCGCGGTCGTTGTCGTAGGCGGTGTCCACGCCCAGCAGGCGCAGGCGGCGGGCCAGGGTGCCCAGGTGGACGTCGAGGAGGAACCGTGTGTGGTCGAAGGGCAGGGGTTGGGGGTGGGGGACGGGTAGCACGTCGACGGTCTCGCCGGGTGCGGGGATGTGGGAGGGCGGGGTGTCGTGGCCGTCGACGCGCAGGGTGCCGACCTCGGTCAGGGGTACGCCCAGCGACTGGACGTGGTGGCCGAGGGTGGAGGTGGAGTCCGCCTTCAGGTGTACCGTCTCGTGCCGGTGCCGCGGGGGCAGGAAGAAGCGCAGTTCGGGCGCGAAGTGCAGGGCCAGCATCCGTTCCATGTTCCTGAGCATGCCATGGGTGGGGGACGGTACGGCCTCGTTCGGTGGAGGAGTGGGCGTGCCCGTCGGGTGGCGTTCGTGTTGGGGGGAGCGGGTGCGCATGGTGTGTCAGGGGCCGCCGCGCAGCACCGGACGGCCCTCCAGGCGGGGTTCGGCCTCTCCGCTGATCCAGGGGCGTGAGGCGGTGATGTCGCTCGTGGGGTACCCGGGGTCGGATCCGGCCAGCTCGTTCAGGCGTTCCAGGGCTCGCGGGGGCAGGGACACCTGGACCGCCGCCAGGTTGTCGGCCAGCTGGGCGGCGTCGCGCGCACCGATGATGGGATGCACCGCGTGTGAGCGCGCCAGGTTCCAGGCGATCGCGACCTGGGAGGGGGTGGCCCCCAGTTCCTGGGCGATCTGGTCCATGGTGCGCGCGGCCCGGTGGTCGCGTTCGGTCAGTGATGCTGGGTCGATGCGTGAACCTGGTGGTGTCCCGCCCGGCCGGGTGTACTTGCCCGAGAGCACGCCCCCGGCCAGGCCCGCGTAGGTGGCCACGCTCAGGCCGAGGGCCTCGGACATGGGCAGTAGTTCGCGTTCGATGTCGCGTGAGAGTGGGTTGTAGGGCACCTGCACACCGGCGAAGGGGGTCCAGTCGCGCCACTGGGCCAGGGTGTTGGCCCGGGACACGACCCATGCGGGCAGGTTGGAGGCGCCCACGTACAGGACCTTTCCCGCGCGGACGGCGTCGTCCAGGGCCCGCATGGTCTCCTCCACGGGCGTGTGCTCGTCCCACACGTGCACCCACAGGAGGTCGACGTGGTCGGTGCCCAGTCTGCGCAGGCTCCGTTCCAGGGACAGGGTGAGGTTCTTGCGGTGGTTGCCGCCCGCGTTGGGGTCAAAGCGGTCGCGCGAGAGCGTGTACTTGGTGGCGAGCACGAACCGGTCCCGGCGCTGGCGCAGCAGTGTGCCCAGGATCTGTTCGCTGTCGCCGTAGGCCGAGGCGGTGTCGATGACGTTGCCTCCGGCGTCGGCGTACAGGTCGAGCATTCGGCGGGCCTGGTCGGTGTCGGTGAGGGCCATCGCGCCCAGGAACAGCTGGGAGACGCGCAGGCCCGTGGGGCCCAGGAGCCGGTAGCGCATCAGAGTCCACCCCCGACAGGGGAGGTGGGGGCGTTGGCCGTGTTGACCGGTACGGCGCGGGGTCGGCCCTGTTGGTGGGCGCGGGTGGTCTCGTTGGTGGTGAGGGTCATGGTGGCCAGTGTGGGGGGCGGGGTGGTCGTGGGGAAGGCCGTGGTGATCCTGGCCTTGGTGGGGCCAGGATCCGGGGGGCGCCCGGCCGTAGACTCACCGCCCATGAGCGAGAGCGAGTTGGGGGCGTTTTTGCGTGCCCGCAGGGAGGGGCTGACTCCGGATCGGGTGGGGTTGCCCGTGGGGCCGCGTCGTCGCACGCCCGGGCTGCGGCGGGCGGAGGTGGCCACCCTGTCGGGGGTGAGCGTGGATTATCTGACCCGGTTGGAGCAGGGGCGTGACCGTAATCCGTCGCCGCAGGTCCTGGCGGCGTTGGCGGACGCCCTGTTGTTGTCGGTGGGTGAGCGCGTGCAGTTGCGCAATCTGTCCAAAGCGGCTGCGGGGATGGGTGCGCTGTGCCCGGGTGGGCAACCGCCCGAGTGGGAGGTGGCTCCCACGATGCGGGCGCTGTTGGAGCGGTTGGCGGACACCCCGGCGGTGTTGTTGAACCGGGTTGGTGACGTGGTGGCCCACACCCGCGCCTACGCGTGCCTGGCCGGCCCGGTGGGGTTGGTGGAGGGTGGGGCGCCCAACCGGGTCTGGTTCCTGTTCACCGACGAGCGGGCGCGCAGGGCCTACCCGGACTGGGAGCGGGTGGCCGACGAGTGGGTGGCCGTGCTCAGGGCGGGGTCCTCGCGCGAGGATCCGCACCTGGTCCGTCTGGTGGAGGAGTTGGAGGTGGTGGCCGGTGCCGCGTTCGTCGACCGGATGGGGGACGCGCCGGTGGTGCCCCGGCGCACGGGTGTGGAGCGGCTGGTCCATCCGCGGGCGGGGGAGTTACGCCTGTCCTATGAGGTCCTGGACGCGGGAGGCCAGCAGTTGGTGGTCTATCTGCCTTCGGATGAGGCCACCGAGGTCGCGTTGGAGGATCTGGTCCGGTCTCATGGGGGTGGTCTGCGTGCGGTGTCGGGCTGAGGGTCTCGCGCGGTACGGGGCCCGGATGCGGGGAGCGGGTCGGTTGGTCCGGTGGCGGGCTGGTTAGGCTGTGGCGCGGTACATCCGCGCGTGAGGGGACGGTGTCCATGGACCCGGTGGTGGTATCGGTCAGCAGCAATCCCGAACACACCTTCAGCAAGGCCGCGTTGCCGCGTATCCGTCTGTTGGCGGGGTTGGGTGTGGAGGGTGACGCGCATCTGGGTACCACCGTCCAGCACCTGTCCCGGGTGGCCGCGGATCCCGCCCAGCCCAACCTGCGCCAGGTTCACCTGGTGCAGGCCGAGCTTCTGGAGGAGCTGGCCGGGGCCGGTTTCGAGGTCGCCCCGGGGCAGTTGGGTGAGAACGTCACCACCCGTGGCCTGGATCTTCTGTCCCTGTCCACCGGTACCGTCCTGCGTCTGGGTGAGCGGGCCCGTGTCCGCGTCACGGGCCTGCGTAACCCGTGCGCGCAGATCGACGGTTTCTCCCAGGGGTTGCTCAAGCAGGTCCTGTACCGGGGCGCGGACGGCGGTGTGGTGCGCAGGGCCGGGGTCATGGGTGTGGTGCTGGTCAGTGGCGTGGTCGAACCGGGCGCGCCCATCCGGGTGGAGGCGCCGCGGGGTCCCCACGTGCCCCTGGAACGGGTCTGATCCCGGCCCGGGGCCCGTCACACCGGCGCGGCCGGCGCCGTGCCCGGCTGGCCGGTTGTCGGGGGGCGCGGGATCGTTCAGGTGTCGGCGCGTTGGCTGAGGCGTTCGTGGCGTTGGCGGGCGGCCTGGGCCGAGCCCAGGCCCAGGCCGAAGGCGATCTCCTGCCAGGTCATGCCGCGTCCCTTGGACATCTGGAGCAGCCCGGATTCGAGTTGGTCGAACTCCGCGCGTGCCCAGGGCACCAGGGTCAGTGCGGCGGTGAGGTCGTTGGTGTCCACGGGCGGGGCGTCGGGGTCGGGTTGGGCGCTGCCCGCGGCCAGGTCGGCGACGCGCCGTAGGGCGTCCAGGGGCGCCATGGGCATGCGTTGTTCGTCCCAGCGCTGGCGGTGTTCGCCGGTGGCGTGCCGTTCGGTGAGGCGCAGGAGCGCCTCGTGGGTGCGTGTGCGGCGGGCGTTTTGGGGGTCGGGTTGGGTGAAGGCGTCCTCGCGCGGGTGTTCGGTCATGTTTCCCAGCATGGGAGACACGACAGATGTTGTCAACAGCTTGTTTTCAACGGATTGTTTCATCGTTGTTCTGTCGGTCCAGGAACTCCTCGAAGGTCACCTGGCCCACCGCCCGGCCCGGGGCCAGGTGGTGGCCCCGGCGGTAGGCGGCGAAGGTGGCGCCGGGCAGGCGCACCGGCAGCACCGTCCGCGGGGTTCGGGCCCGGGCCAGGTAGGCGGCGGCCAGGTCGCGGAAGGACTCCACGCGCGGGCCGCCCATGTCCGCCACGCGCCCGGCCGGGGGCTGGGCGGCCAGGTGGGCTAGGCGGGAGGCGACCTCGCCGGTGTCGATGGGTTGCACGTCCACGTCCGGGACGGGCATGAACGGTGGGCGGGCCGCGCTCGCGCACAGGTCGCGTACCAGGTCGTGGAACTGGGTGGTGCGCAGGATCGTCCACCCCAGGTCGGAGGCGGCCAGGGCCATCTCCACGGTGTGCTTGGTCAGGTAGTAGCCCAGCGGTATCCGGTCCACGCCGACGATGGAGACGTAGACCAGGTGCGCCACGCCCGCCTCGCGGACGGCGCGGACCAGGTGGGTGGCGGACTCGATGTCGCCGCCGGTGGGTGAGCTGGCGCAGTGCACGACGGTGTCCACGCCTCGGACGGCGTCGGCCAGCCCGGTGCCCTCGCGCAGGTCGACGGCGAAGGAGGCGGGGTCCTGGGGGTCGGGGTGGCGGCTCAGGTGGCGTACCTGGTGTCCGGCCTGGCGCAGACGTCGTACGACGGGCCGTCCCAGGGTTCCCGTGCCGCCGGTGACCAGGACTGTCTTCATGGGCCCTCCTTCGCAAGGCTGGAGGACTCATGCTACGGCGCGTACGCCCGAGGAGGTGGGTGGATGGTGCCGGGGTGTCCGGTTAGAGTGCTGGCGGTGTCGGCGCGACAGGGCGACCGAACGCAGTGATGAGGAGTGTGCCCATGTCCCAGATCGCCGAGAGGTTGACGGCAGCGGTCGGCGCGGAGCAGGTGGTCACCGACCCGGCCGTCCTGGGGGGTTACTCCCACGACGAGGCGGAGTGGGCTCCCCACGGGCTTCCGGCCGCGCTGGTGCGCCCGCGCGGGACCGGGGACGTGGCGGCCGTGGTGGGTGTGTGCGCGGAGTTGGGCGTTCCGGTGGTCGCGCGCGGGGCGGGTACGGGACTGTCGGGGGCGGCCAACGCGGCGGACGGCTGGGTGGTGGTCTCCTTCGAGCGGATGGACCGGGTGCTGGAGGTCGACCCGGTCCAGCAGACGGCCACCGTGCAGCCCGGGGTGGTCAACGACGCGTTGCGTGAGCGGGTGGCGCGCGAGGGCCTGTGGTACCCGCCCGATCCGGCGTCGGCTCCCTGGTCGACCATCGGCGGGAACGTGGCCACCAACGCGGGCGGGCTGTGCTGCGTCAAGTACGGGGTCACCCGCGACTACGTGCTGGGGATGGAGGCGGTCGTGGGCTCGGGAGAGGTGGTGCGGTTGGGTCGAGGGACCGCCAAGGGTGTGACCGGCTACGACCTGTGCGGGCTCATGGTGGGTTCGGAGGGGACGCTGGGCATGGTCACCGAGGTGACGCTGCGGATGCGTCCGCTGCGCACCGGTACCGAGCACACCGTGGTGGGGTATTTCGACTCCCTGGCGGAGGCCGGGCGTGCGGTCGCGGCGGTCTCGGCCGCCGGGGTGGTGCCCTCGGCGATGGAGTTGATCGACCGGTTCTGCCTCCAGGCGGTGGACGAGTGGAAGAACATGGGTCTGTCCGCCGAGGGGGAGGTGCTGCTGCTGGCGCGCAGTGACCAGCCGGGGGCCTCGGGTGGGGAGGAGGCCGACCGCATCCTGGAGTGCTTCCGGGCCGAGGGCGCGGTCTACTCGGTGCGTTCCACCGACGCGGAGGAGGCCGAGGCGCTGTTCGAGGCGCGGCGTCTAGCCTACCCGGCGTTGGAGCGGTTGGGGCCGCTGTTGACCGAGGACATGTGTCTGCCCAAGGCGAAGGTGCCTTTGATGCTGGAGCGCATCGAGGCGATCGGGGAGCGTTTCGACACCCGTATCGGCAATGTGGCGCACGCCGGTGACGGCAACCTCCACCCCCTGTTCATCGTGCCGGCCGGTGACGAGGACGCCAGGAAGCGGGCGCAGGAGGCCTTCGAGGTGATCGTGGACGAGGCGATCGCCCTGGGAGGCACGGTCACCGGTGAGCACGGTGTGGGCCTGTTGAAGATGCGCGGCGCCGCGCGGGAGATGGGGCCGCAGGTGCTGGGGATGCACCGGGCGGTCAAGGACGCCCTGGATCCGGCGGGCATCTTCAACCCGGGCAAGGTCTTCGCCGCGTCGTAGTGGACTCCCCGCCCGGGGCGGGCGGGGAGCGGCCCCCTCCTTCGCACCGGGGACGTGTGGGAGCGGGGCACGCCCCCGGCCCGGCGGCGGCCCGCCCACCTCACCTGGTCGTGGTGCAGGGGTGGTGTTGGGGCACCGCGGGGCGGGGGTGTTCGTCAGCCAGGTGGGAGGTGTCGTTGAACGCCAGCACCGACGCCGGACGCCCCGGGGTGTAGCGCACCACGGTCAGTGCCGCGTTGGCGGGGGCGAGGGTCACCCACCGCCATGCGGGGGCCTCCAGCGCGGCGCACAGCAGCCACGCGGCCGGGTGGGCGTGGGTGATGACCGCCTCGCGCCGTTCCCGGTCGCCCCGGGCCGGGCCGGTGAAGCGTTCCAGTGCCCGGAGCCCCAGCTCGGGGCCCTGGGCCCGCTCGTGTGCGGGGAGGGAGTCGACGAAGTCCATGACCGTGTCGGCGTACTGGGGTGGCAGCTCCGCGCGGGTGGGCAGGTGGGGCGCGTAGTCGCCCGCCTCGGGGGCGACCACCGGTGCGACCCCCACCTCCCGGGCCGCCAGGTGGGCGGTCTGGGCGGTGCGTGGGGCGGGCCCGTGGTGGAGCGTTTCCACTCCCTGCTGGCGTAGGAGCTGACCGAGGCGGAGGGCCTGGCGGCGGCCCCGCGCGTTCAGGCTTGCGTGTTCGCGGTCGGCCTCGGCGTGCCGGGCCAGGTACAGGTGGCGGGTGGCGGGCATGGGCTCTCCTCATGGTGGACGTGGTCGGTCCGATCCCCGGCCGCCGGGCCCGGTTCGGGGCCCGTTCGTGTGAGATGGCGGCCCGCGCGGGTAGGGGCGCCAACGCGGCACACGCAGGTGCCGGAAAGCCGAGCTGAGGGGGCAGCGATGGCCAACACGCTCAACGGACGCCGGGTGGCGATTCTGGCGGCGGACGGGGTCGAGCAGGTGGAGCTCGTCCAACCGCGGGAGGCGCTGGGAGAGGAGGGCGCCGACATCGACCTGGTCTCGCTCGCGTCCGGGAGTATCCAGGCGATGAACGGCGACATCACGCCGGCGGACACCTTCGACGTGGACCGGGTGGTGTCCGAGGTCGGGGTGGCCGACTACGACGCCCTGGTGGTTCCGGGCGGGACCGTCAACCCGGACAACCTGCGCTCGGACGAGAACGCGGTGGATTTCGTGCGCAACTTCGTCGCCTCGGGCAAGCCCGTGGCGGCGATCTGCCACGGGCCGTGGATCCTGGTGGAGGCCGACGTGGTGCGGGGCCGCACGGTGACCTCCTACCCCAGTCTGCGCACCGACCTGCGCAACGCGGGCGGGAACGTGGTGGATGAGGAGGTGGTCACCGACCAGAACCTGACCACCAGCCGTAAACCGGATGATCTGCCCGCGTTCTGTGAGCGCGTGGTGAGGGAGATCGCCGTGAGGTGAGCGGGCCCGTCGGGGGCGCGTACACGTGGACGGGGCGGTGGGCACCGGTTGGTGCCCACCGCCCCGTGTGTCGGTGACCCGCCGCGCCGGTTACTCCGACTCGGGTTCCTCGGGGTGGCGGCGCAGGTGGACGACGGCCGTGACGAGGCCGCCCCACAGCAGGATGATGGAGATGGCCATCATGATGATCGCGCTGGTGTTCATCAGCGGTCTCCTTCCTTGGCGGCTTCGTTCTCCTCGACCTGACGTTCCAGGGCGTCAGCGCGCTTCCAGGGGATGAGCGAGACGATGACGCCGAAGGCGATCGCGCCGACGGCCACGCCCCATCCGGCGGCCAGCAGGAAGCCGCCCGGGTATTCCCCGTAGTTCTCCGTCAGCTCCGTGCGCAGGCTGCTGTACATCATGAAGCCGAGCAGGACGGGCGTGATGGCGCCCAGGGTGATCCTCCACCACAGGCCGAGCCGGATCGAGGAGACGGCGTTGACGTGCTGTTGGAGCAGCGGCAGTTTGCGCAGGATCCAGCCGAACACCACGATCATGGCGAATCCGGCCAACACGATGCCGTACTGGTTGATGAAGTGGTCGAACACGTCCAGGAAGTGCAGTCCCTCGGGGGTGGGGAAGAGCAGGATCGAGATCAGCGCGGTGGCGCCGCCCACGATCGCCACGGCCTGGACGCGGCCCAGGCCGGTGCGGTCCTGTACCGCGGAGACGATCACCTGGACGATGCTGATCAGCGAGGTCAGGCCCGCGATCACCAGGGAGCCGAAGAAGAGCACCCCGAACAGGGCGCCGCCGAAGGGCAGGGTGGAGATGATCTGTGGGAAGGCGATGAAGGCCAGTCCCAGGCCGTCGGTGGCGACCTGTTCGACTCCCACGCCGGAGGCGGTGGCCATGAAGCCCAGGGCCGCGAACACGCCGATGCCGGCGAGCAGTTCGAAGGAGCTGTTGGCGAAGCCCGCCACCATCGCCGAGCCGGTCAGGTCGGCCTTGCGGCGCAGGTAGGAGGCGTAGGTGACCATGATGCCGAAGCCGATGGACAGGGAGAAGAAGATCTGTCCGTAGGCGGCGATCCAGACCTCGCCGTTGAGCATCTTGCTCCAGTCCGGGGTGAACAGGGCGTTCAGGCCGGCCGTGGCTCCGTCCAGGGTGAGTGCCTGTCCGACCAGGACCAGGAACAGCACCACCAGCAGCGGGATGAAGACCTTGTTGGCCTTCTCGATGCCGTTGCGGACGCCGAGCGCGAGGATGGCGAGCACCACGACCCACACGGCGATGAGTGGCCAGGCCACACCGGGGATGTAGCCCGAGACCATTCCGGGTCCCTCGCTGGCCTGGATGAAGTCCTCGAAGAAGAAGGCGTTGGGGTCCTCTCCCCACTGCTGTCCGACGGAGAACCAGACGAACATGATTCCCCATGCCACGATCACGGCGTAGTAGATCGCGATCACGAAGCAGATGGCCACCTGCCANCCCTGCCCCCAGCCGATGGCCTCGGCGGGTCGGGCGATGCGCCGGTAGGACAGGGGTGCGGAGGAGCGGTAGCGGTGCCCGATGCTGTAGGCGAGGATCAGCAGAGGGATACCGGCGGTGAGTAGGGCGACGAGGTAGGGCAGCAGGAAGGCGCCACCACCGTTCTCGTAGGCGACGTAGGGGAATCGCCAGATGTTGCCCAGTCCGACGGCGGATCCGATCGCCGCCATCAGGAAGCCCGCGCGCGTCCCCCACTGCTCGCGAGTCTGTTGGACCATGTTCAGGTCTCCTAAATCATCCCGTAGTTCGCGATCCGCACGGTAGCAGGAGTTGGCCTGGTCGGCATCGTGGGGCGGGCTGGCTACACGTTCTGTCGCCCAACCATGCGCCCTGTAGCTCCTTTTGTCTAGGCTTACATGGCGGACAAAAGACTCAAGGCTCTCTTACCGGAAACCTTCAGGAGGGCTTGCGCACGCGCGTGGCGGCAGCGGCGGCCCAGGTCGGGCCGGAACTCACCGGTACGGCGAGCCGGGGTGGGGCCGAAGGCCGCGTGGAAGGCGACGATGGGCGCGCTCGACGAGGAGGACCCGCACGCGTCCGCGGCCTGTGTCACGGTCCGGCCCCGCGCCAGCGGCAGTGTGGTCCGAGGGAGTCGGAGTTGGTTGCGCCGGACGGGAAAACCCGTTCCGACGGTGTCGCGGAAGAGCCGGGACAGGGTCCGTTCGTCCGCTCCACCCCGTCTGCCGAGTTCGGCCGGAGTGGGAGGGGCGGACGTGTCGACATCCTCTCCCGAGCAGACGAAGGCCTGATCAGGGGCACGCGCGCATCCGCCCGGTTCGGCGGCCGGTAGGGGTGCTCTTCAGGGGCGGTGGCGCGGGCGCGCGCGCAGGCGTGCGTTGGGCAGCGCCGGAGCGGGCAGTGACTCCTCGCTGTCGCCCCTGACGAGGGGGAACCGTGCCCCCTCGCCTGTTGTGCCTTGGTGTGGGCTGGTCCGGTCCTGCTCCCAGGAGTGGCGGGCCCGGACGATCTCGTCGTGGTCGCGGCCGACGAAGTTCCACCACATGAGCAGGTCCTCGGTGAAGGGTTCGCCGCCGATGACCAGCAGGTGCGCGGCCTCCTCGGCGTACAGTTCCACCTGTGTGCGCCCCTCGCCCACGTAGAGCAGCGAACCGGCCTCGACGCGGTGTCCGAGGGCGTGCACGGGCGCGTCCAGCGCCAGCACACCGTGTTCGAAGGACTCCTCCAACGGCAGCCGCACCCTGGATCCGGCCTCCAGCACGACCTCGGCGCCCATTAGCGGGGTGTGGGTGCGTGCGGGGGAGCGGTGAACCCGCCCGTCGTTGACCTGCCCGGCGATCACCGTCACCCGGGCGCCCGGCGCGTCCACCCCGGGCAGGTCGAGGACGGGCAGGTCGGCGTGGTGTTCGAAGCGGGCCGGGCCCTCCCGGTCGCCTTCGGGCAGGGCGATCCACAGCTGCGCGCCGTGCAGGGTCGGCGGCGCGTCTGCGGGGGTGCGCTCGGAGTGGGCGATGCCGTGTCCGGCGGTCATGAGGTTGAGTTGGCCGGGCCGTACCCTCTGGTCCGAGCCGAGGCTGTCCAGGTGGTGGACCGCTCCGCTGACCAGCCAGCTCACGGTCTGTAGGCCGATGTGGGGGTGGGGCGGCACCTGCATGCCCGCACCGGCGGTGATGTCGGTGGGGCCGTAGACGTCGGCGAAGCACCACGCGCCGATCATGCGGCGGTTCTTACCCGGGAGGGCGCGGCGGACCAGCATCGCGCGCGGGCCGCCGAGCGGCACCTCGCGCGGCGTGAGGAGTTCGGTGTCGGAGGTGTCCGTGTGGTCGGTCGGGGTGATCCGCCCGCCGCAGACGCGCGCTTCGGCGGGGTGGGTGTCGAGGTTGCTCACCCTCGCGAAGATAGTCGAGGCTTCTGGCCCCGGCACGCCCCTGACGCGCCGGGGAGCGGGGCGGCTCACCAGCGCATGTGGACGTGTTCGGCGAAGCCGAGCAGGCCGTCCACGGAGACGGTCTCGCCCTGGTCGGTGCGGATCGTGCCGGTGTAGTGGCCGAAGAGCTGGTGGATGTCGTTGACGATCAGCCCGGCGTTGGTGCGGTCGGCGCGTTCGTGGAAGGGGGTGAAGACCACGTCGACCTGGTCGGAGTCGGGGGTGCGCACCCACCAGGGTTCGTCCTGGTTGGTGGGGTCGTAGGTCCACTCCAGTTCCTCGCCGATCTTGGACAGGCGCCCGTCCACGCACAGGGCGTTCTCGGTCAGGCCGGTGCCCTTCGTCCACTGGCCGCCGAACTGGAGTCCCACGGTGCGGCCGTCGGTGCGGCCCGAGGCGGCGCCCCAGTTCCACCGGGTGTCGTAGGGCCATTTGCCGCGGCCGTGGTCGAGTACGCCCCAGGCGTCGGTGAGGTCCAGGGTCCTCGCACCCAGGCGCACCGATCCCCGGGCGGGGCGGGCGGTGTGCTTGGAGGTGTACTGGAAGCGGTCGGTGCCCCAGGGGATGACCACGCTCATGGTCTCGTGGTTCTCGGGCAGGTCGACGGTCAGGTCGGCGAAGAGCCGCCCCTCGGATGTGTCGCAGGAGAAGCGGAGCCGGGTGCCGCCGTCGACCTCCTGGATGAGGGCGCGTACCGGATCGAGTGCGGCGCTGGTGCCCGTGCCGAGGCCGTCGGGGAGGCGGACGCCGTGCGCGAGCGGGCGCAGTGCGGTGCGGCTGACCTCCCGCCCGCCGTACTCCAGCAGGTAGACGCTGGTCAGGCCGAGGTAGTCGATGTCGGCGAGGGTGAGCGCGATCAGGTGGGTGGGGGTGGTGACGCACCAGTACTCCCACTTCTTGCAGCGGCCCCAGCCGGGCAGTGCGCAGCGGTGCAGCGGGTGGCGGGACCAGCCCACGGCCTCGGGGTTGAGGCGGCCGTCGGGGGTGCACAGGTCGACGGGTGCGGTGATCTCCGGCTCGTGTGTCGGCATGGGCGGCAGCATAGGGCGCGTGGCCGCACGTGGGGGCGCCCGGCCGGGAAAACCGGGTGACGCTCGGCGCGGGCCGTGTCACGCTGGGTCCTCCCAAGGAGGGGAGGCCCCGTGGACGCGTGTGTGTTCTGTTCGATCCGGGACGGTGAGGCCGAGAACAGTCTCGTGTACCGCGACGAGTGGGTGTTGGCGTTCATGGACCTGTACCCGGTCACGCCAGGGCACGTGCTGGTGGTTCCGCGCGAGCACCTGGTGGGGTTGGGTGAGGTCGGCGACGAGCTGGGCGGGCGGATGTGGAGTGTGGCCCGCCGTGTGGGTGAGGCCCTGCGCCGAGCCGCCCTGGACACGGGGAACGCGGACGAAGGTTCCGGCGGGTTGGTGCGCTGTGAGGGCGTCAACCTGTTCCTGGCCGACGGTGAGGCGGCGGGCCAGGAGGTCTTCCACGTGCACCTGCACGTCTTCCCGCGTTTTGCGGGTGATGCCTTCTCGGTGCACGCGCACTGGGAGGAGGCCGAGCGTGCGCGGCTCGACGGCCACGCGGCCCGGTTGCGCGCCCTGCTGCCCTGAGATCCCCGGATACGCCGGTGGCGCCGGTCCCCGAGGGGGCCGGCGCCACCGGGCTCGATCGACGGCCGGGTCAGCGCATGTGCTTCTCGATGGCCTCGATGATGCGCGGGCGCATCTCCGCGGCGCTGATGACGGCGTCGACGGAGCCGACCTCGACCGCGCGCTGGATGTTGTGCACGCGGTCGAACTCCGCGGCCACCTCGCCGAGCTTCTCGGCGCGGACCGAGGAGCGCAGTTCGTCGAGTTCGGCGGTCAGCGTGGCGCGGTCGGTGCCGGAGGCGGCGGCGACGCGCTCCTCCAGGCCCCGTACGCGCGGGTCGGCCGCGGTGCGGGCGTTGACGTCGTTGGAGAAGACCACCGCGGCCGCCGGGGCGCCGCCCAGCACCGAGGCGTAGGAGCCCTCCAGGGCGAGCACGGTCATGTTCGGGTTCAGCGCCTTGGAGAAGACCACGAACGCGCCGCCGTGGTAGCGCGAGATCACGCAGAACACGATGGGGCCGCGGAAGTTCACGATCGCGCGGCCGATCTCGGCGCCGTACTCCAGTTGGAGTTTGCGCATCGACTCGGGTGAGCCGTCGAAGCCCGACAGGTTGGCCAGCACCACCAGCGGCCGGTTGCCGCTGGCCGCGTTGATCGCCCGGGCGGCCTTCTTGGACGAGCGCGGGAACAGCGTGCCCGCGGTGTAGGCGTCGGGGCCGTCGGTGGGCGGGAAGCCCCGCCTGGCCACCGACTGCGACTCGATGCCCAGCAGGCACACCGGCATGCCGCCCAGGTGCACGTCCTGCACCGCCGCGGTCTCGGCGTCGGCCATGCCCGCCCAGCGTTCCAGTACCGGGTGGTCCTGGTCGGAGAGTGCCCGCATCACGGTGCGGATGTCGAAGGGCTTCTTGCGGTCGGGGTTGGCCTGGGCGGAGAAGATCTCGCCGACGGTGGTGAAGTCGTTGCCCGGCACGGTGTGCGGGAAGTCGGAGACGTCGCGGTCGACGGGGTCGGTGGTGCTCGCCCGCCTGGGCGTCTGCTCTCCCGGCGCGATGTAGGCGTGGTCGTAGTGTGCCATCAGCACGTCCCGGGCGGCCGTCAGGTTCGGCGCCCAGTACTGGGCTTGGCCGTTGGGGCCCATCACCCGGTCGTAGCCGCCGATGCCGAAGTTGTCCTCGGCCGAGACGCCGCCGGAGAAGTCGAGTGACTGCTTGCCGGTGAGCACCATCGCCGAGTCCGGCGTCATCACCAGGATGCCCTTGGTGTGCATGAGCATCGTCGCCTCGGCGTTCCAGTACGGTTGCGCGCCGACGTTGATGCCCGCGACGACGATGTTGATCTCGCCGCCGTCCTGGGTGAACTCCACGATCCGCTTGAGTGCGGCGGCCACCCAGTCCATGTTCTCGGTGCCCGACTCCATGGAGATGCGGGCTCCGGCGGACAGCGCGTACCACTCCAGGGGTACCCGCATCCGCTCGGCCAGGTCCAGGGCGGCGATGACGCGGCGGCACTCGGGTTCGGAGAGCGCGCCGAGCGACTTGGTCGGGTCGCCGAGCAGTACGACCCTGGTGACGCCCTGGGGGTGTCGTTCGGTCGGTGTGGTGACCACGCCCGCGACGATCGCCGCGGTGTTGCGGCCCTTGGGCCGGTCGACCGGCACCAGCGTGTGGTCGTCGTCGAGGTCGTGTTCGACGAACTCGCCGAGCAGGCCGGTCAGCTCGTAGGGGTAGACGGTGTTGCGGCTGCTGGCGCGCAGCACCTTCTGCCGGTAGCCGTCGATCGGCTCGACGGGGGCGTCGGAGGGTTCTTCGATGGTCAGCTGGGTGCCGCCGGTGGCGTCGAAGGAGGCGCGGATGGCGACCTTGGTCAGTTCGCCGGTCTCGCGGTCGCGCTGACGCGCGATGAACAGGATCTCCTCCAGTCCCGCGCCCGCGGTCGTAGGCAGCACGCGTGCGCCGATCGTCTCCAGTTCGGCGCGGGTGAGGTCGATCGGCGGCCAGACGTAGACCACGATCCGGTTGGTGTTGAAGCGCTTCTTGGAGGGTCGTTGCGCCTGCGCGCGGCGGATCGAGTCCAGGCAGGTGGCGATGGTGTCCTCGGCCGTGGGCAGCGCGACCAGGCGGCCGTCGTGCTCACGCAGTTCGGTCAGGTCGCGTACCTGGGCGAAGGCGACGAGGCGGTCGTCGGAGGGGTTGTCCTTGGCCACGCACTGGAAGAGGTAGACCTCCTCGTCGGAGGAGGGCAGCCGGGTGAGGTCGAACCCGTTGAGCCGCTCCAGCTGCATGCGCTGCGCGATGTGGGGGTGCAGGCCGCGGATGAGGCGCTCCTCGGCCATCCCGGTGGGTGAGGGGCGGAAGGTGAAGTGGTGGTGCATGACCGCGCCGTTCCTGCCCGCGACGGTGGCGGTGAGGCGGCGGACCTGGTCCGGGAGCGGGTACACGCTCAGCGCCTCGTGCAGGGCTGTGGCCATCGCGTCGGAGTCCTCGGGCTGCTTCTCCCAGGACAGGTAGACGTCGGCGTCGATGCTCTGCTCGCCGTTGGCCAGCTGGGCGAGTCCGCGCAGGGCGCCGCCCAGCGCGTCGAAGCTCACCGCTGTGGAGACCAGGTGTGTGCCCTCGCGTTGGGCGACGACGAACGTGTGGTCGTCGACCTGGCTGGTGTGGACGCTGGTGAGGCCCTTGTTGCCGTAGTAGCGCCGGGTCAGCACCTCCAGCATGACGGTGTTGTCCAGGTCGTCGCGGACCAGTCGCTGGCCGAGCAGGCGTACCAGTGGTTCGGTGCTGCGTACCATCGCGGCGATGCGTTCGGCGCGGTCGGGCGCGTCGGGGTGGGTGTCCAGGTGGCGCAGGTGTTTGCGGACCTCGGCGTAGACGCGGGCGCGGTTGCGGCGCAGGGTCGGCTGGCCGAACCAGGCGAAGACCACGCCGCGTGCGAGGTCGGCGACCACGGGGAAGCGGACCTGGGTGGCGGCCACGAGCCGCTCCAGTGCGAGGCCGACGGGTTCGCGCAGCGTTTCGTCCGGTACGGGTTCGCGCAGCCACGTGCGCAGCAGTGTGGTCATGACGGTGGCGTCGGCGGACACGCGCTGTTGGGCGAGGAAGATCCTGAACACCGCGGCTTCGAGCTCGGGGGTGCGTTCCAGGTCGGTGACGCCGTAGTGGCCCAGGGCCTTGGCGAGTTTGGTCTGGAAGGCCTCGGGGAGTCCGGCGCGCTCGACGTCGAGGCTTTGCATGTAGGTGTGGAAGTACTCGCGGGCGCTGTGCACGTGGCTGCCGTCGACGCCGTCCTCGCCCGCGGGCCGGTTGCGGCTCAGTTCGGCCAGGTCGGCGAAGACGTTGACGAGCGTGAGTTCGGCCTCCAGCGGGCGGTGGCCGTTGTCGGTGGCGGCCTCGCGTGCGGCGAGGTAGTCGTTGAGGGCGCGGTGCTCGTCGTGCGGGTCGACGTCGAAGCCCAGCAGCAGGCCGCGCAGGTCCTCCTGGCCGCGGGTGAGTCGCGTGCTGGTCGGGGTGTCCGCGGTCGCGGCGGGCAGGTCCAGTTCGACGGTGTTGGCGCCGGGGGTGTCCTCGGTGGCGGAGTCGTCGTCGGCGAGGGGTTCCAGGCGCAGCAGCGGGGCGCCGGTCTCGACCTGGCTGCCGACGGAGACCACGCATTCCTTCAGGCGTGCCCTGAACGGTGCCCGCAGCACCGTTTCCATCTTCATGCTCTCCAAGACCAGGACCGGTGCGCCCGCCTCGACCTCGGCACCGATCTCCAGCGGTGTGGCGACGACCAGGGCGGGTGCGGGGGAGCGCATGACGCCGCCCTCGTCGCGGCTGACGCGGTGGGTGACGCCCTCGACCTCGACCAGGTGGACGGGGCCGTGGGTGGCGGTCAGGAGCCGGTAGCGGGCGCCGTTGACGGTGATGCGTCCGGTGTGGGCGTCGAAGCGGTCGAGTTCGACGTCGGCGGTGTGGACGTCCTCGCCCGTCTGGAGGCCGACGCGGAACCGGTGGGCGCTGACGCGGGCGACGCGCACGCGGTATCCGACGCCGCGCAGTTTGAGGTCCAGGGGTCGGCCGCTCTGGTGCTGGACCTGGGGGCGTCCGCCGAAGGCCGTGGACAGCAGTCGCTGGCGTTCGACGCGCTCTTCGTCCTCGTAGGCCTCGACGGCGGCGGCGGCCAGTGCGATGGCGGAGTGGCGGTGGGAGACGAGTCCGCCCTCGGCGCGCACGCGGTCGATCCAGCCGGTGTCGGCGCTGGCGTCGATGACCTCGGGCTGGTCGAGCAGGTCGAGCACGAAGCTCTTGTTGGTGGCGCCGCCCTCGATGATCACGGTGGTCTGTGCCATGGCCCGGCGCAGGCGGCCCAGGGCCTGGTCGCGGTCGCGGCCGTAGGCGATGATCTTGGCGATCATGGAGTCGAAGTCGGCGGGGATGGTGTCGCCCTCGCTGACGCCGGTGTCCACGCGGATGCCCGGCCCGGCGGGCAGGTCCAGGCGTTCGATGCGGCCCGGGGAGGGTGCGAAGTCGCGGTCGGGGTCCTCGGCGTTGAGGCGGGCCTCGACGGCGTGTCCGCGCTCCACCGGCCGCTCGCCCTCCAGGCGGTGGCCGGAGGCCACCCACAGCTGGGCCCTGACCAGGTCGAAGCCGGTGGTGGATTCGGTGATGGGGTGTTCGACCTGGAGGCGGGTGTTGACCTCCAGGAACGCGAACATCTTCTCGCCGGGGTGGTAGAGGAACTCCACGGTCGCGGCGCCGCGGTAGCCGACCGCGACGGCCAGGCGTTCGGCGGAGGCCTTGAGTTCGGCGGTCTGGTCGGGGGCGAGTACCGGTGAGGCCGACTCCTCGATGATCTTCTGGTTGCGTCGCTGTACCGAGCAGTCGCGTACGCCCAGTGCCCATGCGGTGCCCTCGCCGTCGGCGATGACCTGGACCTCGACGTGGCGGGCGCCGGTGACCAGGCGTTCCAGGAACACGACGCCGCTGCCGAAGGCGCGTGCGGCTTCCTGGCTGGTGCGTTCGTAGGCGTCGGTCAGTTCGGTGTCGTTGGTGACCACGCGGATGCCGCGTCCGCCGCCGCCCGCGGTCGCCTTGAGCATCAGCGGGTAGCCNNNATCGGGGGTTAGCCGATCTCGGTGGCCGCGGTCAGGGCGGCGTCCAGGCTCTCGACCGCTCCGCGGCTCCACGGTGCGACCGGCACGCCGACCTCCTCGGCGATCAGCTTCGCGCCGATCTTGTCGCCGAGTTGGCGCATGGCGTCGGCGCTGGGGCCGACGAAGGTGACGCCGATGTCCTCGCACAGCTGCGCGAACGCCGGGTCCTCGGCGACGAAGCCCCATCCGACCCAGGCGGCGTCGGCCCTGGTCTCCACCAGTGCGCGTTCGAGCGCCTTGAGGTCGAGGTAGGGGCGTGCGGACGCGGGCCCCAGGTCGTAGGACAGGTCCGCCTCGCGGACGAAGGCCGCGGTGCGGTCGACGTCGGTGTGCAGGGCGACCGTCTCGATCGGTGTCCCCGTCTCCGCGACGATGTCCCGTACGGCGTGGATGAGCCGCATGGCGGCCTCACCACGGTTGACGATGGCGATACGACTGAACACCCGGCAGAGCCCCTTCTGCGAACCGACGATGTGTGCCGCGACGACGCGGCCCCCTGTAGTGTCCACCCTTTCGTCCACAGGCTGGCGGCGCCATGTCGCAGTCAACGGACGCTACACGGTTCCTGTTGTGGGAAACGTCCAAAAGGCGGTGGCTCCTCACGTGTGACCAGGGCGTGTCGGGGCGTGTGGCGGCGTTTTCGGGCGTGTGGGGCGTGTGTGGACTGTGACACTTGTCCCTTCCGGTTCGTGCCGGTACCCGGAGCCGACGGTGCGTGGTCGTGGCGGGTCGTCCACGGAGTGTGACGTGGCCTCGGGTGGCGTCGATTCGTGTCACGTCGTGCCAGGTCCGGGGGTGCCTCTGGTGTGGAGGGTGGGTTTGCCGTAGGCTGGAAAGCGCTTTCACACGGAAAGGCGGTAACAACCAATGGGTGATCACGTGCTGGGTGTCGCCATGAACGGCGTCACCGGACGCATGGGGTACCGGCAACACCTGACCCGGTCGGTCCTGGCCATCCGCGAGGCGGGCGGGCTACGCCTGCCCGACGGCTCCCGGATCGTCCCCGAGCCCATCCTGGTCGGGCGCTCCGAGCACAAGCTGCGCGAGATCGCCGAACACCACGGAATCGAGCGGTGGTCCACCGACCTGGACACCGTGCTCTCCGACGACGACATCACGATCTACTTCGACTCACAGATCACCCACGCCCGCGAGGCCGCCGTACGCGCCGCCATCGCCGCGGGCAAGCACGTCTACGTCGAGAAGCCCACCGCGAGCACGCTCAGCGCCGCCCTGGAGCTGGCCAAGCTGGCCCGCGACGCGGGCGTGCGCAACGGCGTGGTCCAGGACAAGCTGTTCCTGCCCGGCCTGCTCAAACTGCGCAGGCTGATCGAGAGCGGCTTCTTCGGGCGGATCCTGTCGGTGCGCGGCGAGTTCGGCTACTGGGTCTTCGAGGGCGACTGGCAGCCCGCGCAGCGCCCCAGCTGGAACTACCGCGCCGAGGAGGGCGGCGGCATGGTGCTGGACATGTTCCCGCACTGGCACTACATCCTGGAGCACCTGTTCGGTCCGGTTCGGGCGGTCACCGCCAAGGTGGCCACCCACATCCCGCGCCGCTGGGACGAGAGCGGCCAGCCCTACGACGCCACGGCCGACGACTCCGCCTACGGCATCTTCGAGCTGGACGGCGGCGTCATCGCCCAGATCAACTCCTCCTGGAACGTGCGCGTGGCCCGTGACGAACTCGTGGAGTTCCAGGTCGACGGCACCCACGGCAGCGCCGTGGCGGGCTTGCGCTCCTGCCGCGCCCAGCACCGTTCGGCCACGCCCAAGGCGGTGTGGAACCCCGACCTGGAGGATCTGGGCCGCTACCGCGAGCAGTGGGAGCCGGTGCCCGACAACACCGAGTTCCCCAACGGCTTCCGCGCCCAGTGGGAGGACTTCCTGCGTCACGTGGTCACCGGCGCCCCCTTCCCGCACGACCTGCTCTCGGGTGCGCGCGGCCTGCAGATGGCCGAGGCCGGACTTCAGTCGGCGCGCACCGGACGCACGATCGAACTGGACGAGGTCACCCTCGCATGAACACACTCCTGCTACCCACCGCCGACGGCGGGATCGCCCCCCACACCCTGAGCGGCACCCCCGTCGACACCTCCCCACTCGCCCCCGCCCGCTCACGCACCGCCTACGCGGCGGCCCACGTGGTCGCCGACCCCCTGGCGCCCAACGCCCCCGGCGCCCCGGCCCGCCTGGACTGGGAGGCCACGTTGGCCTTCCGCCACCACCTGTGGGACCAGGGCCTGGGCGTGGCCGACGCCATGGACACCGCCCAGCGCGGCATGGGCCTGGACTGGGCGGCCACCGCCGAGCTGATCCGCAGGTCGGGGGCGGAGGCCGCCGCGCGCGGCGCCGCCCTGGCCTGTGGGGTGGGCACCGACCAACTCGATCCTTCGCATGCCACCTTGGAAAGCGTTATCACCGCGTACGGGGAGCAGCTCGACGTCGTCCAGGGCGCCGGTGCCACCCCCATCCTGATGGCCTCACGTGCCCTGGCCGCGATCGCCTCGGGACCCGACGACTACGCCAAGGTCTACGGCCACCTGCTGCGCCAGGCCGACCAGCCGGTCATCCTGCACTGGTTGGGCACCGCCTTCGACCCCGCCCTGGAGGGGTACTGGGGCTTCGCCGACCCGGCCGAGGCGATCGAGCCGGTGGCGGCCCTGATCGCCGAGCACGCGGCGAGGGTGGAGGGCATCAAGGTCTCCCTGCTCGACGCCGCGTTGGAGGTGCGGCTGCGGCGTCTGCTGCCCGAGGGGGTGCGCCTGTACACCGGCGACGACTTCGACTACCCCGATCTGGTCCTGGGTGACGAGCGGGGCCACTCCGACGCCCTGCTCGGGATCTTCGCCGCGATCGCCCCGGCCGCCGCACGCGCCCTGGTCGCCCTGGACGAGGGCGACACCGGGCGCTACCGGTCCCTGATGGACCCCACGGTCCCCCTGGCCCGGCACCTGTTCGCGGCGCCCACCTTCTACTACAAGACCGGTGTGGCCTTCCTGGCCTGGCTCAACGGCCACCAACCGGGGTTCCACATGGTGGGCGGGCTGCACAGCGCCCGCGATCTGCCCCACCTGGCCCGGGCCCTGTGCCTGGCCGACGCCGCCGGGGTCCTGACCGACCCCGACCTGGCGGCGGCCCGCATGCGGGCGCTCCTCGAGGTGTCTGGAGTGAAGCAGTGAGCACGATCCCCGACGACGCCGACGTGCCCGCCTCGCGGGCGTCGGCCTCCCCCGCCTCCTCCTCGCCCGTGGAGCCGGTCGTGCCCGGGGCCGTGGACGTGCCCTCCGGGCGGCCCGCCGCGGTACCCACGCCCGAGCCGGGCGACCCGGGGCTGGCGCGGCTCTCGCTCAACCAGGCCACCGTCAAGTACTGGAGCCTGACCCAGGCCGTGGACGGCTGTCTGCGCGCCGGAGTGCCCGCCATCGGGGTGTGGCGCGAGCCGGTCGCCGAGATGGGCCTGGCCAGGGCCGCCAGCCTGCTGCGCCGATCCGGTCTGCGCGTGTCCTCCCACTGCCGTGCCGGGTTCCTGACCAGGCCTGACCGGGCCGCGGCCCTGGAGGACAACCGGCGCGCCATCGACGAGGCCGCCGAACTGGGTGCGCCCTGCCTGGTCATGGTCCTGGGCGGTATGCCCGACGGTGACCGCGACCTGGTCGGGATCCGTGAGCGGGCGGCGGACGCCCTCGCCGAACTGGTGCCCTACGCCCTCCAGCGCGGGATCCGGCTCGCGTTGGAGCCCCTGCACCCGATGTTCTGCGCCGACCGCGCAGTGCTCTCCACGCTGGGTCAGGCCCTGGACCTGGCCGAACGCTTCGACGCGGCGGCCGTCGGCGTGGTGGTGGACGCCTACCACGTGTGGTGGGACCCGCAGGTGTGGGAGCAGATCGCCCGCGCCGGCGCGGGCGGGCGCATCGCCTCCTTCCAGGCCTGTGACTGGGAGCTGCCGATCCCCGCCGACGCCCTGCTGGGGCGGGGCATGGTCGGTGACGGCCACGCCGACGTGCGGGCCCTGCGCCGTGCGGTGGACGCGGCGGGCTACGACGGCGACATCGAGGTGGAGATCTTCAACGAGCGGGTCTGGGCGGCCGACGGCGACGACGTCATCGCCACCCTGGCCCGCCGCCACGTCCAGTACGTCCTGTGAGGTGTCCCGGGGGCGTGAGGACGCCCCCGGGCCCGGAGCTCAAGGAGTGAGCATGAACTTCGACGGAATCCTGTTCTTTCCCCTGACCCCCTTCGATTCCGGGGGAGGGGTGAACGAGGCGGTGCTGGCCGAGCACGTGGCCTCGGGTGTGGAGCACGGCGCGGGCGGGGTGTTCGCGGCCTGCGGTACCGGTGAGGTGCACGCCCTGTCGGCGGCCGAGCACGCCGCCGTGGTGCGGCGGTCGGTGGAGGTCACCGCGGGTCGGGTGCCGGTGGTGGCCGGTGCTGGCGGCAGTGTGGGCACCGCCATCGAGCAGGCGCGCACGGCCAGGGAGCTGGGGGCGGACGCGGTGCTGTTGCTGCCGCCCTACCTGGTGGGTGCCCCGCAGCGGGGGCTGGTGGAGTACGTGCGCACGGTGACCTCGGCCGTGGACGTTCCGGTGGTGGTCTACCAGCGCGGGTCGATGGTCTTCACCCCCCAGAGCGCGGCGGAGCTGGCCCGGATCCCGACGGTGGTGGGGATCAAGGACGGGGTGGGTGATCTGGGGCGGATGCACCAGATCGTGTTGGCGGTGCGCGAGAGCCGGGGCGGGGAGTTCACCTTCTTCAACGGCCTGCCCACGGCGGAGCTGACGGTGGCGGCCTACCGGGCGGTGGGGGTGCCGTTGTACTCCTCGGCGGCGTTCGCGTTCGTGCCCGAGGTCGCCACGGCCTTCTACACCGCCTTCCACTCCGGTGACCCGCTGGCCGACACGTTGACGCGCGAGTTCTTCGAGCCGCTGGTGCGGTTGCGTGATCGGACGCCGGGGTACGCGGTGTCGCTGGTCAAGGCGGGCGCCCGGTTGCGCGGGGTGGACGTGGGCGGGGTGCGGGCCCCGTTCGTGGATCCCACCGCGGAGGAGGAGACGACGTTGGCCGAGCTGATCGAGACCGGCCTGGCCCTGGTCAAGGGGGCCTGAGCGTGCGGGTCACCGAGGTCGGCGCCCGGGCCTTCCGGTTGCCGCTGCACCGGTCCTGGGACGGGGGTGTGGACCGCAACGACGTCGTGGTGGTGCGGGTGGCCACCGACGCGGGGCTGGTCGGTACGGGGTTCGCCTGGACCCCGTTGATCGGGGCCCGGTCGGTGGAGGCGCTGGTCAACGACGACCTGCGGCCCGTGCTGGTGGGTGGTGCGGCCCACCCGTCCCGGTGGGACGAGCTGCGTTGGCACCTGCGTGAGGCGGGGACCAGCGGGCTCACCCTGATGGCGCTGGCGGGGGTGGACATCGCCCTGTGGGACCTGTGCGCCCGCGCGGCGGGGTCGAGCCTGGTGGAGCTGGTGGGGCGGCGCCGGGACTCGGTGCCCGCCTACGGCAGCGGGGTGAACCTGGACTACTCCCTGCCCGACCTGCTGGAGCAGGTGCGCGGGTGGGTGGAGGCCGGGCACACGGCGGTCAAGATGAAGGTGGGTTCGCCCGATCCGGCCCGTGACGTGGAGCGGGTGGGGGCGGTGCGTGAGCTGGTCGGGCCGGACCGGTTGCTGATGGTGGACGCCAACCAGCGCTGGGACGTGGCCGGGGCCGCTCGCGCGTTGGCGGCCCTGGAGGAGTGGGATCCGCACTTCGTGGAGGAGCCCCTTCCGGCGGAGGACCTGGAGGCGCACGTTCGTCTGCGTGGGCGTACGCGGGTGGCGTTCGCCCTGGGGGAGAACCTGCGTACGGTCGCCGAGTTCGAAAGGGCCGTTGAGCTGGGGGTGTGTGACGTCGCCCAGCCCAACGTGGTGCGGGTGGGGGGCGTCACCCCGTTCCTGCGGATCGCGGAGTCGATGGCGCGCCGGGGTGTGCCGGTGGCTCCGCACCTGTTGCCCGAGCTGTCGGGGCAGCTGGCGCTGTGCCTGCCCCGGGTGGCCATGGTCGAGGACATCGACCGGGCCTCCTTCGCCGCGCTGGGGGCGTTGGCCCGCCCCAGCGGGGTGGAGTTCGACGGGGGGCGGGTGCGCGCCGACACCGGGCTAGGTCACGGCCTGGTGTTCGCCGACACGCTCACGCCGGTCGCGGACGCTTCCCCCTAGCACCGGGACGCGATCGGTGGGGGCCGGGGCGTCTCGTGGCTGTGGCGCTCCGGCCCCGTCCTGAGTACGGGTACTCAGGGCGGGGTGGGTGTGCGTACCGATGTGCGCGGTGGGGCGCGGTCCCTAGGTTCGGGGGCATGTTCTCCCTCCTGGTGGGCCACACGGCGATGGCCCTGCACTTCGTCTTCCTCGGTTTCGTCGTCTTCGGTGGTTTCCTGGCCTGGCGCTGGCCGCGCGTGTTCTGGGTGCACCTGTGCGTGGCCGCCTACGCGCTGGGCATCGTGATCGTCGACTGGCCGTGCCTGTTGACCGAGGTCGAGAACTGGTCGCGGTCGGTGACCGGGCGCGCGGTGATGGAGAACGGTTTCATCGACTTCTACCTGACCGGGACCCTGTATCCGCCCGAGCACCTGTTGACGTCGCGCGTGGTCATGGCGGGGGTCGTCGCGCTCTCCTGGGCGGGCGCGGGGTGGTTGCGTGTGCGGCGCCGCCCGCGGGAGCGGGCCGCGGTGGTGGGCGCTTCGTAGAAGCGGTTCGGGTGTGTGGCCATCCCGCGGAGCCGCGTTTGAGGCTCCGTTGGGTGGGGGCCGTGAGGTCCTTGCGCCCTCGCCGGTGCCGGTGGCCACCCCTTGGACCGTGTCGGGCGGGACCACCGGCGTGTGTGGGGCCGTGTCATCCGGTGGTGCGGCGGAACCGGTACCACTGGGGTGCGGTCCGGTTCATCGGCCATCCCAGGCCGTCGGTGACGGCGGCCTGGACCGTGAGGAGTTCCCATGCGGGGAGGGCGGCCTCGATCTGGGCCTGCGTGACGCCCTCGACGAGGCGCTGGTAGCGCGAGGGTCCGAAGGCGAGCAGGAGCAGGGTGGCCCCGGGCGCGGCCAGGGCCGTCGCGCCGCGCCCCTCGGCGGCCCGCTGGTCCGGGTCCAGGCCCTGGAAGCAGCCGATGTCGAGCAGGAGGTCGAAGGTGCCCAGGCCTGCTGACTCCAGGTCGGTGGCGTCGCCCACGGCGTAGGTGACCTCGGCTGGTCCCTTGCGGCGGGCGGCCTCGACCGCCTGCGGTACGACGTCGACGCCCACCGCCTCCCACCCGCGGCGGGCCAGTTCGGGGGTGAACTGTCCGCGTCCGCAGCCGATGTCCAGGGCCCGCCCGGGGGTGCCCGGACGCTCCCGGGTCTCGCGGTCGAGCAGGGCGCCGAGCTGCGCCCCGACGGCGGGGCCGTAGCGTTCCCAGGGGGTGAGGCCCAGACGGTACATCCACGCGTATTTCGTCATGGCCTCACGGTAGGTCGGCCTCTGGGCGGGTGCCGGTCGGCCCCCGTCGACCGTCGCCGGGGCGGCATCGCCGCACGTGCGGGGGGTGGTGTGTTCGGGGTCAGGTCTGTCCGGCGTCGTGGGACAGCAGTGCGATCTGGGTGCGGTTGTCCAGGTCGAGTTTGGTGAGGACGTTGGAGACGTGGGCCTTGACGGTGGCCACGCTCATGTACAGCTGGGCGGCGATCTCGGCGTTGCTGGAGCCCCGGGCCACGGCCAGGACGACCTCGTGTTCGCGGGGGCTGAGCCGGTCCAGCGCGGCGCGGGCGCGTTGGTGCGTGTCCGCCTGGGTGGCGGTGCGGTCCATCAGGCGCCGGGTGACGGACGCGGACAGGATGGGTTCGCCCTCGGCCACCCGAAGGACCGCGTCCACGATCCGCGCGGGCGGGGTGTCCTTGAGCAGGAAGCCGCTGGCTCCGGCGCGCAGCGCGTACACGATGTTGTCGTCGGTGTCGAAGGTGGTGAGCACGACGACCTCGGGCGGGGGCGTGCGCGCGCGCAGCCTGCGGGTGGCGGTGATGCCGTCCACGCGGGGCATGCGCAGGTCCATCAGGACGATGTCGGGGTGGTGGGTGTCGGCGGCGGCCAGGACCTCGTCGCCGTCGCTGGCCTCGCCGACCACGGTGATGCCCCGGACTCCGTCGAGCATCATGGTCAGTCCGCCTCGGACGAGGGCGTCGTCGTCGACGATGAGCACGCGCGGCGCAGGGTTCATGGCGGCCATGGTAGCCAGGCTTTCAGGTGGAAGCCCTCGTGTGTGAGCTCGTGGTCGAGCCGTCCCCCGGCCAGGCGTACCCGTTCGGTCAGTCCGACCAGGCCGGTTCCGCTGCCGGGCGGGGGTGTCCTTCGTGGGGGGTTTCGGGGCGGGGGGTTGTGCAGGTCGATGGTCAGGCCGTCGCCGGGTCCGCCCCCGGCCCGGACCCGGACCGGTTGGCCGGGGGCGTGTTTGCGGGCGTTGGTCAGCCCTTCCTGCCCCAGCCGGTAGGCGGTGCGGCCGGTGGCGGCGGGCAGGGCGGCGGGGGCGACCACCGTGTCGTGGAGGTCGACGTGTTCCCCTGCCGCGCGTGCCTCCTCCACCAGTCGGGGAAGGTCGGCCAGGACCGGTTGGGGGCGCCTGTCGGTCTCGGTGTCCTCCTCGCGAAGGACGCCGATGACCTCGCGCAGCTCGTCGAGGGCCTGGTGGACGCCGGTGCGCACCACCCCGGCGGCGCGGGAGAGCTGTTGGGGCGGGGCGTCGGGGCGGTATTCCAGGGCTCCGGCGTAGGTGGCCAGCAGGGACAGGCGGTGGGCGAGCACGTCGTGCATCTCGCGGGCGATGCGGGTGCGTTCCAGCATGCGTGCCTCGGCCACCCGGCGTCCCTGTTCGGCCTCGGCGCGGCGGGCGCGTTCGTGCAGTGATATCACCAGTGCGCGGCGGGCCCTGGCCAGGGCGCCCCAGCCCACCAGCGCGGCGTAGGCGATGGTGACCAGGACCAGCCACCAGATGTGGGGGATGGGGGTGCTGGGGTGGAGGAGTCCCTGAACGGTGTGGGCGGCGATCCCGGTCGCGGCGACGGTCACGGCGAGGGGGAGGGGTCGCTGGTGGGCGACCTGGAGGGCGCCCACCGCTGCCGCCGGGGTGGCGGTGGGGAAGAGGGCGGCGAGTGCGGACGCGCCCAGTGCCGCGGGGAGCGGCCAGCGCAGCAGGGTGGGGGAGAGCGCGCAGACCACGATGCCCGCGACCAGGTCCGTCCAGTGTTGCCAGGGGACGGTGTGGGCGTCCCAGCGGGCCCAGACCGTCGCCGCGACCTGGGCGCAGACCAGGGCGACCACGAGGGCCGGGGCCCAGGGGGAGGTCCTGCGCGCGGACGGGGTGGTGTCGTCGGTCCGGCTTGGCATCCGGTCAGCCTAGCCGCGTCAGGTGTGGGGCCGACACCGACCAAAGTCGGACACGGCCCCGTCTCCGGTTGGTCGGGGCGTCGCCGTGGGACCGATGCGGCGGCCGGGTCCGGGCGGGGAGTGTGGGGGTGGGACGCCGGAGAACGCGCCGAGGGGCGGGTCACGGTGTCCCCGGCGGCGGGTTCGGGCCCCGGGGTCTGGTCGGGCGACGCCCGCGCCGCGCCCCGGCGAATCCGGCCGCCGTTCCTTCCGAGCCACCCGAAGCGGGCCTCGGCGGCCACGTCCGGCCCTCCTGGGCCGCCTCACACCTTACGGAGAACCTCATGGCCCCCACCCAAAGCCGCGTTCCCAGCACCTCCTCCCGTACCGCGCCGCGGCGGGCCCTGACCGTGGCCGCCGCGGTGCTGGCGCCTTTGGCCCTGTGGGCTCTGGCGGTTCCGCTGCTGGGTGTGGATCTGACCGCCTTCCCCGGCGGGCGGGCCCGGACCGTGGGGCCGGTTGCGGTGGCGGTGGCGGGCCTGGTCGGTGCTGTGGCGGGTTGGTTGTTGCTCGTGGTGTTGGAGCGTACGGTGCGCAGGCCCGGGCGGGTGTGGACGGTCATCGCGTGCGTGGTGTTGGTGCTGTCCCTGGCCGGTCCGGCCACCGCCGGGGGCGGTCCGGTGGTTCTGCTGGTGCTGGAGGGGATGCACGTGTTGGTCGGGGTGGTGCTGATCGTGGGGTTGGGCCGTTCGGCCCGTTCCTGAGCACGTGTTCCTCGGAAGCGGGCCCCGTGAGGGTGGCGGCCGTTCACCCCGTCGGGTGCCCGCGTGAGGTGTTCGAAGCGAGTCATCGGTCGCTGGTGCCGTGGCGATCCCGGAACGCCCCCCCGGGGGGGGGCACGGTGACCGGCTCCTCGTTCCGGGTCGGGTGCTCAGCGGGTGGGCGGCGCGGTGCTCTCGCGTTCGACGACCTCGCCGCGCACGGTGACCACGCGTGGCTGGTCGCTGGGTTCGCCGTCCAGGGCGAGCGCGGCGGCCTGTTCGCCCATGTCCTCCAGGGGAAGGCGCACCGTGGTCAGCGCGGGGGTGAGGTCGCGCAGGGTGGGGATGTCGTCGAACCCGGCCACCGACAGGTCGGTGGGCACACGTAGCCCCAGGTCGCGCAGGGCGGCCATCGCGCCCGTGGCCATGACGTCGTTGACGGCGAACAGGCAGGTGGCGTCGGTGCCCACCGCCATCAGGCGGCGGGTGGACTCGTAGCCGCCGTCGCGGGTGAAGGCGCCGTGCACCACATTGTGGTGGGCCAGTTCCAGGCCCGCGCCCGAGAGGGCGGAGTGGAACCCGTCCAGGCGTTCGCGTGCCGTTCGCAGGTCGGTGGGTCCGGCCAGGATGGCGAACTCCCGGTGGCCCTGGGCGATGAGGCGTCGGGCCAGGTCGGCGGCTCCGGTGTGGTTGTCGGGGGTGACCGTGTCAGCGGGTAGTCCCTCCTGGGACACGCACGCCACCCGTCCGCCCTGGCGGCGGAACATGCGGATCTCCTCGGACAGGCGCCGGTTGCTCTCCTCGTCGGTGGAGCGTGAGCCGACCAGTACCACCGCGCGGGCCCGGTGGGCGCGCAGGGTGGCCAGGATGCGGCCCTCCCTCTGCGCGAAGCGGCTGGTGGTGCCCAGGACCAGGACCAGTCCCTGTTCCTCGGTGTGGCGGGTGACCCCCGAGGCGATGGAGGAGAAGTAGGGGTCGGAGATGTCGTGGACGATCAGTCCGACCAGGGAGCTGCTGTTGCGGGCCAGGGTCTGGGCCGAGGCGTTGGCCAGGTAGCCGAGTTCCTGGGCGCTGGCGGTGACCTTGTCGCGTAGGCGCTGGCTGACCTGGCGGGTGCTGCCGTTGATCACCCTGGACGCCGTGGCCAGGGACACCCCGGCGTGCTCGGCGACCTGTTCCAGCGTCACGTAACCGGACTCCACACCGCTCCCTCGTCTGCCTCGGCCCATGGGAAAACTCTTTCCTAGCCTAGCGGAGTCGCGGGTCCGTTCACGGACGCCCGGACGCCTCACGGGTGTCGTCGGTACCGGTCCGGGCGGTGGGCTCGGTGGCGTGGTCGTTGGTGGGGTCGCCCTGGGTGCGCAGCTGTTCACGCCAGGTTCGGGTGGGGGTCCAGCCCAGGGCGGTGCGGGCGGCCTGGGAGGAGAAGACGGCGCGGCCGTCGGCCAGGGCGGCGGCCACCGGGGCGGTGGTGGGGTGGTGCTGGGGCAGCAGGGTGTCGACCGGGCCGGGGGCCAGGGGGTCGGGGGCCATGGCGTTGAACACCTGGCCGCCGCTGACCTTGGCGGGGTTCTCGACGACCAGGGCGAACAGTTCGGCGGCGTCGCGCGCGTCGACGTAGTTGAACAGGGAGGTGGCGGCCAGGGACGGGTCGGCCAGACGCTCGGCCATGGTGTGTCCCAGCTGGGTGGGGGCGCCCTCCCACTCCTCGGGGGCGACCACGTATCCGGGGCGCAGGCATGACAGGACGCAGGTGGAGCTGGTGCGTGCCAGGGCGCGCACGGTGTCCTCGATGATGGCCTTGCTCAGGCCGTAGGCGTGCCAGGGCGCGACCGGGTGGTCCTCGTCCAGCGGCAGGTAGCGGGGGGCCCAGGAGGGGGTGTTGTACCCGTAGACGGTGGGGCTGGAGGCGGCCACGGCCGAGTGGGCGCCGTGGGCGACGGCGGCGGAGAGCACGGCCCAGGCCAGGCCGGTGTTGACCTGGAGGGTCTCCACGTCGGGGCGGGCGAAGGGTACGGCGATTCCGGCCAGGTGGATGACGGCCTCGGGGCGGGCCCGGGTGAAGGTCTCCTCCAGCGCGGCGGGGTCCAGCAGGTCGGCGGTGATCGCCTCGACGCCTTCGGGGAGGTCGGCCGTGGCGGTGTCGGCGGAGGTCACCTGGTGTCCGCGGTCGGCCAGGACGGTCACGACGCTGCGGCCGAGTCGTC
>NZ_ANAX01000026.1 GCF_000341065.1 Nocardiopsis halotolerans DSM 44410 | reverse complement strand
GTTGTCTTCCTTCCTTGCCCCGGCGCCGCCGGGGGTGTTGTCCACAGGTCGGGGTTGGCTCTGGTGCCGCCTGGTGGCGCGGGTCTGGCGTGGATATCGGGGGGTCCCCAGGGGCTCTCGGTCGTGTGCTGCCCGCCGTTCGGGGCCGCCCCTTACGCCCCGGGCCCCGCCGGTGTGCGTTCCGGCACCGTTGTTCGGCTCCGCCCCTCGGCCGCGCCGGCCGGGTCACCCGTGTGTCTTCGGCCTTCGGCGCGGCTTCGCGCGTTCCACGGGCCGCGTCACGGCCCGTCTCAGGGCAGTGCGCGCACGGATGCGGCCAGGGCCTCCAGTTCCTCGGTGCCGCCGGGGTGTCCGTCGCGCACCGCCACGCGCAGCCGCCGTTCCAGGCGCGCCCCCTCGGGCAGGGGCAGGCGTGTGTCCCAGGCCAGGGCGGGTCCCACGCCGGGGTACTCCCGCGCCCGCAGGAACCACGGGTCGGTGTGGTCTCCGGGTTGGAGGAGGACCAGGGTCCACGCGGCGCCGCCCTCGCCAGTCCCGGCTCCGGTCTCGGGTCCCGTCCCGGCCATGGCCAGCCAGGGCGCGCGCGATCCGTGCAGGGCCTGCTCGCCCTCCAGGCCCTGGGCGCCGGTGATCGTGGGCGGGGTGGCGGCGATGGGTGCGCGCCAGAACAGGCCCCCGTACCCGGCNCGGCCGTTGGTGGCGGGGCTGCCGATGCTCAGGTCGCGCCCGCAGGTGTTGTGCAGCTCGGTGCGCACGTCCAGCACCCAGGTGCGCTCGTCCAGGCCCGTGGCCCGCACGGTGCGCCGCTCGCTGAGCATCTCGGCCCCGTCCGGGCCGGTCCACGACAGCAGTTCGACGCGGCGGTCCTCGGCCAGTTCCAGCCAGGACACGTGCCGCTGGCGGCCGTGGTTGTCCAGCAGTACCGATCCGCGGTCGGGGGTGAAGGTGCGTCCGCCCCAGAAGCTGGTCCCCGACACGTCCGGCACGGCCACGCTCACCCCGAAGTGGTGCGGGTGGTCGGCGGGGCGGTGTTCGGTGACCGGTGTGCCCGCGCGGGTGTGTACCGGGTGCAGGTAGGGGCGCGGGGACAGGGTCGGTTCGATGTCGGTGCCGTCGCGCATCACGGCCAGCACGGAACCGTCCAGGGTCAGGGTGTTCACGGGTGGACCTTCGTGTCGGTCGGCCCCGTCCGGGAGGTGGGAGACCAGGCGGGGTCGAGTTCGGAGAACAGCGCCAGGTGTTCGGCGCTGCGGTGGATGAGGTCGTCGACGCCGGGGATGATCCGGCGTACGCCCTCGCTGGTGCGGTACACCCGCTGCATGTGGCTTGGAAGCTCCACGGGGTCGGGTGCGGTGCGTACCCGTTCCAGCACGTGCATGAANGCAGCCGCTCGCCCTGGCGCACGTGGGCGAGGAGGTTGGACAGCAGGTGGGTGCGCGGGTGCGTGGTGGTGGCCGGGGCCTGGCCGGGTCGGTGCAGGGTGACGCGGTCCAGGGTGTACTCGAACTCGATGCGTCCGGCGTCGCCGTGCACCACCAGGCGCGGCGGCAGGTGCTCGGGGGCGCACAGGGTCACCGCCAACGTGATGGGCAGGCCCTGGGCGGTGCGCACGCGCACGCACGAGGTGTCGTCGGCCTCGATGGGGTGGGCGTGGAACATCTCCAGTTCCACCCCGGCCGGTGCCTGGGACTGGGTTCCGGCCACGGCCAGGGCGGTGGCCAGGGCGTGCGCGAAGGGGTTGGTCAGCGCCCCGTCCACCACGTCGCGTCCCTGGAGGCGGCGGCGTCCGGCCCAGGGGGCGCGGTCGTAGTAGGCGGAGGTGCGCACCCAGGTGCCCGCGCCGCCGATGCCGCGCAGGCGTCCCACCGCGCCGTCGCGGACGAGCGCGCGCACGGCCTCCACGGCGGATGAGCCCAGGCTCTGAAAGCCCACCTGGCAGGCCAGGCCGGAGGCGTCCACGGCCGCGGTGAGCTGCTCGAACTCGGCCAGGGTCGCGGTGGTGGGTTTTTCCAGCAGCAGGTGGGAGCCGTGTTCGAGCGCGGTGCGGGCCAGGGGCAGGTGGGTGTGGATGGGGGTGGCCAGGATGGTCACGCGCGCGCCGGTGCGCTCGATGGCCTCGCCCAGGTCGGCGTGGCAGGGCAGCGCGCCGTGTCCCTCCAGGTCGTCGTCGCCGTCGACGGGGCGTTGGTCGCACACGCCCACGAGCCGGACCAGGCCGCGGTCGGCCAACTCGCGCAGGGAGCGCAGGTGGGTGCGGCCGTGGCCGTGGACTCCGGCCAGTAGTACGGGTACGGGTGTGCTCATCAGCCGTTCCCCAGCAGGTCGGCGACGCGGACCGGGGCGCCGGAGGCGATGGAGGCGTTGGCGGCCAGTCCGGTGAGCAGGGCGTTGCCGCCGTCGGAGTGGTCGGGGCGGATGCCGTCGTCGATGTCGCCGAAGAGCGAGTCGAGCATGACCTGGTCGCCGCCGCCGTGGGTGCCCTCGCCGACCGCGACGGGGATNNGGCCCAGCCACAGCCGTGCGCTGGTGTGCTCCTTGGGGGCGGGCATGCCGCGCACGGGTGTGTTCTCGTCCTGGTGGGGCGAGGTGTACTCGAACTCGGTCATGTCCAGTTCCAGACGTCCCTTGCTGCCGGTGATGGAGATCCGGTAGCCCTCCCAGGGGGCGTAGGCGACCAGGTGGTAGGTCAGGCGGGCGCCGGTGTCGTAGCCGACCAGCACGGACATGTCGTCCTCGATGGTGATGCCGGGGCCGAAGACGTTGAGGTCGCGGCGGTAGCCGTCCTCGTGTTCGGCCTCCAGGTACAGGGCCGTGAGGTCGGCGCTGTCGTCCATGTGCAGGGCGAAGGGGTCGTGTTCGGCGGCGTCCTCGCCGTGGCCGCGTTCGTAGTCGGCGGCCAGGCCGTGGCGGCGTCCGTTGTCGTCGCCGTAGAAGAACAGCCTGCCCGAGGCGAAGACGTCGGTGGGGCGGGCGCCGATCCACCAGTTGACCAGGTCGAAGTGGTGGCTGGCCTTGTGGACGAGCAGGCCGCCGGACTGGGTCTTGTCGCGGTGCCAGCGGCGGAAGTAGTCGGCGCCGTGGCGCAGGTCCAGCAGCCACTCGAAGTGCACCGAGCCGACCTCGCCGATGGTTCCGGAGGCGATGAGGTCGCGCAGCTGGCGGTGGACGGGGTTGTAGCGGTAGTTGAAGCCGACGGTCACCCGCCCGCCGGTGCGGGCCTGGGCCTGGTTGATGCGCCGCAGCCCGTCCAGGTCGGCGGTCATGGGCTTTTCGGTGATGGCGTCGAGTCCGGCGTCCAGGGCGGCGACGACGTAGTCGGCGTGGGTGCGGTCGACGGTGCACACGATGACCTCGTCGACCCTCTCCTCCTTGAGCATGCGGGTGAAGTCGTCGGGGGAGTAGGTCGGTACGGCGTCGAGCCCGGCGTCGGTGACGATCCGGTTGTGCACGGCCATGCGGGTGGTGTTGGTGTCGCACAGGGCGACCAGTCGTCCCCGGTCCCGGTGGGAGCCGACCAGGGCCCGGGTGTACATCCGGGCGCGGGAGCCGGTGCCGACGATCGCGTACCTGCGTGGGGTGGTGTGGTTCACACAGGGCATGGTAAACGCTTTCCTATGGAGGCGACAAGGGCGTCCGCCAAGAAGTGTCCAGACTTCATCCGCCTCGCGACTGGACACACCCCGCGCATGGTTGCCTACCAAAGGTGAGAATTCGCGGAAGCCGGAGCGCGGAAAGGGCGCGAGCGGGGCGTCCGCGGCGAACTCCGATGTGTCCGAAGAGTAACGATCTGGGGTGTGGATCACACTTTTCGGGAAACATAGCGTTGACACCCATGTGGCCCGGTGCTAGAAACTGAACATCTTAGTACGTGGATAGCGCTTACCAGAACGAGTTTCACCAGCTCACCACGTGTTCTCACACACAGTGGTTCGCGCCCTCCGAACGAGATTGGCAGTTTCCATGAATCCAGGACCGCACGCGTCCGCCAGCGCCCCGGCGGTGGCCCCACAGGAGGGTGGATCCCCGTGAGTGCCCTCCTGCAACGGCGGCCCGCCAAGACCTCGGAATCCCCAGCCGCCACAGGGCCGCGCCGACGCGTCGGCAAGGCTCCGACCCCGGGCAAGCAGAGGCGTGAGAACCTCGCCGCCTACGGCTTCCTGACCCCGTGGTTCATCGGTCTGGTGTGCATCACCGCGGGCCCCCTCCTGGCCTCCCTGTACTTCTCCTTCACCGACTACAACCTCATCGGTGACTACGGATGGGTCGGCCTGGACAACTACGAGCGGATGTTCACCGACGAGCGGCTGCACACATCGCTCAAGGTCACGTTCATCTACGTGTTCGTGTCGGTGCCCCTGCAACTGGCCATGGCCCTGGCCCTGGCGATGATCCTGGACCGGGGGGTGCGGGGACTGCCCCTGTACCGGTCGGTGTACTACCTGCCCTCCCTGCTGGGCGGCAGCGTGGCCATCGCCATCCTGTGGCGCCAGGTCTTCGGCGCCGAGGGCCTGATCAACCAGGTCCTGGCCTTCTTCGGCATCCAGGGCGAGGGGTGGGTCTCCCACCCCGACTACGCCCTGGGCACCCTGATCGTGCTCAACGTGTGGACGTTCGGCGCGCCCATGGTGATCTTCCTGGCGGGCCTGCGGCAGATCCCCGCCATGTACTACGAGGCCGCCGAGGTGGACGGGGCGGGGCCGGTGCGTCGGTTCTGGCACATCACCGTGCCGATGCTCACCCCGATCATCTTCTTCAACATGGTGTTGCAGTTCATCAACGCCTTCCAGACCTTCACCCAGGCGTTCATCGTCAGCAGCGGCACCGGCGGCCCCTCCGACTCCACGCTCTTCTACACGCTCTACCTCTACCAACGCGGCTTCGGCGACTTCGAGATGGGATACGCCTCGGCGATGGCGTGGCTGCTGCTGATGATCATCGGCGGGTTCACAGCGGTGAACTTCCTCGCCTCCAAGTACTGGGTCTTCTATGGCGACTAAGACGAAGGCTCCCGTGGCCTCCTACCAGGACAGGTACACGCGGGCCGAACGCGTACGACGGTTGGTCACCCACATCGGGCTGATCGGGTTCGGGCTGGCCATGCTCTACCCGCTGCTGTGGATGCTCTCCAGCTCCTTCAAGCCCACCGCGGACATCTTCAGCTCCCCCGGTCTGATCCCCGAGAACCTCACCCCCGGCAACTACTCCGAGGGGTGGACGGCGCTCCAGTTCCCCTTCCACCACTACATGCTCAACTCGGCGATCGTGGTGGGCGGTGCGATCGTCGGCAACCTCGTGGGCTGCTCGATGGCGGCCTACGCCTTCGCCCGGCTGGAGTTTCGCGGCAAGCGGCTGTTCTTCGCCATCATGCTCGCCACGATCATGCTGCCGATCCACGTCGTGATCGTGCCGCAGTACATCCTCTTCTCCGAGCTGGGCTGGATCAACACCTTCCTGCCGCTGATCGTGCCCAAGCTCCTGGCCACCGACGGGTTCTTCATCTTCCTGATGGTGCAGTTCATCCGCGGCCTGCCCAGGGACCTGGACGAGGCGGCGCGTATCGACGGGTGCGGTCACGTGCGCATCTTCTGCCAGATCATTCTGCCCCTGTCGATGCCGGCCCTGGCCACCAGCGCGATCTTCACCTTCATCTGGACGTGGAACGACTTCTTCAGCCAGCTGATCTTCCTCATCGACCCGGAGATGTACACCGTTCCCGTCGCTTTGCGCACCTTCGTCGACTCGACCTCGCAGACCTCCTGGGGTCCGCTGTTCGCCATGTCGATCGTCGCGCTCGGGCCGGTCTTCGGGTTCTTCCTCGCGGGACAGCGGTACCTGGTCAAGGGCATCGCCACCACCGGAATCAAGTAGTCGAAGGGAACCGAACACATGCGTGCACACCCTGGCAACGGGCGCCCCCAGGCCCGTCGCCCCCACCGTCTGTTGTCCGTGGCCGCGGGAGTGGGTGCCGTCGTCATGGCGGCCACCGCCTGTGGCGGCTCCGGGGAGGACGGCGTCGTCGAACTGCGTTTCTCCTGGTGGGGCGCGGACGACCGGCACGAGACCACCCAGCAGGTCATCGAGATGTTCGAGGCCGAGAACCCCGACATCCAGATCACCGCGGAGTACACCGACTGGTCGGGTTACTGGGACCGTCTGGCCACCAGCACCGCCGCCGGTGACGCGCCCGACATCATGACGCAGGAGGAGCGCTACCTGCGCGAGTACGGCGACCGCGGCGCCCTGCTCAACCTCGACGAGTACGGCGAGCAGCTCGACCTGTCCAACATCGACCCCCTGGTGGCCGAGAGCGGCGACCTGGACGGGCAGACCTACGGCGTGGCCACCGGCGTGAACGCCTACGCGATCCTGGCCGACACCCAGGCCTTCGAGGAGGCGGGTGTGGAGATGCCCGACGACGACTCCTGGACCTGGGACGACTACGTCGAGATCGCCACCCAGATCAGCGAGGCCACCGACGGTGAGATTGTCGGCACCCAGAGCATGGCCTACAACGAGTCGGGTTTCCAGATCTTCGCCCGCCAGCGCGGGGAGAACCTGTACAACGAGGACGGCTCCCTGGGCTTCTCCCAGGAGACGATGGAGGAGTGGTACTCCATCACCGAGGAGCTGCTGGAGAACGGCGCCCAGCCCAGCGCCGCCGAGAGCGTGGAGATCGAGGCGGGCGGCCCCGACCAGTCGGTGCTGTCCACCAACCAGGGCGCGATGGCCCACTTCTGGACCAACCAGCTGGGTGGTATCTCCGCCTCCTCCGGAGGGGACATCGAGCTGCTGCGCTACCCCGGTGAGACCACCAACGAGCGGACCGGGATGTACTTCAAGCCCGCGATGTTCTACTCCGTCTCGGCGGACACCGAGCACCCGGAGGAGGCGGCCCGTTTCGTGGACTTCCTGCTCAACAGTGAGGAGGCCGCGGAGCTGATCCTGGCCGACCGCGGTCTGCCCGCCAACGTCGAGGTGCGCGAGCAGATCCTGGGTTCTTTGCCCGACGCCGACGCCCGCAGCGCGGAGTTCCTGGCCGAAATCGAGGACACGATCGTGGACGGCAACCCGCCGCCGCCGATCGGCGCCGGTCAGGTCGTGGACATCATCGCGCGTGTCACCGACGACATGGCCTTCGGTGAGATCGGCCCGGACCAGGCCGCCGAGCGGTTCATGTCGGAGGTCGAGGAGGCCACCGGCGGCGCCTGATCCCCGGCGCCCCGCGTGAGGAACGTGTGGGCCCGGCGGGAGTCCCCCCTCCCGTCGGGCCCACACGTGTTCAGGGGGTGATGGCGGCCCGGGGATGTTCGGGTTCGGCGCGCGGGGGTGCGGGTGCGGAGGGCACGGCGGTCTGGGCGATGAGGGCGCCCGTGACGATGACGGCGGCGCCGAGGATCTGCGCGGGGGTGAGCGCCTCGCCCAGCAGCGCCCAGGCCAGCACGATCGCGGTGACGACCTCCAGGTAGCCGACCGCTCCGGCGACGGGTGGGGACAGGCGTCGGATGGCCGAGATGCCCAGGAAGTAGGCCAGGGCGGTGCACACCAGGCCCAGCCACAGGGCCGTCGTCCAGCCGGGGAGGGCGAGTGGGCCCAGGTGGACCCGGTCGGCGAGCATGTGCCAGGGCAGTGTCCAGGGCCGGGCCAGCGCTCCCAGCAGGACGGTGGCGACCAGGGAGCCGAAGGCGACCACGGCCAGGGGGTGGGTGTCCTCGCCGAGGTTGTCGGAGAGCAGGAAGAAGGCGGCCTGGGCCGCGGCGGCGCCCAGTGCGAGCCCCACGCCGAGCGCGTCCAGGCGCATGCCCGCCCACACCTCCAGCAGCAGTCCGAGGCCCGCCACGGCCAGGACGACGCCGACCACGGCGGCGGGGGAGACGCGGGTGCGGCGCACCAGGCGCAGCCACGCGAGGACCAGGACGGGGCCGAGGAACTCGATGAGCAGGGCGATGCCCACGGGGACGCGGGCGATGGCGGCGAAGTACAGGGCCTGGACCCCGGCCATGGGGAAGACGCCGTAGGCCAGGATCAGTAGTGGGCGGCGCCGTGCGGTGCGCCAGTGGGCCAGGGCCACGGGCGACAGCAGCAGTGCCGATCCGGCCACACGCAGCCAGGTGACGTGGAGGGGGTCCATCCCCGCGTCGAGCAGGGGGCGGGCGAAGACGCCCGCGCCGCCGAAGGCGAGCGCCGCGGCGAGGGCGAAGGCCAGCCCCGTGGGGCGGTGGCGCGCGGAGGGCACGGACACGTCGGTACTCCCGGGGGTGGGTGGGGGTTTGGGATCGCTGCTGAGCATACGGGGCGGTGCCCCGGGGCCGTTTCCCGCACGGGTAGCGGCCCCGGGGATGCGCGGGTCAGCCGGTGAGCGCGAAGGGGCGCTGTGGCTTGGGGACCTCGGCGGGGTCCAGGGCGAAGGAGGCCCATACCAGCACGCCCAGGCACGACCAGGGTGGGAAGGCGTAGTGGTTCCAGGTGGCGGAGAGGCTGTCCACCAGGAGCAGGCCGCGCTGGCCCTCGGCCCAGTCCCATTCCGCGTCGGTGCGTTCGGTGGGGATGCGCGGGAGCGCGCCGGGGTCGGTGCCGTGGTCGTTGTGCACGGTCAGGGTGAGGACGTGGTCGGCGTTGAGGTCCAGCTGGCGGGTGACCTCGCCGCCCGGGCGGCCGTACTTGCAGGCGTTGGCCTGGAGTTCGTGCAGGCACAGTTGGGCGGTGGCGACCAGGTCCGGGGCGAAGCCGGTCATGTCGCGGGCCAGGTCCCGGCGGGCGGTGGACAGGTCGGCCAGGCCGTCCCGGTAGACGCGGGGTTCCCAGTACCGCAGGTGGTGGCTCATGCCAGCGCCCCCTGCCGGTGGTCGCGCTGCTGGGCCTGCTGGTCGGTCCAGGTGCGGGTCGCGGCGGTCAGTTCGTCCCGTTCGGCGTGCCGTGCGGGCCTGGCGCGCACGACCTCGAAACGAGGCGCGGGTTCGCCGGACCGTTGGCCGTCGGGGTCGTCCTTCCACTGCTGGTACATGATCCTGGCCCGGGCCTTGGCGCGGTCGAGCCCGCGCCGGACCTCTTCGGTGTCGGGTTCGGCACGTCGGGGCTCGGGGGCACGGGCTGCGGGTGTGAGAGCCGGGTTCGCGAAGGCGCGCTGGCGTTCGTGGGTGGCGAAGCAGGGCCGGACCGGGGCGATGTCGTCGGCGGGGAACGGCTCGCTCGGCGGGGCCATGCGGGGCGCGGGTGCGGACGCGGGCAGCTTCGGAATCTCGGAGTTCCGGTGGGTCCGCGCGGGAGGCGTGGCGGCCTCGACCGGAGCGGGAAGCGGGGCGTAGCGGCGAACCCGGGTGGAGCGACGGCGACGACCGGCCGCATTCGAGTGGCGTCCGCACGGGGAGGAGAAGAGCGCGATCAGCGGGCCGAAGGCACGGCTGAGAAGCGCAGCGCTAAACTGGGTCACGCTGGCAATCCTGTCTCTAAAGGTAAGTAGTTGCTGGCCACGGCCCCGGGCGGTGAGTAACCGTCGCGGGGTCATTGTGTTGGGTTCAGTTGTGTTCGCAGCCAGATTAGAGCAGGGGCGGCGCGGAGGCGAACCTTTCTGCGAGTTACTCTGAGGTAAGTTTATCGGGAAGGCATCACAGCAGGTCAGGGGGTTTCTGTTGGCCTCAACCAGGCCCCCTGGTTGCCTTCCGCGCGACTCCCAATGTCGGAATTAATGGCTTTTGCTAAGAATGCCTGGGGTCAGATAGCGGCATGAAAAAGGGCGGCATCCCTACGGGGTGCCGCCCTGTGATCTTGGTGGCTAGCCGTGGCTCTTGAGGGAGTCCACGAGTGCGGTCCACTCGGTGGCCGCGAAAGCCAGGTGCCCCAGATCGCGGTTCTGAGTGTCGCGCACGGCGGTGGTGGCACCCTCAGCGACCTCGACGCAGTTGGTCTCACCTCTGCTGTAGCTGCTCTTGTGCCATGAGGGGGCGGTCAGGCGGGCCTCCACGCAGTTGGTGTCGCCCCTGCTGTACGTGGACTTGTGCCACGTTCCTTCGGTGATCACTCGACTTCTCCTAGTGCTTTCTTGATCAGCGACCGTGACTGATCCGGAGGGAGCGCGAACCCCCGCAGGTCCCCCATAAGAGAGACATGCTCATCGACTGTGCTTGCGTCGACGATCACGCCTCCGGCTGCTCGCGCTTCCAGGTAGAGGAGCATCCCAGCGTCCGGAACCCTCAACAAGGTGAACCCGCTGTCCAACCCGGGATGGTCCCAGGTGTCAGCGGGGACGACCAGAATCTCCACCCTGCTCCACGCGGAGGCCTCCAGCAGGTACTCAAGTTGCTTCCTCATGATGTCAGGGCTGCCGAGGCGCCGGTACAGTGCGGTCTCGTCCAAGACGACGGAGAAGAAGGGTGGGTCGTCGCGGCGTAGGATCGCCTGACACTCGGTGCGTTCCGCCACTTTCGCTTCAACGGCGGCCTCTGAATCAGTGCGTGCGCTGGCCTTGATCGAGGACCGCATGTAGTCACGCGTTTGGAGAAGTCCGGGGACGAGAAGTGGTTGGTACTGCTGGATCTGGGTGGCCCGCTGCTCCACGATCGGCAACTTCCTGTACCAGTCCGGCGGCCTGTAGGCCTCGTGCTGTTCCTCCCACACGGCGACCAGCCGACCTCCGCTGTTAAGCACCTGGTCGATTCGTTGTGCCGTGTCCTTTTTAGCGGGCGTCTTTCCCAGCTCGATATCACTGACCGTCGCCTGCGACGCTGGTAGTAGGCCTGCCAGCCTGGTCTGTGAGATCCCGGCCTGCTCGCGGAACCGACGCACTTCGGCGCCGAACCTTCGAGCCTTCGGGTCGACCTCGTTCGCCATGTACAGCTTTCTATCAGCCTGTCATCAGTCGCCAACGGGGTTTACCGAATAATTTCGCACCTCTCAGCGATTGGTAGATCAGATCGTCCTTCTGGTGAGACGGTGATGGCGGCCGAAGAAAAAAGGCCCGGCGGTTGCGCTAACAACCCCGGGACCTGGTCCGGAACCCGTGCTTCTCACGACAACAGGTACGAACATGAACGAGGTTACCCCTGGTCGGCCCGCGCCGGTAGGCGTTCCCGACCGACGAACGTCAACGCTCCAACCGCCCTGGCGGATGCGGTCCGAGGGCCCCGACCGCTGCGGCATCATCCTGGGCTGCGACCCCAGCCACGTCGGGGTCGCCCGGAACTGGGCCTACCGCAACGCCCGCTCTCCGCGCCACGATGCCTTCCCGCTGGTGTTGGCCGTGAGCCTGCTGGTCACCAACGCGCAGCAGCATTCCCGTTCCGGCGACCCCGGCGGCACCGTCCGGGTCGGGCTGCACCGCAAGCCCCACACCTACACCCTGACGGTCACCGACAACGGGCCCCGGCCGGGGCAGCCGATCCTCTTCCCTCGCCCGCGAAAACCCGTGGAACCGCTGGCGACCACCGGCAACGGGCTGCTGATGCTGGAGGAGCTGTCGGTGTACTGGGACTGGACGGGGAACGCGGGAGAAGGCCTGACCGTGCGCGCCCTCATCGACCGCGCCGGGCACCAGCGCGGCCCCGTGTTCTCACTGCTTCCACCTGAGGGACGACGCCGCTTCACGTCGCACCCACCCGTGCGGTCGGGGCTCGACCGCACCACCGGCCGGTGACCGCCGTGGCGTGGAGCACCGAGCAGGACGATCCGTTCAGGGAGATCGCCAGCCGTCTCCAGCGAGCTGTGGGAACGGGATGGCTGGTGTTCTGGGGACCGACGTCCCACGCCTTCTGGGCCTTCCAGCGCGGCGGAACCACCCCGCTCATCCTCTCCCACCCCGATCCAAACCAGCTCTACGCCCTCACCCAGCAGCACACACCCATGGACCGGCGTGGCGGTGCGGTGGTTCCGGGACTCCGGCGACGACTACATGACCATCCGCACGGGCCGTTCCCTGGCTCTGGTCCTCCAGGCCCAAAGGCGCCACACCGCCGCCCGGGAGCTGCTGGAGGAGACCCGGGACCTGGCCACCAGCATCGGCGCCACGACTGACGCCGACGAACTGGTCCGGCTTCTGACCACCTGCCTCCAACAAGGTCCTGACGGGCGCTGAGACCGACGCGGAAGAACTCCGTGAGTTGGCCGAAGGAAACCCCAAGTGATGCACACGGTCGCTGTCAGGTAGACGAGACCACTTTCCTGAGTCACCCCATAAGCCCCCGGGGGGAAATCACCCTGCCCGGGCAGCCTGAAACACAACGATTCCGCAAGGAGGAACCGTGTCCGAGAACGACAACACCCCCCAGCCCGTGGCCTATGAGCCCCCGACCCTGACCGACCTCGGTGACGCCCGCGCGCTCACGCTCGGCTCCGCCCAGAACGACACCGCTGACCTGAACCAGGCCCGCTACAACTAACCCCTTCACCGGGCGCGGACCCGCGTGGGGTCCGCGCCCGGCCTTCTCGGGAAGGAGGGCCGGTGCCGGACGCACCCCCTCAGACCACGATCCGGGCCAGTCGATGGGACCCCCGCCCAGTCCGCCACATCAGTACACCGAGACTGTCGGTCACCCTGTTCGGTGACTGCCTGTCCGACGACCAAGCCGTGAATGACGCGATCGCCACCAGCGGCAACGCACGTCAGGCCGTCCGAGCCCTAGTGAACCTTCCCGGGCGCTTTGGCATCGCCGTGAGCGACGGTGACGTTCTCACCGTCGCCAGTGATCTTGTCGGCACAATCCGATGGTGGTGGACCCATCACAGGGGAGGGGTTCACCTGTCGTTGAGCCCGCTTCCGCTCGCGCGACTGACCGGTTCGTCGGTCAACCCCGTGGTGTTGGCCGCGACCCTGTTCCTTCCCGACGCCGCACCTGACCTGACCGACGAGTCGGTCTACCACGGAGTGCGGGAACTCTCGCCATCTCGTGTACTCGTGGTCTCCGGCGACATGGTCACCACCGAACAACGCCCCGAGCCGAGACACATCCCTCCTGCCGACGCTCCCGAGGCACTCGCCGTATCCCTGGAGACATCCGTCAGGGCCTGCACAGCGGATGCCGACTCCGTGTCGGCGGACCTGTCCGGCGGCTTGGATTCCTCAACGTTGGCCATCCTCGCCGCCCGGGGCGCAGACAAGCCGGTCACAGCGTTGACCTACATGGATTCCTACGCCGTAAACGACGACGACACCGGATATGCGCACGCGCTCGCCGCTGCTGAGCCCGGACTGAACCACCAGGTTCTCACCGGCGGTGTCGGCGAACTCCCGTTCACTGACCTTCACGGATCACCCTTCACCGACCTACCGAGCCTTGATGCGCTCCTGCACGCCCGTACCCGGTTCCGCCTGAACCCGGCAGTCGAGGCCGACGTCCATCTCGTCGGAGATGGCGGTGACGTCGTCCTCGGCGCGCCCATCACCTACCTTGCCGACCTGGCACGCCTTCCGACCGCGCGACGGTTCTTCTCCGAGTGCATCGGATGGGCGCGTCTACGGCACCGACCCGCACACCGACTTGTGCGCGCGGCGTTCGCCGCATCCCGAACGTCCTACACGTCGGCGCTGGAAGGCGTGGCGAACGAGCTGGACACGGCACCGGAGCCGCACCGTCCCGAGCACGTTCCCGCCTTCGAGTCATCCATCTCCTGGGTCCACCTGAGCAAGAGCGCCCGCTGGGCAACACCGGCGGCGCGCGCCCAGGTCGCCGAAGCGCTTCGGACCTACCGCACCAAGGACTCCCGCGATGGAGCCGATAACCACACGTTGCGGCTCATCCAGTGGCACGGCGCCGCGACCCGCTCGTTCCTCCACGTGGCCGACCACCTCAAGGTTCGGATCACCATTCCCTTCTTCGACTCCGACGTACTCGCCGCGTGCCTGGCCGTACCCGCTTCGCACCGGGCGTCGGCGCGACAGACGAAACCGATTCTCGGCCAAGCCTTCGCCGATCGACTCCCGCCTGGCCTGTTCGCCCGGCGCACCAAGGGCGACTACTCCGCGTGCGAGTACCACGGGCTCCGCGCCAACGCTGGCGAGGTGCGCGCGTTGCTGACGGATTCGCGCTTGGCCGACCTCGACGTCATCGACCCCACGGCCGTCCGCGCCGACCTCGACGCGGCGATCAGTGGCGCACGCGCACCGATGGGCGCACTCAGTCAGGTACTCGCCACCGAGGTATGGCTACGACGCCTGGAAACGTACACAGGAGACGCATGAACAGGACCACCTGTACCCCCTCCGAGTCCGTGAAGTTCGTCGTCGAAGAGAACGGCGGCATGCTCCTCGACATGGACAGCGGACACTTCTACGGGCTGAACCCCACGGCCGCGCGCATCTGGAAGGAACTCGCCGCTGGTGCCGATCCGAGCCAGGTCGCCGAAACGCTCGCAGCCGAGACGGGCGCCGACCTCGACACCGTCAGAGCCGACGTTGGCCGACTCGTGCGGGAACTGTCCGAGCGAGGGTTGCTTCGCGTGGAAGGGGACCACTCGTGACAACTCCTATGGCGCTTCCCCCCAGCCCTTCCCGACGCCCGCGACTGACACGTCGCGTCTTGGGCGTGGTCGGGTTCTGGTCGGCCGTCGTGTTGCTGCGTTTCCAACTCAAGCACAGCGTGGCGGTCCTCGCCGCGCTCAAGCGCATGACCCGCACCCCCGCCGTCGTCTCCGAGGCGGCTGACGCGGTCGCTGCGGCGACGGCGGCGGGGAACTGGTTCCCCGGGCGCGCCGCTTGCCTGGAAAACTCCCTGGCCTCTGCTCTGACCGCAATACTGATGCGAAGGTCGGTGGACTGGTGCATTGGCGTTCGTCTGATGCCCTACGCCGCTCATGCCTGGGTCGAGGCAGAGGGAACCCCCGTTGGGGAGCTGGACGATCCCGACCGACCGTTCATCGTGATCACTCGAACCTGAAAGGCGTCATGACCCAGTACAGCCCCCGCGTGACCGCTGCCCTGTCGGCGGTGGACGAAGACACCTACGTCCTCCATCCTGACGGATCGCTCCTCACGCAGACGACGGCGAGGCCGCTGATCGCGTCGACCCTCGATGGTCTCGACGTTCAGCACGGAGCGAAGGTGTTGGAGATCGGAACGGGGTCCGGGTACTCCAGTGCCCTGTTGAGTGAACTCGTTGGACCGTCCGGGACGGTGGTGACGGTGGACGTCGTCCCCGGGCTGATGGAGCGTGCGCGGGACCTACACGCCCGGTTCGGCCGCACGAACGTCACCCTGTTGGCAGGGGACGGACATGAGGGCGCTCCCGACCACGGCCCTTACGATCGCGTCGTTGCGTGGACAACCCCCGAGAGGATCCCGCACGCCTGGGTCGAGCAGAGCCGTCCCGGGGGGTTGGTGGTTGCACCGGTCGAACTCGCGGGACTGGTCAAGACTCACGCCGTGGTGACGGCCGAGGTCACCGAGGACCACGGTGTGACGGGACGCGCGTTGGCTCCGGGCGGGTATGTCGAGATGCACGGGGCCGACCTCGACCAGTGGACGGTTCCCCCACGGGGTGTTGACGCTCTCGTGCATGACGGTCAGGGCGCCGCGTGGTGGGTCGCGGGGGCGTGGGCGAAGAAGCACCCGGCCGAAGCCGGGAAGCTGTTGACCGGGCTCGTTGACGAGCAGCCGCAGAAGGTCCGTGTGTTCGAGGACAGTGAGGACCCGGCGGCGTTTCGAGCCTGGATGTACGCCACACACCCGGATGAGCTGGCCACGCTCGGCGGACCGATGGGGTTCGGCGTCGGGGCCGTCGACTCCGTTGGAGTGTTCGTGTTCCGCCCGTTCGGGCCGGACGCGCTCAGCAGCGGAGCCACGACTGCCCAGACCATGGCGCGGGGATGGGTGGAAGTATGGCGGCGCGCAGGCCGCCCCGGATGGGCGCGTGTCCGTCCGGTCCTGCTTCGGGAGAGTAGCGGGTGGCGGGTCCGCGCGGAGGAAAGCGAGCCCGCCCGGTCCTGAACGTCCGGGACACGGAGCCCGGGTAACGTGCCAGCCGCCGGAACTCTGTCGGGGAAGGTGCTCTCAGGCCTGCCCCGTGAAGGGGGTGAGGTCGCGCTGGGCCCAGGCGACGTCGTGCCAGGCTCCGTGTTTGTGGCCCACGCGGTGCATCACGCCGACGTCCTCGAAGCCCAGGGAGCGGTGCAGGCCCAGGCTGGCGTCGTTGGGCAGGGTCATGCACGCGACGGCGGTGCGCATGCCGCGTTGGGCCAGGCGGGGCAGCAGCGCCTGGTACAGGGCGCGGCCCGCGCCGGTGCGCCGCCGCTCCGACCGCAGGTAGACGCTGACCTCGCAGGTCCACTGGTAGGCGGTGCGGGAGCGGAAGGGGCCGCCGTAGGCGTAGCCGACGACGGTGTCGGCGTCCTCCAGGACGAGCCAGGCGTGGTGCCGCTGGGCGGCGGTGATGCGCTGGGCCATCTGCTCGTCGGTGGGCGGTTCGTACTCGAAGGTGATTGCGGTGTCGGTGACGTAGGGGGCGTAGATCCGCGCGCACGCGGGGGCGTCGGTGGGGGTCGCGTCGCGGACGGTGAGGGTCGGCGTTCCAGTCATGTTCACCATAATATGCAGGCTGTCGCTTATAGTGAACGCATGAGTGACGCGCTGGGGCCCGCGCTGGCCCTGACCCTCCAGGAGTTGCGCCAGGCCCGTGGGATGAGCGGGGGCGTACTGGCCGAGCGCTCCGGCGTCTCCCGGACCATGATCAGCCGCATCGAGAACGGTGACGTCCAGCCCACCGCCGCGCTGCTGGGGCGGTTGTCCGCCGCGTTGGGCATCACCCTGTCGGAGCTGGTCACCCGCGCCGAGCGGGGGGAGCGGCGGCTGGTGCGCGCGCACGAGCAGCCGGTGTGGACCGACCCGGGGACGGAGTACCGCAGGCGCGCGGTCTCGCCCGCGGCCGGAGGGCCGATTGAGCTGGTGGAGGTAGAGCTGCCGCCGGGAGCGCGGGTGGGCTTTCCCGCGCAGGCCTACGCCTTCACCCACCACCAGATCTGGGTGCTGGAGGGCACGCTCGCCTTCCGAGAGGGCGAGGTGGAGCACGTGCTGGACCGGGGGGACTGCCTGCACCTGGGGCCGCCCGAGCCGTGCGAGTTCCACAATCCCACCGAGGAGTCCTGCCGGTACCTGGTGGTCATCTCCCGAAGGGGCGCCTGAACGCCGTAGCCGTCCCGCGTCCGGGACGCGCCACGGATAGGGTTTCGGGCATGGGGACGCCGAACGCAGAACACGACGGGATGATCCGCGTCGTGCTCGTCGACGACCAGGAACTGGTCCGGACGGGCTTTCGCATGGTCCTCGACGCGCAGCCCGACATGCGGGTCGTCGGCGAGGCCGGGGACGGCGACACCGCGCTGGAGGTGTTGGGGACCCTGGCGGCCGACGTCGTCCTCATGGACGTGCGGATGCCGCGCCTGGACGGTGTGCAGACCGCGCGCCGCGTCTGCGCCGCTGAGGGCGGCCCGCGCGTGCTGATCCTGACCACCTTCGACCTGGACGAGTACGCCTACGCGGCGCTGAAGGCCGGGGCGAGCGGGTTCGTACTCAAGGACACCCGCCCGCCGGACCTGCTCTCGGCGATCCGCTCCGTCCACTCCGGCGACGCGGTGGTCGCCCCCAGCACGACCCGGCGGTTGCTCGACCGCTTCTCCGGTCAGTTCCTGCCCGACGACGAGGCCCCACCGGTGTCCGCGGCCCTGGACGTGCTGACCCCTCGGGAGCGCGAGGTGCTCGTGCTGGTGGCGCGCGGGTTGTCGAACGCCGAGATCGCCGCCCGGCTCCACGTCTCCGAGGCCACGGTCAAGACCCACGTGGGGCGGATCCTGATGAAGCTCGACCTGCGCGATCGGGTGCAGGCGGTGGTGCTGGCCTACGAGAGTGGTCTGGTCGGCGTGCGCGGCGCCTGAGCCACCCGTGTGGTGGGCTCCACGCGGTGGAGCTGGTCGTGGGCGAAGGCGTTCCCGGATCTCCGTGTCCCATGGGGCACGGGGTCCCGGGCGTGTCCCGGCCTGCCCCTCCTACGCGTTTGGGGGCGGCGACCGCCGCACCGGATCGCCACCACGGTCTCCTTCCTACGCGCGTCTGGGGGCGGCGCAGTAGGCCGCCAGTACCGCCGCGCCCCACACCGCCTGCGCCGCGAGCAGCGGGCCGCTCACCCCGGTGGCGAACGCCAGGAGTGCGGGCAGGCAGCCGAGCACGGCGATGTCGGCTCCGGCCAGCGCCCACGTCACCGGGCCGAGCGGCACCGGTCCCAGGGGCGTGTCCATGACGGGCATGGTGTGCTCGATGGGGCGGCGCCGCGCCATCCGCAGCGCGCCCGCCGCCAGCGCGGGCGCGCACAGCAACCCCAGTGGCCAGAGCGGTCCCAGGGGCCCGAGGGACCCTGTGATGTCCAGCCCGGCCAGTGCCAGGGCCAGCCAGGCGCCGCCGAGCAGGGC
>NZ_ANAX01000025.1 GCF_000341065.1 Nocardiopsis halotolerans DSM 44410 | reverse complement strand
CCCACGCCCAGCAGCCGCGCCAGCGCCGTGTCACCGGCGTCCCGACGCGCCCCCGCGGTGCTCGTCGCGGCGACCGCCAACGCGCCCGCGGCGAGCACGATCAGCGTTCCGGTCACCCCGCCGCCCGCCCGCGCGGTCAGCACGGGCAGGGCGGTCGACGCCGTCATGAGCGCGAGCCGCCCCGGCCCTCGTGCCAGCCGCCGCCAGTCCAGCCAGGCCACCGCCGCCGCACCGCGCAGCCGCGACGGCCACGCGCGCGAGCGCAGGACGCGTGAACGCCAGTGCGCGTCCTCGGCGATCCAGGTCAGCGAGCCCGGATCCATGGCCGCGAGCGCGCCCGAGGCGAGTTCGGCCCGGCTGGAGGCCGCCAGGATCGCGCGGGCCGGGATGCGCGCGAGGA
>NZ_ANAX01000024.1 GCF_000341065.1 Nocardiopsis halotolerans DSM 44410 | reverse complement strand
CCGTCCACGTCGCGGCGGGGGCCGAGGCGACGGCGACGAGTGCCCTGTGTCCCGGGCCCAGTCCCATGACGGCCAGGGCCACCGCCGCCGCCACCACGAGGGCGGCGAGCAGCGCGACCAGCCGGTCGCCCCAGATCTGGGAGGTCTGCGCCAGGACGGTCGCCGACATCGCACCCAGCGTCCACGACACGCCCACGGCCACGGAAGCGAGCAGCCGGAGCGTGAGCGCGTCGGAGGCGCCGAGCGCGCTCAGCAGCACCACCCCCAGGAGCGCGCCGACGACGGCGCACACCCCGGCCAGGACCAGCAGCGTGCGGGTCAGCACGTGACGGCGTGGCAGCGGTGAGAGCACCAGCCACGCCGCGTCCGCCGCCGACACCCCCACCGGCCCCAGCGCACGCGCGAGGACCAGCAGGACGGCCAGCGACAACCCGACCAGCGCCAGGCCCGCACCCGCCCGCGCCGGGTCGACGTCGCTGGGCACCGTCGACACCGCGCGCTCGATGACCGGGGCCGCCAGAACCACCAGCAGCCCCAGGGCCAGCAGGGTGATGTAGCGGTCGGACCAGGTGCGCTGCCGACGGGCCCCGGCGCGCGCGAACGCCCGGACCCGCGCCACCTCGTTCACGCGGCGGCCTCCAGGGCGACGTGGCGGGTGTCCTGGGCGAAGCGCGCATCGTGCGTCACCATGACCACCGTGCCGCCGTTGGCCGCGTACTGGGCGAGCAGCTTCGCGAGCCGTTCCCGGAAGGCCGCGTCGAGTCCGCGTTCCGGCTCGTCCAGCAGCAGCAACCTGCTCGGCCTCAGCAGCGCCATGGCCAGGGACAGGCGCTGGCGCTGCCCGGTCGACAGGGACGAGGGGGACCGGTCGGCGCAGCCGGTCAGCTCGAACAGTTCCAGGGCCGCCCCCACCTCCAGCCGCCCGGGGCCGTGGACCGCGCGCATCAGTTCCAGGTGCTCTCCCACGGTCAGCCCCGGATACCAGGTGGGTTCGTCGCCGACCAGGACGGTCTGGCGCCAGAAGTCCGGTTCGTCGGCGGGCGGGCGGCCCAGCACGCTGACGTGGCCCGTGGCCTGTTGCAGTCCCGCCAGGCAGCGCAGCAGGGTCGTCTTGCCCGCACCGTTGGCACCGAGCACCGCGACCACCTCTCCGGGTGCGACCGTGAGGTCGACCCCGCGCAGTACCGCGACGCCGCCCAACTCCACGCCCACGTCGCGGGCCACGATGATCGGTTCGCTCACCCGCTCAGCCTACGAGGCGGGGGATGTGGGGGCCGCACGGTCTCAGGGCTTGGGCCGTTCCGGTGGGGTACGGGGCGGCGGTCCCGCCCTTCGTCGCGGTCGCGCCCAAGGCCCTGGCCGCGGCCTTCCCGTGGCGTTTGCCGACGTCAACCGTTCCGGCGGTGTCCGGGGGCGGGTCCCGGCCGGGCCCACGGCAACGGCCCACGGCCCCGGACCGGTGTACGACCTTGGTCGTCATCCGTCAGGTGGACCCCGCCCCCGGATTCGGCGCCCAGAACCAGTCTCGCGGGCGACGCGGCGCCGGGGCCCCGGCGGACACGATGAAGCCGTGTCCCACATGATCACCACCCATGGCCTGAGCAAGACCTACCGCGACCGGACGGTCGTCGAGGACCTGGACCTGCGCGTACCGGAAGGGTGCGTGTACGGCTTCCTGGGCCCCAACGGGTCGGGGAAGTCGACCACGATGAAGATGCTTCTGTCGCTGGTGCGCCCCACCAGCGGCGAGATCCACGTCATGGGCCGCCCCATGCGGCGTTCCACCCGCCGTGCGCTGTTGGGCGACATCGGCTCCCTCATCGAGTCCCCGCCCGCCTACGCACACCTCACCGGCCGGGAGAACATGCGCCTGGTGCAGCGATTGTTGGACCTGGGCGAGGACCAGGTCTCCCGGGCGGTGCGGACCGTGCGTCTACAGGACCACCTCGACAGACCGGTTCGCGCCTACTCTCTGGGGATGAAGCAGCGGTTGGGGATCGCGATGGCCCTGGCCCGTCAGCCCCGGCTGCTGATCCTGGACGAGCCCACCAACGGCCTCGATCCCGCGGGTATCGACGAGATCCGACGCCTGCTCACCCGGTTGGCCGAGGACGGGACCACCGTGATGGTCTCCAGCCACCTGCTGGGCGAGATCGACCGGACGGCCACCGTGCTCGGCATCCTCGGCAACGGTCGCATGCTCTTCCAGGGCACGCGGGAGCAGTTGTTCGCCCGGTCCACCCCCGACGTGCTCATCGACACGCCCGAACCCGAACGGGCCGCCGCCCTGACCGCCCGGTGGAACGCGACCCGCGACGGGGCCGCCGTGCGTCTGCCCGGACTCGATCACCGGGTCACGGCCCGTGTGGTGTCCCACCTCGTCCACGAACACGTCGACGTTCACGGCGTGCGCCGTGACGCCCAGTCCCTGGAGGACGTGTTCATGGACCTCACCGGAGGGAGGGGCCTGTGAACGTCCGTGCCGTGGCGAACGAGTTCGCCAAGATGCGTCGCCTGCGTGTGGTGCCCGTCGTGGTCGTCATGGTGGTCGGCGTGGTCGCGTACTCGTGCGTCGTCCTCACCACCCCGGGTTTCTTCGAGTCGGTGGGGGATCCCTCCGGGCAGGCCTGGGAGTTGCTGCTCGGGGGGCTGTCGCTGGCCGTGCCGCTGGTCTCGCCCATTCTGCTGGCGGTGCTGGCCAGCAGGCAGGTCGACATCGAACACCAGGGAAACGGGTGGCTGTTCTCCCAGACCGCGGGGCTGAGCCCCGGCCACCTGTGCCGGGCCAAGTTCGCGGCCACCGGCACGGTCGTGGTGGCGGCTACCCTGGCCCAGAGCGGCCTGGTCGTCGCAGTCGGCGGGTTGGTCGGCATCACGGGCGCCTTTCCCACCGGGCAGTGGCTGGGCTACACCGCCTCGGCCGTGGTCGTGAACCTGGTGCTCTTCGCGTTCCACCTGGTGTTGTCGACACGCGCGACCAACCAGCTCGTGGGGCTGGGCGTGGGGGTGCTGGGCGTGTTCGTGACCCTGACCAGCATGGGGATGCCCGCGTGGCTGGCCCACCTCTTCCCTCCGTGGGGCTACTACGTGCTGGCCACGCCCGTCGAGGCCCGCGAGGTCGGCATCGTCTCGTTGGATCCTTCGCACCTGGGCGTGATCGCGCTGGGGGTCGCCGGTGGCGTCCTGTTCGTGCTCATCACCCGCCTGTTCGACCGCCGGGAGGCCTGAGTCATGGGTTCGGTCCGAGCCGAGTTCCTCAAGCTGAAGCGTTCCCTGAGCTGGGCCGTGGTGGTGCTTCTACCGCTGATGGCCGTCGTCACCGGGGCGGCCAACACGGTCATTTCCGGCGAACCGTTGGAGGGTGACTGGCACACCCTGTGGATGCGGGTGGTGGTCCTCTACGGCCTGTTTCCCCTGGCCGTGGGTGTGGCCGCTCTGGCCTCGCTGGTGTGGCGGGTCGAGCACCAGGGCGGTAACTGGAACGCGCTGATGGGGCGGCGGGTGTCGACCCCGCACGTGGTGGTGGGCAAGGTGGCCGTGCTGGCCGCGCTCACGGCGGCGATGCAGGCGGTGCTGGTGGTGGGTGTCGTCGTGGTCGGCAAGGTGGTGTTCGCGCTGCCCGGGGTGCTGCCGCCCCGGTACCTGTTGGTCAGCGTCGTCATCGTGCTGGCGTGTGTACCCGTGGCGGCACTACAGTCCGGGCTGTCGATGCTCATGCGGTCCTTCGCCGCCCCCGTCGCCGTGGCACTGTTGGGGGCGAGCACGGGGGTGTTGCTGTTGGTGGCCCGGTTCGAGGTCCTGACGGTGCTCGTGCCCTACGGTCTGGTCAGCCGGGCGACCCAGTTGGGAACCGGGACGTTCATGGACGGTGGGAGCGTCACCGCGGGTGCCGTGGCCGTCTTCGGGGTCCTCGCACTGGGCCTCGCAGTGGTGGTGACCGCGGGGAGCGTGGCCGTCCTGGACCGTCGCGACATCCGCTGACAGAGCGGTGGCCCGGAACGAACGTAGGGAGGCGGGCGACGCGGTGTCCGCGTGGATTCGAAGGCACCCCCGCATCGTGGACGGCGCGGTGGCCGGGGCGGTGTTCCTGTACAACCTTCCGGTGCAGGCCGTCTACGCCCCGGTGCACCTGCCCTACGCCGTGTTCGTGCTGTTGTCGGCGGTGGTGTGCTTCTCCTACGACCTGCGCCGGGAGTATCCGGTGGGGACCTTCGCGGTCATGGTGCTCGCCTCCTTCGCGCAGTACCTGCTCGGGGCGGTACCGCTTCCAGCGGGCCTCATGCTCCTCTTCGGGCTGTACAACATCGCCTCACGGTGTGAGCGGCGGGTGTCGGTGGCGGCGGCCGGGGTGGTGGGGCTCGGGCTCGTCCTGGCCGTGCTGCGCTGGGAACCCGACCTGAAAGGGATGGCCGTTCAGGTGGCCTACGGCGCGATCCTCATCGTGTCGGTGTGGGTCTGGGGTTACACCATCGGCATTCGGCGCGCCTACCTGGAGGGGCTGGAGGAGCGCGCCGTGCGGATGGAGCGTGAGCGCGACCAGCAGGCGCGGCTCGCGGCGGCCGCGGAGCGGGCCCGGATCGCGAGGGAGATGCACGACGTCGTCTCGCACGGCCTCAGCGTGATGGTGGTCCAGGCCGAGGGGGCGGCCTACGTCCTGCGTGATCGGCCCGACCAGGCGGAGCGGGCGCTGGTGGCGATCAGTGAGGCGGGCCGGAGCGCGCTGGTCGAGATGCGGCACATGCTGGGGGTGCTGCGGGAGGGCGGGGCCGAGCAGGGCTCGTACGCGCCGCAGCCGGGGGTGGCCCAGATCGCCTCGTTGGTGGAGGAGGCGCGGGACTCGGGTCTGCCCGTGGAGTTGACCGTGGACGGGGATCAGCGGGTGTTGCCGTCCGGGATGGGGCTCGCGGCGTACCGGATCGTGCAGGAGGCGCTCACCAACGTGCGCAAACATGCCGGTCCGGGGGTGAGCCGGGTGGGGGTGTGGTTGTCGTACGGGGACGAGGCGTTGGAGGTCGGTGTGGTCGATGACGGCCGTGGCGCGACCGCGTCGCCTGGTGCCGGTGGCGGGCACGGGCTCGTGGGTATGCGCGAGCGTGTCGCCGCCTGTGGCGGATCGTTGAGCAGTGGTCACCGGACCGGGGGCGGGTTCGAGGTGATCGCGTCTTTGCCCTTCGACGCCCGGACGTGTGAACAGCGGTAGTGCCGGGTGCTGTCAGGGGGCCTGGAGGTGGAAGTGCGCGTCGGCGGCCTTCGTCGTGGGGTCAGCGGATCAGGGCCTGGACGAACACCGGGCGCTGGTCGGCCAGCCAGGTCTGGCGGCGGTCCCAGCGTCGCCATCCGCCCAGCCGCTCCAGGTCGCGGACGAAGGGGGCGTCACCGGCCGCGACCCGTTCGGTGACGAAGGCGCGGGCGGTGGCGGTGTAGTGCTCGATCGTTTCGGGGAGGGTGCGGCGGTCGTCGGGGGAGAGGTCGTAGGCGTCGGCGATCACGCGCAGCCGGTGGGGGACGTTCCCGCCCTCGTGCGGGGTCCCCGCAGCGGAGACGGGGTCGAGCGCGGGTGCGGCGTAGTAGGCCAGGGCGGCCACGTCCCACACCGGGCGTCCGGGTGCGGCCAGGTCGAAGTCGATCAGGGCCGCTGCCTGGTCCCGGCGGAAGACGATGTTCTCCAGACAGGGGTCGTTGTGGCACAGGATCGGGCCGCCCTCGGGGTCGGCCAAGGCGTGTGACCAGGGCGCGGTGGTCTCCACGGGCACGCGTGCGGCGGCCTGGTGGTAGCGGCGCAGCAGGCGGGCAGTCGAGCGTAGGGCATCGTCGGTCAGGGCCCAGGCGGGGAAGGGCGGCAGTGCCACGTCGCCCTCGATGAAACCGAGCTCCTCGGTGCCGTCCCCGTGCAGGCGCAAGGGAAGGGGCGCGCCGTCGAACCCGGTCTCGGCCAGGGCCCGCAGGTGGGTGTGAAGGGCCTGGGCGGCGGGGGTGGCCGTGCGTGTGACGCGGTCGCCGTGGCGGTGGACGGTGTTCATCATGCCGCCGGTCAGCGGGTGGGGTTCGTCCCCGGTGGGGTGGCGGGGCTCATCGGCGTGGTTCATCGCTCTTCCGAGAAATGTGGGGCCCTGTGGTTTTGATGTGTGTGTTGTGGGGGAAGGCCGTTCGCTCGAATGCGCGGGCAGTATGTGCGAAAAGGCGGGTTTTTGTGTGTTTTCGCTGGTCACAAAGGTGTGTCTGTTTTCTTCCAGACGTGCGCGCACCCGTGTTCGCTCCGCTACGGTGGTCCCAGAAACAACAAACCCGGTCCGGCGCTAGCAACACCGAACCGGGTTTCGGCCACTTCTGTATGCAGCAGAAGACGGCCCATCACTTCCCTGTCACAACCACAGGAAAGCAACTCGTGGCTCAGTCTACCCTTTACGGTCCTGTCGTAACAGCGAAACCCCGCATGTCGCGTGGCGAAGATGCCCGCGAAGCCCCGAAGGCCTCCGCCTCACACCTCCCGGTTCCACGCAAACGCCCCAAAAAGGCCATGAAGGGCGTCGGGCACGTTTCCCACATCTGGCTGACCAAGGCACTCAAGGCTGGACTCTTCCCTAGCACCTACGCACATACCGTCGCCACGATCATCGCGGACGCGGCCGACGCGGACGGTCGCTGGTGTTTCCTGCGCCAGGCGAATCTCCTCAGCAAATGTGGCGAGTCCATGAGCCTTCCCACGCTCAAGCGGGCGATCGACGCGATGGTGGACGCTGGGCTGGTCCGCAAGCTGACCGAACCGCAGAAGAAGGCGTTCTTCGCCGTCTCCGGCCCCGAGGGCTCCGAACCCAAGCAGTGTGGCCGTCTGCCCCCGGTTCTGGAGCTGTTGGTTCCCGCTGGTGAGTTCTCCCCGGAGGCACTGGAGGAGATCAACCGAAGGCGGGCGGGGTTGGGGGAGGAGCCGCTGACGAAGGAGTCCAGGCCCTACCCGCTGGGGTTCACGGGTCTGAGGGAGCCTGAATTCGGCTCACAGGGAGCCACAGACCCCTACCCTACAGACCCTTATAAAAAACCGGATCCGTCCGTCCGTGGGAGCTCAACCACAGGACGCGCGCGCGAGGACTCGGACGGACACGACGTCGGCGGCGGGAAGGGCATCGAAGAACCCAGCGGCGGGGCGCTGGCGCTGCTGGCGCACATCCCCGACGCGGCGCTGGGCAACCCGGGGCCCGACCGTGCCGCGCTGGCCCGGGCCCTGGACCGCCTGCGCGAGCAGGGCATGGAGCAGCGGGCACTGGTCGCGCTGGTCGAGGACATCCGGGGGCTGCGCCGCCCGTTTCCCGCGCTCATGAGTCGTATGAGAAGCGTTGAGGACGCCCGTCGCTTCCTCGACGGGCGGTTGGGGGCGGGTGTGCACCTGCCTGGTCGGGGCGTGCCGCCTTCGGAGTGGGGTGGGATCCCCATGCCCCGCCGCGGTGATCTGGGCTTCCCCTCGGCGGAGGGGGACCCGTTCGACCGCCCGGTGGAGTTCACGGTGGACTCCCAGGGCAGGGCCTCGGGCACCTGTCCTGAGCATCCGGGCGTGCGCAACGTTCCTGGTGGCAGCTGCGCGGCCTGTGGCGGGCCCTGTCGGTCCGTGCCCGGGGAGACCCTGCCTTCGCCCGTGCCCGCTCCCGCCGCGCCTGAGCCGCCTCAGCCGCGGATTCCAGATCCCGTTCCTCCGGTCCCCGGCGAGAAACCCGAGAAGCCCGAGGAGGACGGGGAGGCTGCGGCTGAGGAGACCGGCGAAGCGGAGGAGCCCGAGGAGGCTGGGGTCGAGCCCGATCCGGAGCTGGAGAGGGCGATGCGGGCCTCGTTGGAGCAGGCGCGCGCCAGGCCCGCGGCGCCCCGGCGGGCCCGTGAGGTGGTCCTGACGCCGAAGGCGCGTGCGGTGGTGGACGCCGTGCGTGAACGCCTCGCCAACGCAAGGACACCGGCGGCGTCGAGGGCACCGGCGTCACATGGACGCAACACGGCGGAAACACACGCTGAGCAGCAGGGAGGGCCCTCACCCCCGGGCGTGTGAGCCACGCGCTCACGCTGACCTGTGGTGACGCCCGTTCCTCGGGGAATGAAGGTCTGTGGAGGGGCCCGGATTTATGTTCACATCAAGGTAATACACTGCTCACACAGCCACGATCCGCAGGCCCGAGGGCCCAGGCCCCGGATCATCCATCATGCGGCGCCAGCGTGCGCCTGTTCGAGGTTCCCGACACAACGGCGTGTGGGGTGCCCGTTCCGCCTGCACAGAAAGGAACGTTCACCCATGTCCTTCGCCGACGAGGCAGGCCGTGACCACCACCCCGGAGTCCGTTCTGCCTTTGAGCACGTCGTGCGTCGCAACCCCGACGAGCCGGAGTTCCAGCAGGCGGTCCTGGAGGTCCTGGACGATCTCTCCCCCGCCCTGACCCGACACCCCGAGTACGCCAACCAGCGCATCCTGGAGCGCCTGTGCGAGCCCGAGCGCCAGGTCATCTTCCGGGTTCCCTGGCGCGACGACCAGGGCAACGTGCACGTCAACCGGGGCTTCCGGGTGGAGTTCAACAGCGCGCTGGGCCCCTACAAGGGCGGCCTGCGCTTCCACCCCAGCGTCAACCTCGGCGTGATCAAGTTCCTGGGTTTCGAGCAGATCTTCAAGAACGCCCTGACCGGTATGAACATCGGTGGCGGTAAGGGCGGCAGCGACTTCGACCCCAAGGGCCGCTCCGAGGCGGAGATCGAGCGGTTCTGCCAGTCGTTCATGACCGAACTGCACCGCCACCTGGGCGAGCACACCGACGTCCCGGCCGGGGACATCGGTGTGGGCGGCCGGGAGATCGGCTACCTGTTCGGCCAGTACCGGCGCCTGGCCAACCGCTGGGAGGCCGGGGTCATCACCGGCAAGGGCCTGGAGTGGGGCGGCTCGCGGGTGCGCACCGAGGCCACGGGCTACGGCAGCGTGCTCTTCACCCAGCGGATGCTGGAGCGTTCGGGCCGCGGCCTGCACGGCCAGCGCGTGGTGGTCTCCGGGTCGGGCAACGTGGCGATCTACTCGGTGGAGAAGGCCCAGCAGCTGGGCGCCACCGTGGTGGCCGTCTCCGACTCCGGCGGCTACGTGGTCGACGACAAGGGCCTGGACCTGGACCTGCTCAAACAGATCAAGGAGGTCGAGCGGTCCCGGATCAGCGTCTACGCCGACCGCCGCGAGGGCGCCCACTACGTGGAGGGCGGCAGCATCTGGGACGTGCCCTGCGACGTGGCGCTGCCCTCGGCCACCCAGAACGAGCTGGACGAGGACGCGGCCCGCACCCTGGTGCGCAACGGCGTCGTGGCGGTGGCCGAGGGCGCGAACATGCCCACCACCCCCGAGGCGGTCAGGGTGCTGCGCGAGGCCAAGGTGCTGTTCGGTCCCGGTAAGGCGGCCAACGCCGGTGGTGTGGCCACCAGCGTGCTGGAGATGCGCCAGAACGCGCGGCGCACGTCGTGGTCCTTCGAGCACGCCGAGTCCGAGCTGGCCGAGACGATGGCCGACATCCACGACCGTTGCGAGGAGGCGGCCGAGCGCTACGGCTGCCCGGGCGACTACGTGCTGGGCGCGAACGTGGCCGGGTTCGAGCGGGTGGCGGGCGCGATGCTCTCCCAGGGCCTGATCTAGGACCCGCTCCGACGGAACAGGGCGTGGCGGCCGACCTGCGGGGCCGGCCGCCACGGTCGTCTCAGGTCCTCACCACAGGTGGTGGACCTGGGGGCGGATGAGCTCGTCGTAGACCTCGTCCACCCGGGCGCGGACCTGGGGGGTGAGCGGTGCCAGGTCGGCGGCGGAGGCGTTGCCGCGCGCCTGGTCGGCGTTGCGGGCGCCGGGGATGACCACGCTGACGCCCTCCTGGTCCAGGATCCAGCGCAGCGCGAACTGGGCCATGGTCACGCCCTCGGGCACCAGCGGGCGCAGGCGCTCCACCGCCTCCAGCCCGGTGGCGTAGTCGATGCCGGAGAAGGTCTCGCCCCTGTCGAAGGCCTGCCCCTCGCGGTTGAAGTTGCGGTGGTCGTCCTCGCCGAAGGAGGTGTCGGCGCTGAACCTGCCCGACAGCAGACCGCTGGCCAGGGGCACGCGCGCGATGATGCCGACCCCGGCCTCGCGGGCGGCGGGCAGCACCTGCTCCAGGGGCTTGTGCCGGAAGGCGTTGAGGATGATCTGGACCGTGGCGACGTTGGGGCGGTTGATCGCGGTCAGCGCCTCGTCCACGGTCTCCACCGACACCCCGTAGGCGCGCATGCGGCCCTCGGCGACCATGGCGTCCAGGTCGTCGAAGACGGCGTCGGTGGCGATGACCTGCGGGGGAGGGCAGTGCAGCTGGACGAGGTCGATGGTGTCCACGCCCAGGTTCTGGCGGGAGCGGTCGTTCCAGGCGCGGAAGTTGTCGGGGTTGTAGTTGCCGGGGACCTGGTCGACGCGGCGGCCCATCTTGGTGGCCACGGTGATGTCGGGGCGTTCCTTGAGCAGCTGGCCGACGAGCCGCTCGCTGCGGCCGTCACCGTAGACGTCGGCGGTGTCGAAGAAGGTGACACCGGAGTCGGCCGCCGTGTGCAGGGCGGCCAGGGCGTCGGTCTCGCTGACCTCACCCCAGGAGGCTCCGATCTGCCAGGCGCCGAAACCGATGACGCCCACGTTCTTGCTGGTACGGCCGAGTACGCGTGTTTCCATGGGTGCGATCCTAGGCCCTTGGGAGCGTTCCCAAACGCACGGGCTCCCGTGATAAGGCTCCATCTTCGCCGCAGGTGGCGTCCGAGGTTTCGGGACACGGTGTCCGGGCCGCGGACAGGACGGGCATCGGGCGTTCACCGGGGCGCGGTGCGTCGCCCTTCGGCGTTGCCGTCGACCACGGTCCGCGCCCGCGGCCGGTCCTCCGGCCCCCGCGTTCAGGTCAGCGGTCTGGGCCCGAAACGCTCGCGGTAGGCGGAAGGGCTGATCCCGGTATGGGCGCGCACGCTCGCGCGCAGGTTGGCGGTGCTGCCCAGGCCGCTGGCACGGGCGATGGTCTCCAGTCCCATCCCGCCCGACTCGATCAGGCGACAGGCCAACCGCACCCGCTCAGCGCGCAGCCAGGCCAGCGGGGTCGTGCCCAGCTCGGCGCGGAAACGGCGGTGCAGGGTCGCGGCGCTGACCGACGCGCGCGCCGCCAGGTCGGTGACGGTGAGCGGGGAGTCCAGGCGTTCGCGCGCCCATTCCAGGAGCGGGGACAGGGAGGTGTCGGGCGCCTCGGGGAGGGGTCTGGGCACGAACTGGCGCTGCCCGCCCTCGCGGTGGGCGGTGAACACCAGCCTCCTGCTGACGGTGTTGGCGACCGACTCCCCGTGGTCGCGGCGGATCAGGTGCAGGCCCAGGTCCAGGGCGGCGGCGCTGCCCGCCGCGGTGAGCACCCGGCCCTCGTCCACGAACAGCACGTCCCGCTCCAGCCGGACGCGGGGGTGGGTCCGGGCGAGCAGATCCTCGAACCGCCAGTGCGTGGCGGCCCGCCGGCCGTCCAGGACCCCGGCCGCCGCCAGGGTGAACGCGCCGCTACAGAAGCTCACCAGCCGGGCGCCGCGCTGGTCCGCCGCGCGCACGGCCTCCACCACCTCCGGAGCGGGCGGCACCTCGGGATCGGGGCGGTTGGGCACGATGACGGTGTCGGCTTCGGCGGCCGCCTCCAGCCCGGACAGGCCGCCAAGGGTGAACATGCCCTGGTGCACGCGTACCTCGGGGACTGCCGCGCACACCGTCAGTTCGTACCAGGGGCGGTCGATCTCGGGGCGGCGCAGGCCGAACAGTTCGGTGGCCACGCTCATCTCGAAGGGGTTGGAGCCCTCGTCGACGATGAGCGCCACACGGTGCGAGGATTCTTGCGGCATGTGCGATTCCTAGCACTTTCCCGGTCGGCGCGTCACGACCAGGATGGTGGTCATGAGTGAGCAGCCGATCAATCTGCACGAGGCGTTGGACTCCTTCGACCAGCTGTGGAGTCCGCGCATCGTCACCCGGGTCAACGACTACGACGTACGCGTGGCCAAGGTGCGGGGCGAGTACGTCTGGCACGCCCACGACGACACCGACGAGTTCTTCCTGCTGCTGGACGGGGACCTGCGCATCCGGCTGCGGGAGGGCGCCGGAGGAGCCGAGCGGGTGGTCACGTTGGAGAGGGGGTCGGTGTTCGTGGTGCCGCGTGGGACCGAGCACCGGCCCGAGTCCGACACGGGGGCCTCCATCCTTCTGTTCGAGCCGGCGGGGACGCTGACCGTGGGGGACCGCCACGAGGAGGTGCCCGACCACGTGGACGCCACCACCGGGCACGCCCTGGGCGGCTGAGAGCCCGTGGCGCCGGGACGGGGCTCGTTCTCCGGAACGTTCGGGGCACACCGGCGGGCCGCCAAGGTGTTCAGCCGATGAGGAACGCACAGCTGGGCTCGGGCGCAGAACCCGCCGGTGAAGCCCCATGGCCGTCCCCGGTTCACGGTCTGGTCTTGGACAGGTCCTGGACGATGGTCCGCTCGGGAACGAAGCGGACGAAGCGCGTGTCGTCCTCGAAGTGTGTGAAGTAGACGGGCCAGGTGGACTCGTCCTCGCCGAGGTAGCGGCGGAGCTTGCGTTTGGCGCGTGCCTGGTCGAAGGGCGCGACTTCGGCCTTGCCACGCATGATGACCTGGAGGAACTCCAGTCTGTCCAGGTCACAGGTGTCCACGGTCAACGCGACCCGGGGGTCCTTGGCCAGCAGCCGCGACAGTCGTGAATAGGAACCGGTGAGCCACCACATCGCTCCCTCCTCCCACAGGAACCACACCGGACGCACCGTGGGTGCGCCCGAGGAGTCGGAGGTGGCCACCCTGGCGACCAGGGGGCGGGCGAGGAAGGCGTGGACGTCGAAGGGGTGCTCGGGCTGACCGGAAGTGCTGGGGGCATCGCTCACCCCCTCAGGTTAGGCGGCCCGGCAGGGCGGGGAAAGGGACTTCTCCGGGCTGTGGACAACCCGACGCCGGGCGCGAAGTGGCGGACGAGGGTGCCGTGGTCGCAGGTGGAGCCGGTGCACGGGCGTAGTCGATGGTGTGCGCCGGACGCGGCCGCAGTCCTGAGGACCCGCGTTGTCCTTCCCAGGGCTTGTCCGCACCTTCACACCGACGCTTCGAAGGGCGGTGCCGCGGCGTGGCGGCGGCCGAAAACCCGGTGACGGCGGGGGAGCGGTCGGCCACAATGGCCCGATGGTCGACCGACACTTCTCCCAGCCGGACCTGGCCGAGCTCTACGACTACTTCAACTTCTGGCGGTGCTCACCCCAGGACGACTTCTACCTCGACCTGGTCATGGACGCCCGCTGCGTCCTGGACGTGGGGTGCGGGACGGGCAAGCTCCAGCGGGTGGCGCGCGAGCGCGGCCACACCGGGCGCCTGGTCGGCCTGGACCCGGCCGACGCGATGCTGGAGGTCGGGCGGCGCGAGCGCGAGGACGTCGAGTGGACCCTGGGTGACCTGCGCACACGATCCTTCGATGGCGAGTTCGACCTGGTCGTCATGACCGGGCACGCCTTCCAGGTCTTCCTCACCGACGACGAGTTGCGGGAGTTCCTGGCCGCCGTGCGCCGCGCTCTGACCGATGACGGCCGGTTCGTGTTCGAGACCCGCAACCCGGCCGCGCGGGGCTGGGAGGCGTGGACCCCCGAACGGGTGCGCACCGTGGACGGCCCCGGAGGGCGCAGGGCCACCTGTGTCCACCGGCTGGAGAGCGTGGAGGGCGATCTGGTCACCTTCACCTCCGACTACGGCGTCGAGGGCTGGGACGGCCCCCGGAGCAGCCGCAGCACGCTGCGCTTCCTGGACGCCGAGGACCTGAACGGCTTCCTGGCCGAGGCCGGATTCGACGTGAGCGCGCAGTACGGCTACTGGGACCGCGGCCCGCTCACCGACGCCAGCGCGGAGATCATCACCTTCGCCCGCCCGCGGTGAGCGGCGGCCGCTCCGGAAAACCGTGCCGAGGGCCCGTCACATCCTCGCGCCGGGCGGGGTCGAGGAGGTGACGAACCCGAAGGCACCCGGCCAGGCAGGCCCGTGCCCTCCCGACGAGGAGCATCGCCGATGTCCACCGCCCACATCATCCTCACCCTCATCGGAGCCGCCCTGGCGGCCTTCTCCGCGGGCTCGGTCTTCCTCCGCGCCCCGTGGGTCGTACAGCCCCTGACCGAGTACGGCGTTCCCCGCTCCTGGTGGCCCTGGCTCGGCACGGCCAAGGCCGCGGGCGCGGCGGGCCTGCTGGTCGGCCTGTTCGTGCCGCTGGTCGGCGTGATGGCGGGCATCGGCCTGGTGCTGTACTTCACCGGGGCCGTCATCACCGTGGTCCGGGCGCGCTCCTACGCGCACATCCCCTTTCCGCTGGTGTACGCGGCGCCGGTCGCCGCCTCCCTGATGGTGCTCTGACCCGTCGGCCGCACGGTCGCCCCGGGCCGCCCTTCGCGGCGGCCCGGGGCGACCGTGCCGTTCACCGCTCCGTGCCGATGGCGCTCCGCACCCCGTTGAGCAGGGCGTCCAACCCGAACCGGAAGGTCTCCCACGCCTCCTGTTCCAGGTAGGGCTCGTCCTCGTTCTCGTTGTTGAAGGCGCCCTGGTCGGCCATCAGGGTCAGGACCGGGAAGCGCTCGGCGAAGTCGGGGGCGACCCTCTCCAGCTGCGCCGAGCGCTCGTACCACCACTCGTCCTCGGGCACACCCGTGACCGCCTGGGCCCGGCGCGCCTCGGCGGCGGTCCGCACCTGCCCGCGCACCAGGCTGAACAGGTTGCCGTAGGTGCTGCGGATCTGCGTCGGCCCCAGCCCGGCCCGGTGCAGCACCACGGCCAGCGACTCGAACAGCCGGTACTCGTTGGGTCCCAGCACCGGGCGGGCCTGGGAGATCTCCAGGGTCCAGGGATGGCGCAGGTGGAAGTCCCACAGCCGGGTGGCCCAGGAGGTGGTGGCCGCGTACCAGTCCGGTTCCTGGTCGGACTCGGCGGCCTCGGCCAGCTCCCCGAAGGCGTGGTCATACATCAGCTCGACGAGTTCGTTCTTGCTGGCCACGTAGGTGTACAGGGACATGGCGGTGCGTCCCAGACGCTGTCCCACCGAGCGCATGGACAGCGCCTCCATGCCCTCGGTGTCGGCGATGTCCAGGGCGGTCCGCACCACCAGGTCCACGCTCAGCTCCGGCCTGGGCCCGGGGGCGGTGCGCACGGAGGCGTCGCCGGGGGAGCGCCAGAGCAGGGCCATGGAACGGGCGGCGTCACCCTGCCCGGCGTAGATCACCACTTGCATCTCCTTACGGGATAAACTAACGTTCGCCAGCCGATAGTTTACAGCATAAGGAATCATGAGGAGCAGCGTGTCCTCCGAACCCACCACCATGGCGGACAGCCACGACACCATCCAGGTCCGGGGCGCCCGCGAGAACAACCTCGCCGACGTCTCGGTGGACATCCCCAAACGCAGGCTGAGCGTGTTCACCGGCCTGTCCGGGTCGGGCAAGTCCTCCCTGGTCTTCGGCACGATCGCCGCCGAGTCCCAGCGGCTCATCAACGAGACCTACAGCACCTTCGTGCAGGGCTTCATGCCCAGCCTGGGGCGGCCCGACGTGGACAGCCTGCGCAACCTCAGCGCGGCCATCATCGTCGACCAGGAGCGGATGGGCACCAACTCCCGCTCCACCGTCGGCACCGCCACCGACGCCGCCGCCATGCTGCGGATCGTCTTCAGCCGCGTGGGCACCCCGCGCCTGGAACCCTCCAGCGTGTTCAGCTTCAACAGCTCCGAGGGCATGTGCGGCGAGTGCGAGGGGCTGGGGCGCACCAACCAGATCGACACCGACGAGATCGTCGACCGCGACCTGTCCCTGAACGAGGGCGCCATCACCGTCCCCGGTTACGGGGTGGGCACCTGGTACTGGCAGGTGTTCGTCCACTCGGGTCTGCTGGACGCCGACAAGCGGCTGGCCGACTACACCGACCAGGAGTGGCACACCCTGCTGCACCTGCCCGTCACCAAGGTCAGGGTGGGCACCAACTCCTTCTCCTACGAGGGCCTGGTCCCCAAGATCAGGCGCACCTACCTGGCCAAGGACCGCGAGAAGATGCAGACGGCCGTGCGCGCCTTCGTGGACCGGGCCGTGGCCTTCGCGGTGTGCCCCAAGTGCGGGGGCACCCGCCTCAACGCCCAGGCCCGGTCGGTCACGGTCGCCGGGCGCACCATCACCGAGTGCTCGGCCATGCAGGTCGACGAACTCGCGGAGTTCGTCGCCGCCCTGGACGAGCCCTCGGTCAAACCGCTGCTGGACAACCTCGGCCACACCCTGGAGTCACTGGTGCAGGTGGGACTGGGCTACCTGAGCCTGGACCGGGAGTCGGGCACCCTCTCGGGCGGGGAGGCCCAGCGGGTCAAGATGGTGCGCCACCTGGGCTCCAGCCTGAGCGACGTGACCTACGTCTTCGACGAGCCGACCGTGGGCCTGCACCCGCACGACATCGAGCGGATGAACCACCTGCTGGTGAGTCTGCGCGACAAGGGCAACACGGTACTGGTGGTCGAGCACAAGCCCGAGACCATCGCCATCGCCGACCACGTGGTGGACCTGGGTCCGGGCGCCGGCCCCTCGGGCGGACGCGTGACCTACGCCGGGGACGTGGCCGGGCTGCGCTCCTCGGGCACGCTCACCGGCGACCACCTGGACCACCGGGCCGCCCTGCGCGAGCGGGTGCGCACACCCACCGGGCACATGTCCATCACCGGGGCCAACGCCCACAATCTTCGGGACGTCAGCGTGGACATCCCGACGGGGGTCCTCACCGTGGTCACCGGTGTGGCGGGCTCGGGCAAGAGTTCCCTCATCCACGGCGCCCTGCCCGGACGCGAGGGCGTGGTGGTGGTCGACCAGTCACCGATCCGGGGGTCGCGCCGCTCCAACCCGGCCACCTACACCGGTCTGCTGGACCCGATCCGCACCGCCTTCGCGCGCGCCAACAAGGTGAAGGCGTCGCTGTTCAGCGCCAACTCCGAGGGTGCCTGCCCCGAGTGCAGGGGCGCCGGGGTCGTCTACACCGACCTGGCGATGATGGCGGGGGTCGCCTCCACCTGCGAGCAGTGCCAGGGCAGGCGGTTCCGCTCCGAGGTGCTCTCCCACACCCTGCGCGGCCGCGACATCAGCGAGGTGCTGGCGATGTCGGTGGTGGAGGCACGGGAGTTCTTCACCAGCGGAAACGCCCGCGTCATCCTGGACCGCCTGCACGACGTGGGCCTGGGCTACCTGGGGCTGGGGCAGCCGCTGACCACCCTGTCGGGCGGTGAGCGCCAGCGGCTCAAGCTGGCGGTCAACATGGCCAGGGAGGGGGCGGTGTACGTGCTGGACGAGCCGACCAGCGGCCTGCACCTGGCCGACGTGGACCGGTTGCTGGCGCTGTTGGACCGTCTGGTGGACGACGGCAACACGGTGGTGGTGATCGAGCACCACCAGGCGGTGATGGCGCACGCCGACCACGTCATCGACCTGGGGCCGGGGGCCGGGCACGACGGCGGCCGGGTCGTCTTCGAGGGCAGCCCCGCCGACCTGGTGGCGGAGGGCGAGACCCTCACCGCCCGCCACCTGCGCGCCTACCTGGACGGTCCTCCCAAGGCCACGGCGAGGGGCGGAGCGACCGGTGAGTAGCCTCGGGGGCGGTCCGCGGTCGCGGACCGGGCGGACCCATCGGTGACCCGGTACTCGTTCCGCGACCGTGTGTGCTCTCGGCTGACCGCACACGATCGCGGAGCGGCCCGGCCGTGGTCGTCTCCCCGCCCGCCCGCGCCGCCACGCCCGGGTTCGGGGCCACTGGCCACGAGCCGCCTCCGGTACCCGATGAGCGGGTCACGACTCCGGCGCTGAACCCCAGGACCCCCCGCCCAGGGCGCGCCTTGGGGGNNNGGCGGTGGAGACGGTCGTCTCCACCGCCGGTGCCGTGTGCGCCCCTGGCATCCGACGTGGTCCCGTCAGGTCCTCGGCTCCTGACGGGCGCGCTCTTGGTGGCGACGGGCCTTCAGGCGGTTACCGCAGGTCCTCATCGAGCACCAGCGCGCGGTGTTGGCACGGCTGCGGTCCAGGAGGAAGAGGCGGCACTCGTCGTTGCCGCAGGGGCGCAGCCGACCGGGCCTGCGTGCCTGGACGTCGTACCAGGCGAGCACCAGCTCCACCGCGAGCATCCGTTCGGGCGGCCCGTGCAGACGCCACCGCAGCCCCGACGCGTCGACCTCGGGACTTCGGTGGACGCCGGTGAGTATCCGCCGCAGATCCGCCTCGGGCACGGAGCCGCGCGTGGCGGCCTGGAGCACGTCCCTGGCCGTTCGCAGCCAGTCGATCGCCGGTGCGTCATCCGGACCGCCGTGCTTTCGCGCCCACCGCCGGAGCACGGCGTCATCGGCCCACAGGTCCTGCGGCCGACCATCCACCACCGGGGTGCTGTTCAGCGCCTCGAGCAGTGCCTGTTCGTCGATCACGTCCCCCACCTCCATTCCTAACCCTCTCATTCGACTTGACAGGTTATCTCGCGTCGGGTCCACTGGGAGCACAGATAACCATCAAAATACCTTTGTGGGGTTAGACATGGTCGAGGTCCACCACCAGTACGCCACCGTGCGAGAGCACCGCGTCTTCTACCGGGAGGCCGGCCCCCGCGACGCGCCGACCCTGCTGCTCCTGCACGGCTTCCCCACCAGCTCGCGCATGTTCCGACACCTGATCCCGCGACTCGCCGACCGATTCCACGTCATCGCCCCCGACCACCTCGGCTTCGGCCACTCCGACACACCGTCCGCCGACACGTTCCCGTACACGTTCGACGCACTCACCGACATCACCGAGGCGCTCCTGGCCGAGCTCGGCGTCGACCGCTACGCCATGTACGTGCAGGACTACGGCGCCCCCATCGGATGGCGGCTCGCGCTACGCACGCCCGAGGCGCTCACCGCGGTGATCACCCAGAACGGCAACGCCTACGAGGACGGCTTCGTCCCGGAGTTCTGGGCACCCGTGTGGGCCTACGCCAAGGACCCGGGGCCCGAGACCGAGCCCGCGGTCCGCGCCGCTCTCGGCCTGGACGCCATCCGCTGGCAGTACCTGCACGGAGTGGACCGCCCCGAGCTGGTCGACCCCGACACCTGGACGTTGGACCACCGCGACATCAGCCGCCCTGGCAACGACCTCGCGCAACTCGCCCTCTTTCGCGACTACGCCACCAACCCGCCCCTGTACCCGCGGGTGCACACGTACTTCCGGCGGAGCCGTGTCCCGCTCCTGGCCGTGTGGGGAGCCGAGGACCTCATCTTCGGCCCTGACGGCGCACGCGCCTTCGCGCGGGACCTGCCGGACGCCGAGATCCATCTGGTGCCCGGAGGTGGCCACTTCCTGCTCGAAAGCCACCTGGACACCGCGGTCGACCACGTCCGGGACTTCCTGACCCGCCGGTTGGCGCCGACCCCCTGAGGCCGTAGTCACCGTTGTCCGGATGGGACCGTCGGGTGCGGGTGCGGCTGATGGTTCCCT
>NZ_ANAX01000023.1 GCF_000341065.1 Nocardiopsis halotolerans DSM 44410 | reverse complement strand
CCCGCCCGACAGCAGTCTCCGTGCCAACACGCGACAGCGTTCTCCCAGTCCCGGCGGATCGAGCACCTCGAAGTCGTGCCCCAACAGGAGCACGTGCATGAGCACGAAGTCGAGGTCGTGGGCGCCGCTGAGCACCTCGCAGCGCTCGCCCCCTCGTCCCCGCACCACCGCCGCCGACGCGGGGATCTGCGCGCGCACCGTCTCGGCCGACGCGTGCACGAGGAAGCGCGCCCGGCGCGGATAGACCCGGCTGGCCACGCCCTCCTGCACGTACGCCGCCGCGTCGGGGGCCGCACGCGGGTGGAAACGCCAGGTCCGCGCCGACACACCGGTCATCCGGTCGACGC
>NZ_ANAX01000022.1:4722-9221 GCF_000341065.1 Nocardiopsis halotolerans DSM 44410 | reverse complement strand
CGCGGTCGAGGTCGTAGGCGAGCAGGTACCAGCGCCGTTCGGAGGCGACCAGGCGGTGGGGTTCGACCCGCCGCCGTCGCACCCCGTTCCCGGACGGGTAGTCGAAACCGGCCTCGACCTCGTCACGGCAGGCCCTGGCCAGCGTCATGAGCACCTCGGGGTTGACCGGTGTGCGGCCCGCGCCGAAGGACTCCACCGAACCGGAGAGCGCGCGTACCTGGTGCCGCAACCGGGTGGGCAGCACCCGGTCGAGCTTGGTCAGCGCCCGCAGCGCGGCGTCGCCCGCGCCGCCGTCCACACCACCCGCCCCGGCAAGCAGCGAGACCACGGTGGCGATCGCCTCCTCGTCGTCCAGCAGCANGGCCCGGACCGAGCTGGTAGCCGCCGCCGACGCCCTGGCTGGCGTGCACCGGGTAGCCGAGCGCGCGCAGCCGGTCGACGTCGCGCCGTACCGTGCGCGGCGTGACCCCGAGCCGGTCGGCGAGTGCGGAGCCGGTCCAGACCCGGCGCTGCTGCAACAGCCCGAGCAGTGTGAGCACCCGCTCCGTCGTACCGCGTTCGTCGCCGCCCGCCGCGTCCATGTGACCCACCCTGCCAGAGATAGCGGACCGATCCTGTCCGCGAGGGGTGTCAGAGTGGCTCCATGGACAGGGCAGAACCCGACTGGAACCAGACGCTGCGCGAGCAGTGGGAGTTCCACTGGAACCACCACATCCGCCCCCGGTTCGAGGGCCTGACCGACGACGAGTACTTCTGGTCGCCGGCGCGGGATTTCTGGAGCGCGCGGCCGCGCTGCGGGCCCCGGTCGGCGCCAAGGAGCCCCACCCCGAGCCGCCCATGGCGGACCTGGTGCCGCACGTCCACCGCGAGCTGATCCACCACTTGTCCGAGGTCTGCCTGCTGCGCGACCTCTACCCGCACACGAAGTCCGCCGAGAACGGAGCGAACCGATGAGCCCCGACGTCCAGATCACCTTCGACGCCCACGACCCGCGGGCGCTGTCGTCCTTCTGGCGCGACGTGCTGGGCTACGTCCACCCCGGCCCGCCCGGCGCCGACCTGCCCGAGGGCGCCGACCCGCTGGCCGCGTGGGAGGACTTCCTCGACCGGCTCGGCATACCAAAGGAGCAGCGCAACACGAGGTCAGCCATCGAGGACCCCGAGGGGCGCGGCCCACGGCTGTTCTTCCAGCAGGTGCCGGAGGACAAGGTCACCAAGAACCGCCTCCACCTCGACGTCCGCGCGGCTCCCGGGCTGCTGGGGGAGGAGCGGATGGCGGCGCTGGAGGCCGAGTGCGCACGGCTCCTGCCGCTGGGGGCGACGCGGGTGCGCCGCCACGAGCCCGAGCCGCCGATGGAGACCGGTTTCATCGTGATGGCCGACCCCGAGGGCAACGAGTTCTGCCTGGACTGAGGCGGGTCCGGCCGCGATCGCGGTGCCCGCGGCGCGTGGGCGCACTCGTCCGCCGCCGGGGGGCGGCCCCTCCCGTGTCGGCGCCGGGACTAGGGTCGAACGGCATCCGAATCGAAGGGACCGTGGTGGCCAGCCAGAAGGAACGCATGCTCGCCGGTGAGCTCTACCTCGCCGACGACCCCGAACTCCAGGCCGATCTCATCCGGGCGGAGAAGCGCGCCGAGGCGTTCAACAACTCCTCCGTCGACGACCCGGACCGCGGACGGCTCCTCGCGGAGCTGGTGGGCGAGCTGGGCGAGGACACCTGGATCCGCCCGCCGCTGCGGGTGGACTACGGCTACCAGATCAGCGTCGGGCCGCGTACGTTCGTCAACTGCGGCGCGGTGATGCTGGACGTGGCCCCGATCCGCATCGGCGCCGACGTGCAGATCGGCCCGAACGTGCAGCTGCTCACCCCCACCCACCCCGTGGACCCCGAACAGCGGCGCGCCAAGTGGGAGGCCGCCGAGCCGATCACCATCGGCGACAACGTGTGGCTGGGTGGCGGCGTCATCGTCTGCCCCGGCGTGACGATCGGGGAGAACACCGTGGTGGGCGCCGGTGCGGTGGTGGTGAGGGACCTGCCCGCCAACGTGGTGGCGGTGGGCAACCCGGCCCGCGTCGTGCGCCACCTTTGAGCGCGGCCCGCCAACGGGACCGTCCCCCGGTGTGGCGCCACCGGGGGACGGGGATCAGGGGGCGGGGGGCTATCCGGCCGTGACCGGTTCGGCCTCGTCGGTGGCGAACTGGGTCCGGTACAGCTCGGCGTAGCGGCCGCCGCGGGCGAGCAGCTCGGTGTGGGTGCCGCGCTCCACGATCCGCCCGGCCTCGACCACCAGGATGGCGTCGGCGGCGCGGACGGTGGAGAGGCGGTGGGCGATGACCAGTGCGGTCCGCCCCTCCAGCGCCTCGGCCAGGGCGGCCTGCACCGCCGCCTCGGAGGTGGAGTCCAGTGCCGAGGTCGCCTCGTCGAGGATGACCACCTCGGGCTCGGCCAGCAGCAGGCGGGCGATGGTCAGGCGCTGGCGCTCACCGCCGGAGAAGCGGTACCCGCGCTCGCCGACCACGGTGTCCAGCCCGTCGGGCAGGGAGGCGACGAGGGCGTCCAGGCGGGCGCGGCACAGAACGTCCCACAGCTCCTCCTCGGTGGCCTCGGGCCGCACCAGCGACAGGTTGGCGCGGATGGACTCGTGGAACAGGTGCCCGTCCTGGGTGACCATGCCCAGGGTGGCGCGCATGGAGGCGAAGGACAGGTCGCGCACGTCCTTCCCGGCCAGGCGCACGGCGCCGGAGTCCACGTCGTACAGGCGCGGGGCCAGCTGGGCGATGGTGGACTTGCCCGCGCCGGAGGAGCCGACCAGGGCCACGGTCTGGCCGGGTTCGATCCGGAAGGACACACCGTGCAGGACGTCGCTCTGGTCGGTGGTGTCCAGGACGGCGACCTCCTCCAGGGAGGCCAGGGACACCTTGTCGGCGGTGGGGTAGGCGAAGGTGACGTCGTCGAACTCCACCGAGACCGGCCCCTCGGGGACCGTCGCGGCGTCCTTTCTCTCCGCCACCAGTGGCTTGAGGTCCAGGACCTCGAAGACCCGGCTGAAGCTGACCAGGGCGCTCATGACCTCGACGCGGGCGCTGGCCAGGGCGGTGAGCGGTGCGTACAGGCGGGTCAGGAGCATGCCCATGGACACCACGGTGCCCGCGTCCAGTTGGCCGCGCAGGGCGTAGAAGCCGCCCAGGCCGTAGACCAGGGCGAGGGCGAGCGCGGAGACCAGGGTCAGGGCGGTGAAGAAGACCTCCTGGACCATGGCGGTGCGCACGCCGATGTCGCGGACCCGGCCGGCCCTGCGGGCGAACTCGGCCGCCTCCTCGTCGGGACGTCCGAAGAGCTTGACCAGGGTGGCGCCGGGCGCGGAGAAGCGCTCGGTCATCTGGGTGCCCATGGTCGCGTTGTGCAGGGCGCGTTCGCGTTCGATCCGGGCCAGGCGGGCGCCCATGCGGCGGGCGGGGACCACGAACAGCGGCAGCAGGGCGAGCGTGATCAGGGTGATCTGCCAGGACAGGGTGAGCATGACGCCCAGGGCCAGGACCAGGGTGACCAGGTTGCTCATCACGCCGGAGAGCACGTCGCTGAAGGCGCGCTGGGCGCCGATGACGTCGTTGTTGAGGCGGCTGACCAGGGCTCCGGTGCGTGTGCGGGTGAAGAAGGCGACCGGCATGCGCTGGACGTGGTCGTAGACGGTCGTGCGCAGGTCCAGGATGAGTCCCTCGCCGACCCGGGCCGAGAGCCAGCGCACCACCAGTTTCAGGGCGGCTTCCAGGATCGCGACGGCGGCGATGAGTCCGGCCAGGAACAGCACCGTGTCCAGGGCGCCGCCGCCGGTGATGGCGTTGACGACCCTTCCGGCCAGGAGCGGGGAGGCCACGGTCAGGACGGCGGTGACCACGCTCAGGGCCAGGAACCAGACCAGGTGCCGTGCGTGGGGCCTGGCGAAGGAGCCGATCCGGCGTAGGAGGGGAAGGGAGAAGGGGCGTTGGTCCTCGCGTGCGTGCATCGCGTGGTAGATCGAGTTCCACGCAGCTACTTCCATGCTCATGGTCGTCCACCGGCTTCTGTCGGGGTTGGTGCCATGAACCGTAGAACCTCAACAAACGTTGAGGTCAAACCCGGAGATCGGCCACGCCCCTGAGGCTTGGGCATTCCGGAAACGGTAATAACGAGGTACCGCGCACGAACCACCGCCGCACCCCTCAAAGAAATCGGACAGCGATGGCGACAGCTCGCGAACATGTACATATCAGGAACACGACGGCGGCCCTGGAGATGGACGGGGTGGTCCGGGAGTACGGTTCGGGCCAGGCCCGGGTCGTGGCCGTCCGGGAGGCCTGCCTGCGGATCGAACGCGGAGAGGCCGTGGTGGTCTGCGGCCGGAGCGGGGCCGGAAAGTCCAGCCTCCTCCAGATCGCCGGGTGCCTCGCCGAACCCACCCGGGGAGCGGTGCGCGTGGACGGCGACGACGTCACCGGCACCAGCACCAAACGCCGCGCCGA
>NZ_ANAX01000022.1:0-4716 GCF_000341065.1 Nocardiopsis halotolerans DSM 44410 | reverse complement strand
GGCGCCCCCGCCGTATCGGCTACGTGTTCCAGGAGTACAACCTGCTGAGCGTGCTCACCGCCCAGGAGAACGTCGCGCTTCCACTGGAGCTGGACGGAACACGTGAAGCACGCCAGCGTGCGCGCGCGGCGTTGGACGAACTGGGCGTCGCCGAGCTGGCCGACCGGTACCCGGAGCAGATGTCGGGTGGCCAGCGACAGCGGGTGGCGATCGCCCGCGCGCTGATCGGCTCCCGTCGACTGGTCGTGGCCGACGAGCCCACCGGCGCGTTGGACTCGGCCTCCTCGGGGGCGGTGCGCGAGGCCCTGGTCGCCCGTGCGCGTGAACACGGCGCCGGTGTGCTGGTGGGCACCCACGACCAGGAGTGGTTCCCCCTGGCCGACCGGGTGCTCGTCATGCGCGACGGCGTGCTGAGCCCGGCCACGGGGGACGCGCGGTGAGGGGGCGTGTGAGCCTGACGCTGGCCTGGCGCATGCTCCGCCAGGACGGCAGGCGTTCGGTGCTGGGCGCGGGACTGCTGGGGCTGCCGGTGGCCGTCGCCGTGCTGGTGCAGATCCTCTACAGCACCGCCATCCCCACCCCTGAGGAGGACAGGGTCGCGGCCATGGGCGCTGCCCAGGCGCGTGTGCTGTCCCAAACGGAGGAAGCCTCGGCACGGGCGCTGCGCCAGGTGCTGCCCGAGCGGACGCGGATCCTCCGGGCCGCTGGTTCCGTGGTCTCCCTCCAGACCTCGCACGGCCCGGTGCCCACCTCGGTGACGCTGGTGGACCTGTCCGACCCCCTGACGGAGGGGCTGCTGGAGGTCACCGCCGGGCGGGTTCCCGAACGCGGTGGCCAGGTGCTGGTGAGTCAGCATCTGGGCAGCACTCGGGGGATGGGGGGCGGTGACCAGGTGGGCGTGGGCGAGGACCACACCGTCACCATCACCGGTCTGGTCCTCGACCCCACCGACCACGACCGCGACTTCCTCGTGGGCTCGCCCACGGATCCGGCGCTGGACACGCCGCGCGAGGGTGCGGGGCCGTGGCTGGTCGGCGGACTTCCCCCGAGCATGGACGAGCCCGCGCTGGTGGAGCTGCTGGGCCCGCACGGTTTCACCGTGGACCCGCGCACCCCCGGCCCCACCCCGGGTGCGGCTCCCGCCGCCGAGGACACCACGCGCGACGACGACCGCGCGGTGCTGCTGTTCACCGCCTTGGGTTTGGGCGAGGTCGGGCTGCTGGCCGCGGCGGTGTTCACCCTCACCGCCCAGCGCCGCCGCCGGGAACTGGGGTTGCTGTCCGCGGCCGGGGCCCGCCCGACCCAGCTGCGCCGGGTGGTGCTGGCCCACGGCGTGCTGGTGGCCGCGACCGGCGCCCTGGCCGGGCTCGCCGTGGGTGTGGTGTTGGCGCTGGCCGCCCAACCGCTGGGGGAGCAGCTCGTGGGCGCCTCCTGGGGGCCGCCGGTGATCCGCCCCGACCAGCTCGTCTGGATCGTGGCTTTGGCCCTGGTGGCGGGCCTGGTCGCGGCGTGGCTCCCGGCATGGTCGGTGGCACGACGAGGTCCGGTGGCGGCACTGCGCGACGCGCCTCCTCCCGCGGTCCGCGAACGCCGGACGTGGGCGTGGCCGCTCCTGGCCGCGGTGGGCCTGGTGGTCATGGTCGTCGGTATCGCCGTGGGGATGATCCCGCTGGCCGGAGCGGGCGCCCTCGCCTACGCGCTCGGACTCCTCGGTTCGTGCGCCCTGATGCTGCGGGCCCTGGCGGCGCTCGCCGCGCAACTTGGAGTACGCGCGCGGGTGGCGCTGCGCGGCCCGGCGCGCAGTCCGTCGCGTTCACTGCCCCTGGCGGTGGCGGTCTGCGCGGTCACGGCCGCGGCGTCGGTGGCCGGAGTGCTCCTGCACAGCGCCGACCAGCACAACGCCCGCACCTACGTGCCCCGCCTCCTGGACGGTCAGGCCATGCTGGACGGCCCCCTGCCCGCCGAGGACGCCGCGCTGCGGCCGGTGACCCAGGCCTTGGGCGGCGCGCGCGTCATCCGGCTCTCCCACGCCGCGATGCCCACAGGCGACGGTCCGCTGCGCCTGACCCTGGACAACCCCGCGCGCCGGTGCGCGCGGCCTCCCCGCGACAGCGCCCCGGGACAGTGCCCCAAGGAGTTGGGCGCGGGCATCGCCCCGATCCAGGACGTCGCGGTGGCCGACGAAGACCTCGTCGCCGCGCGCTTCGCCCAACCCGACCAGCGCGAACGGGCCCTGCGGGCCCTACGCGGCGGCCGGGTCGTCCTGACCGATCCCGCACTGCGACACGGCCCCGGACAGGCCCGGCTGGTAGCGGGCGTCGACCTTTCCGGAGAGGCCGTGGAGATGGACGCCGAGGTCATCGTCACCGGGCAACCCGTACAGCGGCTGCCCCACGCCCTGATCTCACCGAAGACCCTGGCCGAACACGATCTGCTGAGCACCCCGGTCCGCGGGGCCCTGCTGGTCACCGGCACAGAACCCACCCCCGACCAGGTCCAGGCGGCCCGCGCGTCCGCCAACCGCCACCTGGGCGGACAGGTCGACCTCTACGTCGAACGCGGTTACGACAGCCGGGAGATCGCCTCCGTGCTGTGGCTGTTCATGGCACTGGCCGCCGCCACCGCGGTGGGGACCGCGGCCATCGCCGGAGCGCTCTCCTCCGCCGAGCACGCCCGTGACGACGCCGTCATGGCGGCGGTGGGCGCCCGGCCCCGGTTCCTGCGCGCCATGGCCGCCGCACGTCTGCTCGCCCTCACCGTTCCGGCCGGACTCCTGGGCCTGGTCGGAGGCGGCGTGGCGATGCTGGCGGCCCTGTGGGCCTGGGGCGAGTGGCCGCCCGCGGTTCCCTGGATTCCCCTCACCGCCATGCTGGTCGCCACCGCGGCCGCCGCCTGGCTCACCGGCCACCGACCGACGCGGCGATCACCCGGGACGGCATGAGGGTGGGGCGTCCCACACCACGGGGAACCAGGGGGTAGGTCCTCCGGGGTGGACTCGCCCGAACCCCGAGGGCGGGGCCCTGCCGCGGGTTCCGGGACGAGGACCCGCTCCGGGGTTCCGGTCGGGGCCTCACACCACCGTGGGCACGTGTGGAGCACCCGCGTCCGGGCGCGGTGCGGGACGCGTCACCCCCCGAGGGTCGGGTACGGCGGTGTGGACTCCCACGCTGGGGTCCTCGGGGGCCAGCAGCAGGGCACGCCCGAGCGTGGCCTGGGCGTGGGCGCACGCGCGCACCACCAGGGGCAGGGTGAGGGCGAACAGCGCGCCGCCGAGCATGTGGACCACCGTGGTGGCCAGCACCGGGGACTCCGGCAGCACGTAGGCGCCCACACCGGTGTAGCCGGGGATGGTGTACAGCGACCAGCCCCAGAGCGGGTGGAGCAGCCCGGCCAGGGCGCCCGTCCACCAGGTGGTGGCGAGGGCGAAGCCGACCACGGACACGGGCGGGTACACCACCGCGTGCAGGGCGTCCAGCCAGCTCTGCGGACAGGACAACGGGGCCAGGGCCCGGCGCAGGGGACCAGCTCCGGAAGCGGGGGAGCGGTAGGGGCGGCGCACCACCGGCCGCCCGACCAGGTCGGTGAGGCGGACGCGCTCGACGTGGGCGAACCCGCGTGCGGTGTACAGGGTTCCCACCAGCAGGAACAGGCCCACACCGACGACGGCGGTGCCCGTCCCGGCGGCCAGGCCCGTCAGGCAGACCACGAAGGAGACGAGGGCCATCGGCAGGCCGAGCAGACTGTGACGGGTGTCGGCCAGAAGCCGGTGAAGGAGGCGGGTCGCGTTCATGGCCCCGAAACTACGCTCGTCCGCGCCCCTGGTCAGGGCCGCAGGGGTGTGGACCGGGGGTGGTGCTGGCTCCACCTGCGGTTGGCGCCGCGTCGCGCCCGGGTCCTCCGGTCAGAGACCGCCGAGGCTGACGGCGGTTCCCTCCAGGATCCCGGTGACCACCACGCCGTGCCGCAGGACCAGGAAGCCCACGATGCCGATGATCCAGCCCATGGCCTCGCGTGAGCCGGACTCCACCTTGGTCCGCCAGCGTTCCATGCGGGGGCGCAGCCGCTCGCCGAGGGCGCGGTGGGCCAGGTAGAGCAGGATCGGCGGGAGCACCATGACGACGTTGTAGGCGGCGAGCATGGGCACCCACACCACGGGGGACAGTTCGGCGGTGGTCATGATGCCGACCGCGCCGAAGTAGGGGAAGGCGGTTCCGCCCTCCAGCAGGCCGGTGGCCAGCCCCAGCCCGACCATCGCGCCGGTGCGCAGTGAGGCGGGCCTGCGCTGCCCGCGCGGCTTGTCGGGCATGAACAGGGCGTAGGCGAGCATGCCCCCGCCCAGCACCACCATCGCCCAGCCCACGGCGGGATGGTCCGCGAGGCCGCCCAGGGCCTCGAACAGGAAGCCGAAGCCGAGCATGAGCGCGCAGCCCAGGGCGAAGTAGAAGAGGGCGACGGTGCCCAGGTAGGCCAGCAGCGGGCGGGCCACCGAACGCGCCCCGCTGAGTAACACGTACAGCGACACACCGATGGTTGCGGGGCTGAGCGTGTCGAGTAGAGCCAGTCCGGCGACCGGCAGCAGGACGTCCAGGGGCGGCATGGGAACTCCCGTCACTTTTTCTCGCACGTCTGTGACAAATAAAATAGCACGAGTGTGTTAGAAAAGGGGAGTGCCCAAGATCGTCGACCACGAGCAACGCCGCAGGGAACTGGCCGAGG